>JANQRQ010000321.1 GCA_028284485.1 Planctomycetaceae bacterium | reverse complement strand
ATCCAAGGATGTCTTGTTTTGGTGCCCGCGCCCGATTCGGCGATGATTCGAGAAATCGGGAATAGCGCCAAAGCACCACTGGCAAGCCGCAACGTCGTGAACGATACCGGATCAATCAGTTCGTTACCGAGCGCCATGCGGCACAGCAATGAGTTGGCTGCGAACGCCGTTAGGGTCAGTGCGGTCAGAATGACGGTAGTCATGGATTCAATATGGGAGGCTATTTGTCGGTGAGATTACAATTATTTATCACCGGCAGTCACACAGGGCTCTGGTGCGCAAATGCAGTTCGAGGGCGGTCGGGGAATGCAAGGCAGGACGGAATTAGAACGCGCAGGTCGTCAAAACTCAACAAATCGTGTTGTCAGATTTACTCCCAAATCGAGACGCGACGGGAGGGTATATCCGATTACGAGTTGGAAGATTGTTGTTTGCACTCGCAACTGTCCGAAATTCCAAGAGATTTCAAAGAAATGCGCCGGCGACTGCCAGCCAATTGCTGTAATGCCTAGTTGCACGTGCTACATTCGAAGAGGTGTTGAAATGCACATCTAACGCCAGACGACCGTCACGACGTTTGAGGACCAGAAGGGCCGAACGTGGTCGTTTCGAACAGCAATACTCGTATGTCGAATTTGCAGAGTCGAGAACACCGTGTCAGACACATCATCCGGATCCGATACGAATCCAGTCGACGAGCTTGCAGCCACTCGTCTCGTTGAGCAATCGGATTTTTCAAAAGTCGACCGCGATATCGCATTTGCCGTTGATCTGCTGAGAGCTTCACTTGTGAGCGAGCGTCAGCTCGCCTCGGCACTTTCGAACTGGACTTTACACGGAAACGTTTCACTCGCCGACCATTTGGTCCAGCTTAAACTGCTAAGCGACCAGAAGCGGCGCGATCTCGAAGAGCGGGCAATGCAGCGCCTGATTCGATTGGGGAAATTGCCAAATGAAGACGACCAGAATGGTGCCGGTGAGAGTACTCAAGCGAAATCAGCGCTCGAACTTATGGATAAGTCTGGACGTGTTGCCCGGTTGCTGGGGATCAGCGGTGCTGTGTCGGTCGTCAAAAGCGATGAATCACGTGAACACAAATCGCAATACCAATTGATTCGCAAACTTGGGCAGGGAGGGCTTGGCACGGTTTGGCTAGCGCGGGATTTGAATTTGCAGCGTTACGTGGCGCTCAAAGAAATTCGCAACGTCAAATCCGCGAGCAAGGACGCGTTGAGCCGCTTCCAACGAGAGGCTGAGATTACGGGCCGGCTTGAACATCCGGGTATCGTCCCGATCTATCAATTGGGAGAGGATGTTGCTCGCGGCCAATCATTTTACGTGATGCGGTTTCTCGGCAAGGAGACGTTGCAGGATGCCATTGGCGAGTATCACGAGCGTCGTCAAGAAGGCGACGACGATCCGATGTTATTGCGAAATCTACTGACTTCTTTCGTCAGCGTCTGTCAGGCGGTTGGTCATGCGCATTCGCGCAAGGTGATTCATCGCGATCTCAAGCCCGAGAACGTCGCCATTGATAGCTTCGGACAAGTTATTGTGATCGATTGGGGGTTGGCAAAAGTCCTCGACGATGGCATGCACGGTGACGCGTTCGGCGACATTGGATTGTCCGATGTCATTGATGGTCAACGGACTCTGGCCGGGCAAGTTCTTGGTTCGCCGCTGTACATGGCGCCCGAACAAGCGGCAGGCCGGCTGGATGAAGTCGATGAATCGACGGATATTTTTGGATTGGGCGCGATCCTCTATGCGATTCTGACCGGTGAGGCTCCGCATTCGAAAAGCCAATCGTCATCAGGAAGCACGACAACTCGGCAGTTAATTACCATCATTGCGAGTGGGCCAACTCCTCGGGCACGACGGGTCAATGAAGATGTCGATCCGGCTTTGGACGCCATCTGTGCCAAGGCCATGGCCAGAAAACGCTATGCACGGTACGGTTCGACAACGGAATTAGCCGAGGACATACAGCGATGGATGGCCGGCGAACCTGTGTCAGCCTATGAAGAGCGTTTGTCTCAGCGAATCGGGCGTTGGATCCAACATCATCAACAACTGTCGCAGCTCATTGCCGCTGCAGCGATCATCGTCATTGTGGCCGCTACCACGCTGACGCTGGCAGCCCGCCATAGTCAAACGGCAGCTCAGCAAGCACGCTTTGAAGAAATGCGATCGGACGAACGCGAAGTCGAAGTCCAACTTCTTGCAGCCGAGAGAAAGCTGAGTGGCGACGTCCGATTCATGTCGACGCTGCCTCCGATTCAGGGAATCATCGATGCCCGTGGCGGAGCTGTCGAAACCGATTCAGAAGAAGTTTGGCGTGGACGCCTCGAGACCATTTATGAAGGTCTGCTTCGTGCGAACTCCGAATACTTGGCTGTGGCTTACATTGACGCCAGTTCTGATCCCTGTCACGAAATTGTCCGCGTTGAGCGGCCACCGTACGACCCGGGATACATTCGTCGCGTACCGATAAGCCGATTGGCGAGTGCTGAGAAATCGCCATTGTTAGCCGCGGTTATGGAATTGGAGCCGGGGGATGTAAAAACCTCACTCAAAGGACGTCTGTCGTCCAATCACAGCGGCAGTAGCCGGCGCCGCATCATAGCCGCGGTCCCTGTGTACGATGAGCAGTCCGGCCAACCGTTTGGGTTGGTGGCGATCGAGTCGGATCTCATCAGCGGAATTCAAAGCATCTTAAACGGACTTGGCGATCGATTCGGAGAGATTTATATCACCGATGCTGAGGGACATATTCTCGTGACTTCCGATGCTGAGTACGGAGCCGAGGTGTTTGTTCACGACTTCGATATCGGGGACGTTGTACCACCGGCTGCCGAATTCTTTTCGACCGACTCCCGTCAACAACACCTCAGTGACAATTGGTCTTACATCGTTCGTCGTGTCCAGCTCGATCCGACCGATTCTGAATGCAGTTTAGGGATTGTCCACCTGCTTTCAGATGATGAATCGAAATGACTCGCCGTTGCTGCCGTTTTCGATTTCTTCTACACTGCCCAGGCCGTTCCACGGGCTATTGCAGAACGCGCGGCGTCCTTTCTCACTTGATTTTCCGCAAAATCTCGCGATTCAATTGGCCTCGATCGACCAAGTGCCTACAAAAAGGCAGATGAGCGCTCACCTAGTTCACCAACGGATTGAACAACTGGCAATCTACAAACCAGACCGGAATAGAACCTCAAGGTAGGTTGCCCATTCAATGGATTGACCGCTGTGCGAACGTCCTTCATTCGGTGTATTTGCATCGCCCAACCCTTCTTCTTGATTGTAGTTAGCGCGCTGAACGCCCAAACTCCGACAGCTTCTACCACGAAGGTCGAACCCCACGAAGTCGCGGCCAATCGAAGTTCTGACGAAACGGCAATCGATTCAATACTCGGAAACCATTCGTGGCATCCTGTGGATCGGCGGCCGGGACAGGACGTTAACATCGTCGATCGGCAGATTTTGCCGGTGGAAGCGATCGACGACAGTGTCGAGATCGATCCGGTCGAGCAATCTCAGGTATTGGATCTCGTCGATCGCCCTGGACAAAGCGGTGCTAATGATGCGTTTCTTTCGCGAATGCGCCCAACATTCAGTTTGGCGACGGAGTGGCAGTTCGACGACGAGCTGCAATTTTCGTCTTACGAGACGCGTGTAAAGATCCCCACCTATCCCGTGTTTGGTCCACCACCTCCGATGATTAACGCGGGATTTACCTATACGAATTTGGTGACGCCTCCGCAGTTGAATCTGCCGTCAGATTTGTTTCAGTACACATGGGGCCTGTTCTGGATCCGTCCAATCAACGAGAAATGGATGTGGAATATTCTGGCAAACGCAAGCCTGGCCACGGACAACCGGAATACCAGCAGCGACGCATGGCGGTTTCGAGGTGGAGTGTTTGCTGTCTACCGGAAGAATGACAAATGGACATGGCAGTTTGGCGCCATTGCCTTAGGACGCAACGATTTGCCAGTTCTTCCCGCCGTCGGCGCTGTGTGGCAACCTCATCCCAGGGCACGGATTGACCTGACATTTCCTCGGCCTCGCATCGCGGGACTTATTTCCGATGATGGTGCTCGCCAGAAGTGGGGATATTTGTCGGTGGGCCTGAATGGTACAACCTGGGGATATCAACGATCCGATTTCAGTCGAGACGAACTAACTTATGGGGATTGGCGGGTGGTATTGGGATGGGAATCTGTCCCGACTCCAGAATTGGGGCGCCCCGCGACCCGCGGTCGGAAGGTTTCAGGGGAAATTGGCTATGTTTTCGCCCGTGATCTCGAATTCAACGGTGAAGCGACAACAATCGATTTAGACGATACCTGGATCGTGCGGACGTCCATCAGATTCTAGCGAGATTTACTTTTTCTCGTGGGCGTTTCTGGCTCATGCGTGCCGGCAGTCATAGACCAAAACGCGACGGTTGCGGCCGCAAGTCAGCGTAACACGCTGTAGAAATGCGCTCGAGCCGTTTGCGTGGGATACGTTCGGCTGCGCTGGAATGGTACATTCGCTGCGTGCTGGCCGTGCATTATGCGGCGCACGTTGGCAAACGGGCTGTCACATCGACAGAATAGACGTGCCAACCAACGATTCACAGGCGCTCAGCGCGCGATGACAACAATCGACGGGCTGTTAGTGGAATGGTCTTGCGACCGCAGTCATTCAACGCGTTTGCGTTGTGCGCAATAGGAACAACATTGACCAGCCAAGATCACTCATTCGCAAATTACAAGCCAACTCGGTCTCCCGTCGTATTTGCAATTATTGTCAGTTGTGTCGTGGTCAGCTGGAAATACGGCTTTCCCGAGATTGATACGTTTTTTCTCCGAGCTTCGAGCCTCACGTTTTGTGAGTTTCAGACGGGATCGGAAGGACGCATCGTCCTTCCCACTGATTTGTTCTACTCGATACGGCAGGGGCAGATTTGGAGATTGTTCACTCCGATATTGATCCACATCAATTTGGTGCACCTGATTCTGAATCTTGTGCTGGTTGTTTGGTTCTGTTCGCCGATTGAATCTGCCGTCGGGCATTTGCGCTTTTTGCATGGGGTCTTGCTGTTGGCCGCCATCTCGAATGTCACGAGTGCCGTGTGGTCGCCATTGCCGTTTTTTGCTGGTGTGGCGCCGGTCTGGTGCGCGGCGTTTGCCTACCGCGGTGTGTTGCGTTTGGTCGTTCCAGCATCACCGCTCGCGATTGGGAATGGTGCATGCGTTGCGGGAACGATTTCAATCGCATTAGGATTCTTTCGGGTCGTTCCTGCAGCCGACGCGGCGTACATCAGCGCCCTTGTTGTGGGGGCCGCTTATGCACTTCCAATGTTGGGAAAGTCGCAATCCTCGGCAGACAATTAGAGGTAGTGGCGGTAACTACGGACGGCTGCGGCCGGATTGAATAATTTCGGCGAGCTGCGATTTGAGTCGGTCGGCGATTTCTGAATGCTGGTCAATGACGTTTTGGAGTTCGGAAGGGTCATCGACCAGATTGAAGAGTTGGAATTGTGGCACTTCGGTATTCGCAAGTTGTTTCTCAACCACGATGTTGCGGGCTGTCTGCTTATCGTATCGATGCAACTTCCACTGTCCGGCACGTAGCGCATAGGTTCCATTGTTCCCGTTATTCTGCTGCACGATGTGCTCGCGACCAGAGGCGCCGTCGATTCCAAGGAGCGCACCGGCAACGTCGAAACTGTCGAGGCAAGCATTGGCAGGTAACGATTGGTCGCAAAGCGCCGCTAGGCTGGCCGCCAAGTCGATTGTGCAGACAATTTCGTCACTAACACCCGGTTGGATGCGATTTGTCCAACGTGTAATGAATGGCGTCCGTGTACCTCCTTCATAGACGCTGTATTTCCCGCCGGTGTACTGCCCAGCGGCGCGGTGGTTGCCGATTTTCTCAATTGCGCCGTCTTCGTAACCATCGTCTAACACCGGTCCATTGTCAGAACACAGTACGACCAATGTTTTGTCAGCCAAGTCGAGGCGATCGAGAGTTTTCATCACTTCACCGACACACCAATCAAACTCGACAATCGCATCGCCTCGAAAACCGAGTGATGTCGCACCCTGAAATCGTTCATGCGGCATGCGAGGCACATGAATGTCGTGCGATGCGAAAAAAAGGAAAAACGGTTCATTCTGGTGTTGCTCGATAAACTCATTCGACTTTTCAACCCATTTGTCGGCAAGGTCCTCGTCTCGAAAACGCGCTGCATGACCGCCCGTATAGAATCCGATACGGCTGATACCGTTGTGGATCGTGGAGTTGTGACCATGCGACCAGTTCATTTTCAAAGTGTCGCGATGCGTTAGTCCAGTGGGATGCTCGGGGGCCGGTTTCTTGCTTCCTACCCAAAGTGGGTCGGACGGATCGAGATTAGGCACGCGATGGTCGTGTACATACACCTGTGGGACGCGATCATTGGTCGTCGGTAGCAGAAAACATGTATCGAATCCGATCTCTAGCGGCCCAGGTTCGAGTTCGCCGTTCCAATCGGGACCGTCAGGGCCACCTAATCCGAGATGCCACTTTCCGACGACGCCGGTCGCATAGCCCGCGCGCCGAAGTACTGACGCGATTGTTTCTGTTCCAGGCTGAATAATCGCTGGTGAATTTGGCGGTGCAATTCCTGTGCGTTCCCCGCGAAATGCATACGTTCCGGTTAAGAACGAATATCGCGTCGGGGTGCACGTCGATGCTGAGCAATACCCACTCGTAAACCGTAACCCTTCTGAGGCAAGCTGATCGATATTCGGTGTCTCGAGGGCCGTTGCTCCATAGCACGAGACATCCCCATAGCCCAAGTCGTCCGCCATGATGACGACAATGTTCGGAGTTTCGGCGGGAGACTGATTCGTGACCAGGAGAACGACAGCGACGAATAAGGTTGTAATGAGTCGATTCATGTGGTGCGCTCTTCGTGTGTATAAACGAAATGGGCTTTAGCGAGAAAGACGGGCTGTCCGAACTCGATTCACAAATGAGTTGTGAGCCGGCCAAATTCTAATCGGCTTTTGGTGTCAGCTGCAAAACTGATTTAGTGTTTGGGAAATCAACGTTACTAGTCTAATTCCAGCCCTTCGATCGCCAACTGTTCGAACGGTTCAAACGGTTGATCCATCGTCCAGGCCATTCCCCTCAATAATATGATCCGAAAGTAGGGATCATTAAACGTAAACAAATTGTGCCCCGGAATCGAACCAAAGACGCGACCTGCGCCGATTTCTTTGGTCCAGATGATCGGCCAGTCATTCCCGTCCAATTGGTCGTCTGTCGGCGGACCTGTCGAGGCAAATTCCGGACCGGCTTGAGAGGTGGCGAGGATCGAGAGTTCCGACACGTCGCCGGTCAGTTTCCAATACACCTCGTCGACCAAGTCGAGCGAGCGCGGCATTCCATCGAGAATCCCATGGGGACGTCTCGGATTGACTTTTGACGGAATCGGCAGCACCCCCCACTTTGTTGTACCTCGTTCCCAGGCGAGACCGAAGCGGTTCGCCATTTCTTCGCCGGGATGGATCATGGCAGCATGGATGGCGACAATTCCACCGCCACGTTCCAACAGTGAATCCATCAACGCGAAATCTTGTTGATTCAACGCGTTCATTTGCAAATAAAAAACAACCAAGTCGGCTTGCCGCCACTGCTCCGGAGAGGGGAATTGTTCGGCCGTGGTGACGGACACACGGGGCACATTACCAAGTAGATCGACAAACAAGTCGCGGACCAACTCGTATTCGTGGAATCCAGGCGCGTGATTGCGGTCGACTCCCCAGACCCAAACGATGTGAAGATCGCGCGAGGGCTCAGTGGGTTCGATCTCGCCCAGAATCCGTTCTACTGATTCGCGGCTTCGCTTCGGCGATTTCTGCCATGGATGCTGCGCCATCGCGACGTTGGCAAAACAGAGCCACAGGAGACAACCCAGGAGTGAAGGAACTCTCATGAGACACTCAAAATGGTGCAACGGATTTCAAGTTTACAGGTTGTGATGGTTGCGGTTGGCAAGCTTGTCGTATACCAGATCGCATGAGGGCGTCGAGATCTACAGCGTATTACGCTGACTTGTGGCCGCGACAATCGCGTTTTGTTCTACGATAGCCGGCTCCCACGAGCCAGAAACGCCCACGAGATAAAATAAACCGCTCTAGTTATCCAATCGATATGCTCGCACCGGGCGAAACGTCACACTTTTCGAGGTGCTAGTAATTTCAGCCACTTTATACCGTGTCGCGGAATTAAGGTGTTCTGGGCGATGATAGTATGCTCCGCCCCTGAGAAAGAGTTCATAGCCATCCAGCTTCGTCGATCCCTCGGTCTGATACCAGTTTTGTGTTAGCTCCGTCAAATTGCCATGCATATCGAAGCATCCGGCTTCATTGGGCAATAGTTTGCCAACAGGTTCACTTTGACCCGACGAGCTAAGGAGAAAATGCCCATACTGTTTCAACAGGCTCACGGGTTCACCAAAGCCGTATCGTCCTTCGGTTCCAGCACGGCAGGCCTGTTCCCATTCGAGTTCGGTTGGTAATCGGTACCCCTGCAGTTTGAGGTAGTCTTCCCTGACAGTCATACCTTCTGCATACTCTCCGTCGGCATTGGGGAGATACACCCATTCCTCCCTGGGGATGCCGTCTTGCTCACTGAGCCAGTTACAGTATTCGGCAGCTTGAAACGAGCTGACATGATGAATGGGGCAGCGGTCGTTGGGGGCGGTCTTTCGGTCGATGTCGTGCTCGTCAATAAATCTGCGAAACTCGGCGATCGTGACCTCGCGGGAGGCAATGGCGAAACTGTGGTCCCTGGGCCCATCCCAATATCGAATAGGGTCGCTGACCACAATCATTGTTTGACCTTGAGAATTGACGAACCACCGTCGTACGTTAGCCCAACGTGCCTCATGGAGTTGTAGTTTCGTAGCTGTCAGTTCTGTCATCAATTCTCGATACCGCGAGTCCTGTTGACGACAGCATTCATCGAGGGCGATCTGTTGCTCTGGGGTTCGTTGCTCGGTTGGGGTCTTAGCCAAGAAATAAACCGTCGATCTGTAAATTTGATCAACCTCGTCTGGATGCAGCTCTCGGTCGTAGATTCTGACATCGTCCAGTCGGCCTTGGAACGGAAAGTTAGCGCTGCGCCGGCCGATATGTATAGGAACTTCGTTTCGAATCGTTGATGAGAGTGTATCGGAAACAATCGTCGTCGGAACTTCACGCCCATCGATATAAATTGTCACGCCGGCAGCAGCCTGGGAACCGTCGTAGGTAAACATGGCGTGATGCCATTCTCGCATTGGGACGGTATCATTGGACACAACACGGATGCGATTGTCTTGATCCTCGTCGGGAGATTCTTCGTTAATTAAATGCCCGCCAATTCGACTTTTCTGCATCCACAGTTCGAATCCTCTGTTGCGACGTTCGCTATCGGTTTTGGCGATCATGGCCGCAAAATGCTTCTCATCTTCGCCGTAGAACCAACATCCGATGGAAAATGCATCGGATCGGCGTGGAGCAAAGGTGTCGTTACAGCGAAAATGGCCCCCATACTCGTTGATTTCGACCGCACCGCCGATAACGCCGGGGACCCACCGTGGTGCTCCCGGACCTTCATACGTTGCAGTGGCTCGCGAATCGAGGCC
The DNA here is from genome assembly GCA_028284485.1 of Planctomycetaceae bacterium. Classification (GTDB taxonomy): domain Bacteria; phylum Planctomycetota; class Planctomycetia; order Planctomycetales; family Planctomycetaceae; genus JANQRQ01. The sequence goes on along the minus strand of JANQRQ010000321.1, from coordinate 99,502 downwards.
ACCTTCCGTTGCAGTGCCGGTGGTTTCGTCAAGTGGATAGTAAACGGCAAGCCCATCGCCTAGTGAGGCTGGTAGCTCCGTGTTGTTATCGCGTAAGCTCAACTCCCACTTCTTTCGCCGTAGTGGAAACTCTTCGGCATCATATATCCGCAGGCGTTTTTCGCATTCTTCAACCTCTCTCTCCAACTTGGTGATCTGTTGTCTTTGCTTTTGGGTCAGCGAAGGTTCGTCGAAGGGTAGGGCGGGCAAAGCGACTCCCCATTGCTGTAAAGCCCACAATGCTGATCCGTGGACTCCAGGATCGGGGTCTAGTTGATAGAGATTTTGAAGTTGAATAGTTATTCGCGATCGGTCAACTTCGGGGATTCGATCTGTTTCCATTGCACCCAAACATTGAATTAACGCTCGGCGTATGGAAGGATTGCCTTCGAGTGCCAGTCTTGCTGCGACGACGCTATACCCATCCTTTAGCTTGCCGATGTGATAAACAATGTAGCTTCGCAACGACGGGTCAGGAGCAATCTCAAGTAGCGGCCACACATCATCCGCAAAACCTAAATGGAGTAGTGCCGACGCGGCTAGCGATTGACGCTTCCAATGTTCATCGCGCTCGACCATCGTCGGCGCTTCCGGTATTGCTGATTCGATCTCGGCGAGCAGCGGCGATTGAACGCTAGCAGAGTAGGGCGCTAGTGCCTCAATCAGGTGGGAGAATTCGGCGTATTCGTCGGCCACCAATATTGCTTCGACCAATCGATCGGGCTTGCTGATGAGGACATTGGCCAACGCTTGCGCTGCTGCTTCGAGTTGTTTTGCGCTCCGACTTCGGTCGGCGTGAATCGCGATGAGCGGTTCAGCTAATTGATGATTGATTGGGTGCAGATAATCCAACCATTCGCCAAAGTAGACAGACGAAACCGCGCCTGTCAGATATTCGGCTACAAATGGTGCAATGCCGGGCCAGCTTTCATGATCAGGCTCAAAATCGGCTAAGGCAACCGCAGCTTGGAATCGTCGCTTCGCTTCGATTTGATCATCGTGGACGATTTCCCATAATGCTTTGGAAATGTCATCGCGCCTGGTATGCAATAAAGCGCGTAAGACAGAGAATTGATCAATCGGGCAAATTGTTAACTGTTCCCGTAGATACTTCAATTGGCTTTCATCAATGGGGAGTAACGCGAGAGTCAAATGTAACTTTGCAGCAGAGCCATCGGCCGTGCCGCCGATTTTGTCGTATAGCAACGGGTCCACCCAGCGCCGTAGATCTTCAATGTCGAACAAGATGGTACGGATCTGTGATGTTTCAGCGTTGACCAGGGAATCAACTAATACCTCTGCGCGCGTGACACGTTCGGTTTCGTTGATCGAATTGTGAATTCCCAACCCGATGAGGCCGCCGCAGACAACCAAGAATGCTACAAGTCCCGTGCGAAGACTATGCACTTTGCGTGCTTTGCTCATCATCTCCTGTTGAGATTGCGTCCAAAGTTTTCTATCCGTCAACATTCGGATCGTGACGTATTCCCACCAAGAAGGTAGATAGCGATTCTCTGGTTTGGATGACCATAGGACCGAACGCTCATTCAGTTTTAGCTCTGCTCGACCGCGACGTGTTTCTCGTTGCTTGCGAGTGAGCCAGTCGCGCAGCGATGGAACGAGATAGTCATGCGTTAGCTGATAGTATTCCTGCCCTGGTGTCATGCTCACGGTGGAGTCGCCATCAACGTCGGCACCTTCGGGATCCGTGGGTGTGATGAGCCGAATGCCAGAGTCAAGGATTTCCACCAATTCAGCAAAGTCTCTCGGACGCTCGGCATATCCCGAGGCGCGTTTCAGTTCGTCGCATGACTTCATTTCGCCTTTGATGTCCGAGCCGGATTCCGGTAACAGTGCTTTGAGGACGGCCCGGGCTGCTTTTTGATGATAACGCCGCTCCGGTGATGCTGATGGAGAGCTGAAGGTCTCATCCAAAAAGGTCACGCCGACACCTTGCGTGCCGCCGACTTGTTTCAGAGTCGCAGGTGTCCACGATTTGGCTTTCATCATTTCGGCAAATAAAGCCAAGCGAACGCAAATGACTTTGCCTTCCTCAGCTAAACCCGCGACGGACTGTGTGACAAAGTCTCTTTGCTCCTTTGGCGCCTCATTGACGTTCTCTGGTAGTTTTCCGAAGGCCCTTCCGAAGGCTGCTAACACGCGTTTGGCATGGTCGACATCAAATAAATCGACCAATGCGATGTTATTTCCTTCGATCAGGCGTACCTCCAAATCTCGGAGGAACCGGCTGACGGCCAGCCAGAAATCGTCGCGCACCATCAAAATGCATTGAACGCGGCCGCCGTCGCACTGGCGGAGAGCCTGTGTTAATTCCGTATTCTCGCGTTTACCATGTGTGTGCAGCCATTGTTCGAACTGATCAAGGACGATGACTACCTTTTTCCCGAGTGGGATCCCGCGACCACGGCGTAATGCGGAAATGGTTTGCGTGGCATCGAGGCTTTCGTCTAATAGCGGACAGCGTCTGCGTAGGCCTCGTAGCAAACGGCTTTCAGTTTCGTCGGGAGTCGCCTCGACATAGACAGGGATAACATCCTCGGATAGTAAGGGCAGCAATCCCGCTTTCACGAGAGAGGATTTGCCACAGCCCGACGGCCCATAGATGAGCCCCACCGAGAATGTGTGATCCGGGTCTGTTTGTTCGATACGACTTTTCCAGAACCGTATACTGTCCGGCAATCCGTCACGGTCTCGCGGGCCGGGTAACAGCTCGAGGAAGAAGTCGGCATCGTGAGCATCGAATGACCGCAGCCCTTTGGGAACAACTTTGATCGGCAGGCGGTCACCCGAACCGAGCCCGATGGAGGCTGTCGAGACCCCCATGGATGCTTGCGACATTGTGACCAATTGGGAACGATCCTGTGATGCGATCGAATGTCCTGTTACCGGAGGCGAAACTTCGGATGCGGCGCCAGTTGTGGCGGTGTGTTCCGCCAGAAAGTGTCTGAGGTCTTCGGCAAGATCATGAGCAGACGAGTAACGCTCGCTTGCACGTTTCGATAGCGACCTGTGACAAATCCGTTCCAGCTCCTTCGGTAATCTCTCGTCGTACTGGCGGAGCGGTCGGGGTTCAAAACTCGTTACTTGCTCCAATAACTCGGACTGTGTGTCGCCTCGAAACGGTCGACGACCAACCAACAGCTCATAAAACACGACACCCAAGCTAAAGATATCGGAACGGCCATCAACGCGATGTCCCTCGCCGCGAGCTTGTTCTGGTGACATGTAGGCGGGCGTTCCGGCGTACTTGGGGCCTTTGCCAATATCCTCTTCATGGAGGGCGAGGCCGAAATCAACGATGTGCGGCCTGCCCTCGCTGTCGATCAAAATGTTCCCCGGCTTGACATCTCGATGGACCAGACCCTGCTTGTGGGCGTAGTGAAGAGCATCAGCAATCGTTGCCACAAGTTCGGCGGATTCTGCGTACCGAAACCGGTTCATTTTCATCCGTGTCGCAAGATCGGTCCCTTCGACAAATTTGGAAACGACGTAACAAGGGCAGCTCTCGGTACTGCCGACGTCATGAACCGGCACTATTCCCGGGTGGTCCAGATTCGCGACAATTCGAGCTTCTGCCAGATAGGCTTCGGCCTCTTCTGGCGAGCGCATCAAGCTGGCGTGTGGGATCTTCACCGCAACCGCACGGTCGAGCTTTTCATCGCGTGCCAGGTAGACGAGGCCGAATCCACCCTTCCCGAGCAGCCTTTCAATTCGGTACCGTCCGATACGCTCTAGGTCGACTCCGGACAATTCAAAATCAGCGTCGTCATCAACGGGAACCCCATCCGGTCCCTGTGTTTCGTCCAGAGGGCTGGAACTCACCATCTTTTCCGTCAATCCACGTGATTACTGAGTGCGAATTCTGAGTCGGGGGCCAGGATCGCCTATTGTAACGGACTTCCCACGGAACTGCAGCCCGGCGGGAATTCGCAAATCGTCGGGGCGATAGGAGGATTTTCGATCGATATCCTACTTGAATCATAGGAAACCAAGAGCACGACTTGCCTCAATGTCGCTCGCTCGTTTCCTAGGAGAATATATTGAATACGGGGGCACCAATCAGATTCGATTGCGTAACGGCCGTAAATGATTTTCTCGTTTTGCCAAAGTTGCTTTGGTGATGTGAGAAATGCCAGCAACTGACGGGAGGCTATGTCCCTGAGTCGGTCGGCATGAGCAGCGCCGTGTTCAACATCGGCTGCATACGGCCGACAAGGGCAGATTGTAGTCCGTGAAGAGTTTTTTCCTCTCCTGACATGAATCGGTAGGAACTCAATCCAAGCCGCTGCCAACTTTCGGACGCTGCGAATCTTGCCAAATGATCTTGCACATTGTGGCTTGCGCCGACGTAGAGTTGTTGATTTTCACCAGACAGGATGTACACGCCGGGCGCGTCCGTCGATTTGCGTCGGAAATTTTCGATTGGCTGCAATCGCGGAAGCCGTTTCCGACGCCAGTCGGCGAATTGGTTTATTGCCAGCGACTTCGACTTAATCGCTCGCTTTCGGAGAGATAACGCTGCCCATCGATACTGGAACGGCGAGAATCCGGGGGCAAACTCGGAAGCCAATTCGTCGAATTCGCGGGCGGCATCCGGCGAGCACAAGATGTCGTCGAGAGCGAGTCCGTAGTCGATCTCTAACAGTCGTAGGGCGATTTCACCGGCGAAGCTGTACGGATCCATCTCGGCAAAGGTCAACCGCTTACCGTGTTTATTGCCTTTGGGAAGCTTGCCTGCTTTTCTCAAGCGGAGCAGCAATCGGTTGAATACGAACGGAGTTCCTGCAACCCCTTGTTGATTACATTCCTTGACGAATGCCGCATCGAGCTCCGGTTCACACAAGACGTGGTCGGCAGAATAACCGTCGCACGATTTCTTGAAAGCGGCAATGATTCCTTTTTCGGTCTTCTTGTCCGCGTGGGGGATGGTCTGCCCGTTGCGCACCCCGACATTGCGGCGTCCATTGTTTGTTGCAGGAGCGCTGGCAAGAGGATCGGCAGGGCCGTTTAACTCGTCGCCTGGTTTTACTTCAGATAGTCGTTCGTCAATCCGAGCCGCATATTGCTTCGACAGCTCGAAGCCAATCCATTGGCGGCCGAGTTTCTTCGCCACGGCGAGCGTCGTGCCGCTGCCGCCAAACGGATCGAGCACAACGTCTCGCGGATTGCTGGACGTTCGAATAATGCGTCCGAGTAGTTGCTCGGGCATTTGGCAACCATGGAATCCCTGACGCTCTTTGAAGGTGCCGGCGACTCGTGCGAAATACCACGTGTCGTGTTCCGGCAGGAAGCCGTAGGGTGGAGGCGCATCCTGGGGACGGTAGATCCATGTGTTGTCCGGGAGACGCCCTTTCGGATTGGCGCGAGCATCGGCGTAGACCAATTGACGAGCCGAAGCGACGCGAATCGCAGGGTTGTCTTGGTTAAATGTAAAGTCGTCCGGATCTTTGACGAAATGGAACAGGTGTGTATGCGATCGGCTGAAACTCCGCACGCAATTGACACCAAAGGTGTAGTACCAGATCACCCAGGATCGACAATGGAACCCCACGTCGTACTGAGCAGCAACCTTGAGTTCTGCTGCAAACTCATCACCAATGGCCAGCCAAAATGATCCGTTCGGTTTCAGGCAGGTGTGGATGCCGTTTAACCACGTTTTGCACCAGTTGACATATTCTTTCGGCGATTGCCGATCATCGTAAACGTCGTATTCGTAACCGATATTGAATGGGGGGTCGGCGAAGACCAAGTCGACGGAGCCTTTGTCGACTTCAGCCAATCGGTTAACACAATCCCCGGTGTAGATAGCATTGGGGCTTAGACCCACGTGACCTCCTCCTAAAGTCAATTAGTTTGCCCGCTAATTCTACGCCGTTTGTGTACGCAGTGAAACCGAGGAGACGACTCGTGGCGAAAGTTTGTTTTTCGAATATCAATGCGGATACACAAGTTCGTTTGGGAAATTTTCGTGCAATGTAAGCATCGCGTGCGGAAGCCTGGTCGCCAGACGCTATGTTGGCAACGGCGTCCGACATGAGGTGAAAAGCATCAATGTGAAGTGGAAACGGTTAAGAACGCGTCGCTTAGTAGCCATAACGCTGGAATTGTTTGCCGAACTGCTTAGGGCCAGTAAATCGTGAAGAGGAATCTTGCACAGGAATCAGGTAAATTTTGCATGCATTCTAAGAAACATTAGGATACTACGACTTACCATATCAACTGAGTCGGCCACACGGCTGAGCCGTGAATCAGCGGTCCTCGGGAGTTGCGCATAGAAAAGTGAGGGTGAAGATGTTCCTTTCTGGTATCGCCGACGAAGCAGGCCGAGACATCGCGACGCAAATCCGCGCTCATCAAGAACTCGATTGGAAGCATATCGAATTGAGAACGATTGGCGGCACCTGCATCACCGACGTCGCCGACGTAACGTTTGATGGCATTGCCCAAAGGCTTTCCGAGGCGGGAATCTCAGTTTCGTGTTTTGCATCGCAACTCGCGAATTGGGCGAGACCCATTAACACCGATGTTGACATCGATCTCGCAGAATTGAGGCGGGCGATTCCGCGTATGCAGCAAATGGGGACACGCTTCATTCGTTGCATGAGCTATCCCAACAGTAATCCGCCACTCGGCGAAGAGGAATGGCGAAAACAAGTCATCGAACGAATGCAGACATTGACCGACCTTGCCGCATCGGCAGATGTTGTCTTGGTCCACGAGAATTGCCACGGCTGGGCGAGTCAATCTGCTGAACAAACGATTGAGCTATTGGACCAAGTCGACTCACCACATCTGAAGCTTGTCTTCGACACAGGCAATCCCATCTGCAGCGGCCAAGATGTTTGGGAGTTATATCGCGCGCTGCGCGACCACATCGTCTATGTGCATATCAAAGACTATCGCAGACACGCTGACGGGGATTCGGAGAACGGCGTGACCGCCTGCTTTCCCGGCGAAGGACTTGGATACGTCGCGGAGATCACACGGGACCTCATCGAAAGCAGATACACTGGTGGATTCTCAATCGAACCGCACATCGAGTCGGTCATTCACCTCGACAAACAGGCCAGCGATCCCCAAGTTGCCTACGAAACCTACATCCAATATGGGCAGCGATTTGCGGAGATTCTTCAAGCGGTCCATTAGTTTGCGTTGACGAACGGCGCTATGACGTCGCGTCCATGGAATGGGACGGCCCCCTCAGTTTCGGTAATGATCAATGTCGATCATCCGATTGACATTGTCGTTCACAACTCTTAGATTTACACATGTAGATGAATGGCTTCTTCCAGGACTGTGCTCATCAATACGAGCGGCTTGATTGAAAGGAACTCGCTCATGTTTCGACAGCTCATTGTTATTGTCGTTTTCGCTGTTTTGGTTGCGTCGACCGAAGGTGACGAAAAGAACCAAAAGCAGGAATCGCTGCAGTCGAACAAGCCGGCAGCCGTTACTGCCGAAGCGCTTCCGGAAGCAATCAAAAACTTCAACGGAATGGTTGTTGGTCGGCTGGTCAAAAAGGACGTCGAACGAGGAGAATTCGTGGTCACAGTCGATGCCGTACCACGCGTTTGGCGAAATAGCAAAGCGGAAAATCCGAAGAGCATTGTGGGTAAGACGATCGCCATCAACGGTGTCACGGGCAAATGGCTCGACGTGCTGCTGCTTGTTAAGCCGGGCGAAACGCTGGAATTCGAATCGCGGCACGACCGTGGGGATTATCTGACTTTTCCCGGCGAACTGTTGCGGAAAGTTGCGCCGTTCGATCCGTCCGATTATCCAGAACTTCCCGAAGAGTTTCGGGGATTTGAAGGGGCGGTCGCTGCAAAAGTCGTCAAAAAAGATCCTGAAACATTCGAATTGATTGTCAAAGTGGATCACGTGTTAGACACGTGGAAAAACAATCGAGCCAAGAAGCCGAAAAGTATCGAAGGCAAGAAGATGATGTTGGCAGGGTTTTGGCAAAGAAAAGAAGCATACCATGGATTAAAGACAGGGGACCGGATTGAAGCCGGCGTCCGGCATATTGGGCTGCGTAGCGATCATGTCACCGTTGCCGAATTTGTCCGCAAGGCATCCAAAGAATCGAAGTCGAAACCTGACGCCAAATCGAAACAGAAAGATAAGTCGACGGCGCAGGGACTTCCAGCAGGCCTAAATGGCTTCCGCGGTGTCTTAATTGGAAGTTTGAAGAGCAAGGACGTCGAAAAAGGTGAGTTCAAACTCAAGTTGGAAAAGGTCGTGCGGTCCCACCCGCGCAGCGAAGCAAAAAATCCAGAAAACGCTATCGGCAAGGAAGTCACCGTGCAGCGCGTCGAGCGACGATTCCTAGATGTATTAATTACGGCGAAGCCGGGCGACAAAATTGAAGTGTTGGCGTTTCATAATCGGCCGGGTGTTTTGGACTTCCCCGGTGAATTATTGCGAAAAGTGGACTAGCCCGAAAACTGCGACAGGATCATGCGATGCGATGTTACATCGCTTTGATGATTGTAATATTGGTAGCGACTCTGCAGCCCCGTGATTGCGTCGCGTCAGACTGCCTGCCACCGGTGAGCGATCGGTTGATGGCGCCCGGCACCAACGAAGTCCCCGATTTCCAAAAGCACGTCGTTCCGTTGTTGGGTCGTTTGGGATGCAATGGACGCGCGTGCCACGGTTCATTTCAGGGGCGAGGCGGGTTTCGCCTGTCGTTGTTCGGTTACGACTTTAAGATGGACCACGAAGCCTTGACGGCAGAGTCCTCTTCGGGTGAGGAATCGCGCGTCGATTTGGATCTTCCCGGAAAAAGTCTGGTCATCGCAAAGCCGTCTCAACAGATCGCGCATGAAGGAGGTCGCCGCTTCGAAGCAGGAGGTTGGGAGCACGAACTCCTCGAACGTTGGATTGCGGCAGGAGCACAGGGGATACTTCGGCCTCGTGAGTTACGGCACCTAAGAATTGAGCCATCCGAAGTCGTCTTCGGGCCCGACGCTGATCCGGTCGAAGTCCGCGTCGTCGCAATATGGCAGGATGGCGCCCAGGAAGATGTTACGCCCCTCTGTCGCTTTCGGACCAACGATGATTCCGTGATGACCGTCGATCAGGATGGCGTGGTTGCCTCTGTTGGCCCTGGCGACACTCATCTCATCGCATTCTACGATAACGGTGTCGCAGCCATTCCCGTGATCCGTTCGATTGCTCGAGTCGCGGAAGCTCAGAATGATCCGAGCGATATTCCTCGGACGAAGATCGATCAATTCATTCAGGAAAAGTTGAACAAGCTGGGCATCAAATCCTCTCCGGTATGTACGGATGCCGAGTTTTTGCGGCGTGTCAGCATTGATCTGACCGGTACACTACCAACTCCGCATGAGGTGGAGAGCTTTCTGGCGGACGATTCCGCGGGCAAGCGCAATCGCAAAATTGATGAACTCCTTCAGCGACCAGCTTATGCGGCATGGTGGGCCAACAAGCTATGTGACTACACCGGTTGCAATCCCACCCAGCAGGCGGAACTCGGCCAAGATACGTCAGTCCAATGGTACATGTGGATCTATCAACGTCTGCGAGAAAACACCCCTTACAACGATCTTGTCGCTCGAATCGTCTTGGCAACCGGCCGGGATGAGGGGCAAACGTACGACGAATATGCTGCCGACGTTTCTGCCTATTTTCGAGACGACTCACCCGCAGATTTCTCAGATCGGCAGACGATGCCTCATTACTGGACAAGGCGATCAATGGAAGAGCCGGACGATAAGGCATTGGCGTTTGCGCATAGCTTTCTTGGAATTCAAATGCAGTGCGCCCAATGCCACAAGCATCCGTTCGCCCCGTGGACTCAGGATGATTTCAAACAATTCAGCAAGTTTTTCGAACCGATCCACTTTGGCGTCGATTCGGAGTCGGATGAACGATACCGAGAAATGGCCAAAGAGGTGGGGCTCAATGTCCGCGGAAAAAATGGTTCTGCAATTCGCAATGATGTGCTCAAACATGCGCAGGCTGGTGGGACGATACCTTGGCGGGAATTGTTGATCGAGGAGCGTTCCGAACCTGCGAAGTTGAGTTTGCTACGAAGCGGAGTGGTGGAAATTGCACCTGACGAGGACCCCCGTCGGCCAATCATGGACTGGATGAGCGAGCCCTCAAATCCCTGGTTCGCCCGTGCTTTTGTAAATCGAGTTTGGGCTGGCTATTTTCACGTCGGCATTGTCGATCCACCAGACGAACTGAACCCGGCCAATCCTCCGAGCAATCCACGGTTGTTGAATTGGCTAACGGACAAGTTCATCGAAAACGAGTACAACATCAAATGGCTGCATCGACAGATTGTCACAAGCGACGCTTATCAGCGCAGTTGGAAGGCCAACGCTTCGAATCAAGACGATAGGCGGAATTTCAGTCGCACGGTTCCGCGTCGCATCCCCGCTGAAGTCGTCTATGACGCTCTGAAGCAGGCCGTTGCTGCGACGGACCAACTGCAGCAAGTTCGTAGTGATCTTTCGCGGCGAGCCATTGGCCATCTCTCCATGCGCTTGGCGGGCACTTATGCAATGCATGTGTTTGGAAAACCTGAGCGCGCGGTCAATTGCGACTGCGAGCGAGTCAATTCGCCGACTCTATTGCAGTCGGTGTTTATGCAGAACGATCCGCTTGTCGAACAGCGTTTGGCTGAGAGCGGGTGGATTCGACAGATTTCCGAAGCGGAACAGGCGGGAAGGCCGTTCGTGACTGAGGACTTTATCCGACAAGCATGGTTACGCACGGTGAATCGGCCGCCGACAGACACGGAACTATCGCGAGCCCAGCAGCACGTCAAGAAATGCGAATCGGTAGGCGAAGGTGTCCAAGATCTGCTATGGGCGCTAATCAATACCAAGGAATTTCTCCTGAACCACTAAAGGCAGACACGTTTTGGCCGCCTGTGAGGAGTCAGTGCGAATGAGCAGTTCTCGAATTCATCTGTCGCGGCGGCAAATGCTGAAGATTGGAGTACTGGGCGGGGGATTCTCGCTCGGCAAGTTTCTCCAGCTGCAAGCCGACGGCGGAAAGCAGGACAGCGAACGTTCGGCCATCCTTGTCTTTCTCGGTGGCGGCCCCTCACATCAAGACACGTTTGATCTCAAACCAGGGGCGCCGGATGAGTATCGCGGTGAATTCAGCCCTATCGCGACAGCGACCCCGGGAATCGAGATTTGCGAACATCTGCCGCTGCTCGCCCAGCGTTCGAAAAAGTATTCGCTTATACGCGGGATCAGTCACAACCTGGCGGCGCATAGCCTTGGCACAAGTTATTTAATGACCGGCAATCGTCCGACACCAGTTGTGAAATATCCGCTGTATGGGTCCGTGGTGAGCAAGGAGTTTCCAGCAGCCAACGACCTGCCTTCGTTTGTGTCGATCGACCGACCGGTTGAAGGCCCTGGGTATTTGGGGCCGGAATATGGACCGCTTTCGACGGGAGAAAAACCTCGCTACGGCCAACCGTTTCGAGTGCGCGGCATTACGCTCGGCGATGGCCTGACGATTGGAAAGTACCGTTCACGGCAAGAGTTGTTGTCCGACATCGACACGGCGTTTGACGGATACGAACGATTGGACGATTCTGTTCGCGGCCTTGATCGGTTCTCCAAACAAGCCTACCAAATCATCAGTTCGCCTCGCGCGCGAAGTGCATTCGATCTGACATTGGAATCCGATCAGCAAATCGATCGTTTTGGGCGACACGACTTCGGGCAAAGCTTGCTACTCACCTCGCGGCTCATTGAAGCGGGTGTCCGCTTTGTCACGGTCCTCTTGGAAGGTTGGGACACACACCAAGACAATTTCAATACTCTGGGTCGCGAATTGCTCCCTCGTCTGGATCAGTCGCTTGCCGCATTGTTTGACCGTCTCGATCAGCAAGGGCGGCTTGATTCTACATCGGTTTTGGTAACCGGAGAATTTGGGCGCACTCCCAAGGTCAATGATCGTGCTGGCCGGGATCATTGGGCGCAGGCGATGGTTGCCCTCATGGCCGGAGGCGATGTCCACGGCGGCCAAGTCATCGGCGCAACCAACGATAAGGCGGAAGGGCCAGTCGACGAGGGTTTCAGTCCCGATGATCTCGCAGCTTCTTTCTTGCAGAATATTGGGATCGATCCCAAGACCGAGTACGCCTCAAATGTTGGTCGGCCCATTACGGTGATTCGCGATGGTGCACCGATCGACGAGTTATTTGGCTAGATCGCATCTCAAGACCATCACGCGGATCAGACACAGTCGCGAGAGTTCCGGCCGACTAAGGTTTACGAATCTTGCGTCCGAGAACGGAGCACTTTGTGATTATTCGCTAACGCCATGCCAGACGCATTTTTCGCTCCAACTTCATTCCATCTCGAATGATGTTGATAACGACATCTTCCCCTTTGATGAAGTGGCTGCGGAAATAGGTCTGAAAATCGTAGGCTCCCATCTCTAAGTGTCGCCCCTCCACACCATAAACGATGTCGCCGCCTTGAATCCCGGCCAGTCGCGGTTGCTCGGAAATCGTATCCGGCAGCCGGAATGCCAGTTGCTTTTCTTTTAGCCCCAACGCAGTTTTTTCATCGGTCGTTAGGTCTTTGCCATACAACCGTGGTGAGGCGATGAGGTTCTGCAGCGACGGCCTCCAGGTGATATCCGTTCGCCACCAGCGGTCGGGCAATTCGATTCGACTCTCGTGGGTCTCTGCGCCGCGCTGCCAACTCACAGGAATCGATCCGATTTTCGGCGCGCGATCCAACGCGTATTGAGCATCGCCGAACGAGTGGATCGGTACGTCGTTCAACGAATTGACGATGTCACCTTCTTTGAGGCCGGCTTTGTCAGCAACAGAATCAGCTGCAATTCTCTCGACGATGTTGCTGCGATCGACTTCCAACTTCAGTCCCAGGTTATCCGGTGGCGGAAACCGGAACGCAAGATTCAAGTCCCAGTCTCCATCGCGGTCGATCTTGTTGTACATTACCTCTTTGGCTTGATGGCAATGAATGCAGCGTCCTAATCCACTCCGTGGAGCGATCTCGCCGATAAAAAATGGCTTACCTCCCTCCATTGGAGCGAAGCGTCTGTTCTCGGCACTGTGTTCTGCCAGAACAGATTTCATCGTGTATCGCAAACCGGCCAGCGATTGACGTTCGTCAGGGCCTTGTTCACAGCGTCCGCCATAGCGTGCGTAAACTGTTTCCTCAGGGCTAAGGAAAAACACCATGAACGTCAAATCGTAATCAAAGTCGAATAATTTCAGATTCGAAGATTCAATTTGGGTCAAACGCACACGCACGAACTCATCAGCGATGTCGCGAATCTTTTCCAAACGGACAACCTGCCCGTCAAAGACTTGGCAGTCCGGTCAGGGGACACATCGGAAGACTACCATCAAGGGCTTTTTCGAACGGCGGGCGGCTTCTTTCGCCGCTTCATAGTCAAACTGCCATCCGTTCGCGATGGCGTCGCGATCTTGAAATCGTCGCCCACGTCGACCCTGTGCGGATGCCATTGATGATTGCAGGAGGACACAAAGGCCGACTGCCAAAACCAAACGTAAGGAATTCCAGCGCATTAAATGGGCTTCCGCAGAAAAGGGGGCGAGGGTGTAAACGATCGATGCAGTTTCGATTGTAGCGAATCACAGAACAGTGCCAAGAGTCACATGATCTTCCGTACTAACGTTGAGCCGATCGATTCGCAAAATCGGTGCGCTGTGACTTTGCTTGGTGCAGGTGACAAGTTCGTTCTCCACGAATGGTCCAATTGAGTATTCGTATGACTTGGAGGCTTATGCGTAATGACTCGCCCGGTGTGACAATTTCTGGATATGTGCATTTGCCCTGAATAGCAAACCTCACAAATATCCAGTTGCTGTCCGTGAAGATTCGGGTGTATTGTAATAGAAGTCGGCATTGAGTTTGTTTCCCAAGAAGCAATCGGGATTCTGCAGGAATGTGCCTCTTCCTATCGTTGAAGTCAATTAGTATCCCAATTCACCATGATCGTCGTTCCTAATCAGCTCTACTCGTTTCATTATTCCCAAGTACCGGGTTTCGAACGTATCTACGAACTCTCGCGGCAGCATTCCTACGCCCCAGTCGGATTCGACGAGCTGCAATTCGAAAAACTGCCTCGTGATCATCGATTGTTCGCGCGACGGGCAACGTTGGATGATGTGCCTGACGAACAAACGATTCTCCAGCAAGAGCAAGACCTGGCAAAATCGAAAGGGGACCGCTCGACATCCAGTCGATCTCGCGATGTCGAGTCGCAACAAATTCGAGAAATCATCGAGGCCGTTCCTCGCTTTGATCCATCTGATGCGACGAACGCCTCGGCAGACTTGGCGCGAAGTTCGTTGAAACACCGAGAAGCCAGTGGCTACGTAAAGCTGGATCAGCGGAAAACTCGTTTGGCGGAACTCACCGAAGAGGTAAGTCAGTTCTTCGGTTCTTCGTGCCGTTGCCAAGGTGACTATTGGTATCCTCGCGGTGGCTTTCGAGATTGGCATACCAACAAGTACGATGCGACCGGCTGGCGTCTGTACATTGTGGATGTCGATAACCCAGGCGGTTCGTATTTTCGCATCAAAGATCCTCGCACGAACGAGATTGTGACATTGCCGGATCAACCGGGGACGTTCAACTTCTTTCTGATTGATCCGGAGCGATTGCTTTGGCATTGCATTGGTTCACCTAATGCCAATCGTTGGAGCAAAGGATTCATTATTCCCGAAACGTGGCTCGATTCAGTTGTGGCGAATCTGAAGTAGTGCCGGAAGCTGCCCGATTTCTGCGGTATGCATTTTCGACGTTGATCTCGTAACGGCGAATCGTTACGTAAATCATCGACCAGCGTTTGTACCTGCGAGATGCCGATAGGCCGACGAGTTGCTTTCGATGCAAAGGAGCAACAAAATGCCGATGAATTCCCGATCTGTTTTTTCCATGGCAATTGCCGCCGTTCTCATCCTTTGTTGCGGTTCTACCATTCTCGTTGCCCAAGAGTCATCTGCAATTCAGACAGGCTCCGAGAATGTTGCCGGATGGGATCTTTGGTCGCAGGGGCAGGTGGAAGCCGCGGAAACATTTGCCAGAGACGCACTCGGGAAAGATCCAAATGATTCCAGCGCCCGCCATCTATTGGTCCAACTATTGATTCTTGATGGTCAATACGAGAAGGGGCTTGAGCATTATGCCCAACTCGATCCTGATTACAGTCAAATCAGGGCCCTCGATCGGTTTGTTCTTGAGGCACATAAGAATCTTGGTCGTTTCGACAGAGCTGTGACATTTGCCGAAAAAGCTGGAAAACCTGACTGGCTAATTGTCCCTCTGAAAAGCCAACGGGACCGTCCGCTGCGGTTGTCACTTTCCCAAACAACAGTCGTTCCATTTTCGCAGACACAGCCTCGGCCCGGGATGATCCCGGCCGTTTCCATCACGATCAATGGCCAGGATTACCTGGGCCACCTTGATACTGGCGGGGCATATGTTTCGATGTCTCCCAAGATGGCCGAGAAGTTCGGGATTACAACGACTCCGTACGGAGAAGGATTTGCAAATGGGCAGCCAACGACCGTCGAAGTGGGGACTGTCGAGTCTCTACGAATCGGAGGTGCGTTACTCGAGAATGTCCCGATGAAAGCGGTCGCGTCGCTCAAAGGCGGACAGGGGAAATTTCGAATCGAGGAATTGGTGATTCTGGGAACCAATATTCTGGGGCAATTTCTGACGACGTGGGACAACCAAAAGCAGCGACTCATTCTGTCCCCCCGACAAGATCCTATATCACGCCGAGAGCATTTCAGGACATATGTTTCTCCTGATGCCCAAACGATGAAGTTCTATATGGTGCCTGATCACTATTTGATCGCACACGGTGCCATAGATGACCGCAACGCTGTGTACTTCGTGGACACAGGACTCGTCACACGGGACGCTGAAGGACGCCAGCCCGGTGTGATGCTGCCTGCGAATAACACGGCAAAATATGCGGTCGAAGGGGAGTACTCTGAAATAACATTCATCGACGCCCCTGGCCCGGTCCGGTTGGGTGGTGTCGAGATCGATCAGCAACGTATTCAGGTCAGGCCCGGTCGAGTGTTCAACTTTGCGGGCATTAAGACCGATGCCATGCTCGCGCATGGATTCTTAAAACATTGCGTGTGGACAATCGATTTCGATACGAGAAGTTGGTACCTGCATCGATTTTCTGAAAAGGCAGTGGCAACGACTGGTCGCTCCATACCTCGATAGTCGACTGTTCGGCAGGGGACGCGTTAGAATAAACGCTCCATACTGAAGAGGACAGTCCATGAATTCCACGCGTCCGTTCGTACTGATTCTCCAAACGCTTGCCGTTGTCTCGATAACTTCGACCGCGGCCCGCGCGCAGGATCCACAAACACGCCCGAATGTCTTGTTTATCGCCGTCGATGATCTTCGACCGGCACTTGGCTGTTATGGCGACAATACAGCCATTTCTCCCAATATTGACCGCTTGGCAAGTCGCGGCATCGTTTTTAATCGGGCTTACTGCCAGCAGGCCGTCTGTAGCCCGTCGCGGCTTTCTCTGCTGACGGGGCGCCGCCCCGATACGATTCGAGTGTGGGATTTGGCAACCCACTTTCGTGAGGCCATCCCCGATGTCGTGACGCTACCGCAGTATTTCAAGAACAACGGATACCACACTCGAAGCATCGGGAAGATTTACCATGGCAATAATGCGCCTTCGAAGGATCCGCCGTCGTGGTCGGTGGAGCCGCTGTTCGATACAACGCTTGATGCTGATGTGCGCTACGCATTGCCAGAGAATTTGGCCGGCGAAGGGCTGAAGCGGTCGTCGACCGAGTCAGCGGACGTTGCAGACAATGTTTATCTCGACGGAATGGTTTGCGATAAGGCGATTGAAGCACTCGCAAATCTGCGCGACACTCCTGAGCCGTTTTTCCTGGCCGTTGGGTTTCGCAAACCCCATTTGCCGTTTAATGCACCGACGAAATACTGGGATCTTTACGAACGCGAAGAGATCCCCTCGCCGGTCAGCAGCACTTATCCACGGAATGCACCAGAGCTAGCCGTCCGTAGTTGGAAGGAACTTGAGGGCTACACCGACATTCCTGTGGACGGAGTCGGTTCTACAGCAAAGGTCCAGGAACTTCGTCACGGTTACTATGCTTGTGTGAGCTATATCGACGCGTTGATCGGCCGACTACTGAACGAATTGGATCGACTCATGCTTACCGAGAAAACCGTCATTGTGCTTTGGGGCGACCACGGTTTTCACCTTGGCGAGCAGGGGCTGTGGGCGAAAGCCAATAACTTCGAATTGTCGACACACGTGCCGTTAATTTTCTCTGTACCGGGGCAGTCAGGCGCCGGTTCGTCGACAGATGGATTTGTCGAGTTTGTCGACATCTATCCGACATTGGCAGACTTGTGTGGTTTGGAACGACCTATCGGTGTCGAGGGTGTCAGTTTTGTGCCGCTGATCGCCGACCCTGCCCGCGCTTGGAAGCGGGCCGTCTTTAGCCAATACCCGCGAATGCGCAAGGGAAACCGCCATAAGGGTCATGGCGAAATCATGGGCTATGCCATACGAACTGACCGGTACCGGTATGTCGAATGGTGGGACTGGGAATCGCAGAAAGTTGTTGCACGCGAACTCTACGATCATGAGTCTGACGCCAATGAAATGAAGAATGTCGCTGCGCGTGAACAATACGATGCTACTGTTAAGCATCTCGCCCAAGTTCTTAAAGCAGGTTGGCAGGCGTCGCTGCCGGTTGGAATCGATCTGCCTGACTGATCAGGTAGCGCCAGATTCAGTTCGGAGATGGCTCGCGTCGCTCAATGGGATATCGCCGTGGTTTATATGAAATCTGCTCTTGTTGTTTTCCTTGTCGTCGCAACGCAGAATTATTTCAAAGCAGTAGCGTCGGAAGCTGACGCGGCGCATCCCAATGTTTTGTTTATTGCAGTTGATGACATGAACGATTGGGTCGGCTGCCTTGGGTCGAACCGTGTGCCCACACCAAATATCGACGCCTTGGCGGCCCGCGGTCTATTGTTTACCAATGCCCATGCTCCCAGTCCCAAATGCGCCCCTAGCCGCGCCGCGATTCATACCGGAAGACGGGCCTCGACCACGGGACTGTACGGGAATGGTAATTGGTGGCGCCCTGCCTTCCCGCATCTGGTGACTTTGCCACACTACTTTAAGCAGCAAGGTTACTACGTCGCTGGTGGCGGTAAGATCCATCACCATACTGACGGTTTCAACCCGCCGGACCAATGGCATGAGTACTTTGACCTGGTCGGTGACAAAGAACTGATTCAGGAATACTTTCGTCGACGCGGCTCCAACAAAAAATACCTAACGAACATGCCGCGGCACCCCAATGGATCGCTGGATTGGGGCCCGATGGATGTTGGCGATATGGAAATGGGCGACGGGTACACTGTGAAGTGGGCGAGCGAGTTTCTCAGTCGCCAGCACGACAAACCGTTCTTTTTGGCTGTGGGACTGTTCCAACCCCATTTACCATTCTACGCACCCAGCAAGTACTTCGATGCACTTCCACTCGAGCAAGTCACTCTTCCGATCAACAAGCCCGGTGATCTTGACGATGTTCCGACCGTCGGGTTGGAGTTGGCCGAATATCGACGCAATGACCTGAGGATGATTGAAGAATTCGACAGCCTGGAGCATTGCATGCAATCGTACTTATGCGGCATCGCTCACGCGGACACTCTGATCGGCAAGCTAATGCAAGCGCTCGATGCTAGCGAATATGTGCAGAACACGATCATCGTCTTTTGGTCGGACCATGGTTACCATTTTGGCGAGAAAGACCATTACGCGAAAAATACCTTGTGGGAACGTTCGACGCACGTTCCATTTATCGCCATTGTTCCCGGTTTAACAACCGCCAGCACTCGCTGCAGCCATCCGGTCGATCTGACTTGTCTCTATCCAACGTTGACAAGGCTGTGCCAATTGCCAGTGCCCGAAGGATTGGACGGAGTCGATATTAGTTCGCTGCTGCGAAACCCAGAGTCGGACTGGGCTCATCCCGCGATCACCGACTTTGGGCAGGGCAATACGACCGTGCGAACGACGGAGTGGCGTTACATCCGGTATCATGACGGTGGCGAAGAACTGTATGACCGCCGCCAAGATCCGGACGAATGGCACAATCTCGCGGCTGATTCTCGTTACGTGAAGGTCAAACAAGAACTGCAAAAGTGGATCAATACACAACCTGCCAACTCCCAGCCGGCCAAATCGGCATACGATTTCGATCCCGACCGATACACTTGGAAGCACAAACAGACAGGCAAAACTACCCAAGGGAATTCCCAATGATTCGACACTTCGTTTCCTTATTGACTATTGTGTTGTCTACCGCATTGGCGCCTGATGCACTGATAGATGCGGCACATGGTCAGCAGACAAACGTCGTCTTCTTTCTTATCGATGACCTCGGTTGTTACGGCAGCACTTATTACCAGACACCGAACATCGACCGCCTGGCCGCGGAGGGCATGCGATTCACCGATGGCTACGCTGCCTGCAACGTTTGTTCGCCCACACGCGCCGCAATCATGACAGGGCGCTACCCGGCTCGTTTGTTGGTCACACAGTGGCTGCCGTCGGGGCGTTGGAGTCCGACGAAGAATCTCATGCGCGAAGGTCGTTATCTTTCCAACCTGCCGCTGGAAGAAGTGACGATTGCCGAGGCACTCCGCGAAGCCGGTTATCACACGGGTTTTATGGGCAAATGGCATCTAGGAACGGAAACCTATTACTACCCCGAACACCAGGGCTTCGACGTGAACGTCGCCGGCCGGGATTATGGTGCTCCGGGCAGTTATTTCTACCCTTTTGAAGGAACGTGGAATATACCGACAACCGGCAAGAAACTGTTCAAGACGTCGCCGTTATCTGGAAAGCCTGGTGACTACCTCGTGGACCGATTGGCAGAAGAGGCAGAAAAATTCATCCGCAAGAATGCCGACAAGCCGTTCTTCCTGATGCTTTCACACTACGCCGTTCACTCGCCCCTCCAGGGTAAGGCCGACAAAGTTGCCCGCTACGAACAAGTACCGGCGGACCACCAGCAAGGGCGACCTGCCTACGCCGCGATGGTCGAAAGTGTTGATGACAGCGTCGGCCGAGTGACGGCAACTCTTCGCGAATTGGGTCTCGACGATCGCACGTTGGTCATCTTCACCAGCGACAACGGTGGTTTCGCAAAAGCGACGGATAATTCGCCACTCCGGGCCAACAAGGGCAGTAACTACGAAGGGGGCATTCGCGTTCCGGTCATCATCAAGTGGCCCGGTCGCACTCAACCAGGTTCCATCTCGCACGAACCGGTGATCAGTACCGACTTTCATCCCACGATTCTCGCCGCCACCGGGCAGGAACTGCGCCCCCACCAGCATCTGGATGGCAAGAATCTTGCCAGCATACTGACCGGTAGCGGCAGTATCGATCGCGACGCCATCTATTGGCACTATCCGCATTACAATCAGCACCCGTCCAGTTTCCCTTCGGGTGTGATTCGCGCAGGCGACTGGAAGCTGATTGAAGCGTATGAAACCGGTGAGCTGTCGCTCTACAATCTGTCAGACGATATTGGGGAGACTACCGATCTATCCAAAAAGTTCTCAGAGAAGACTGCGGAACTACATGCCAGGCTCAACGGTTGGCGTGCAGAAGTCGGTGCCGATCCTATGAAACGAAATCCTGAGTATGATGGGGCAGGGGAGTGATTCGATTCTTTACAAAGCTGTTCGGTTCGGTGGCGTTCGTGTGCGGTGTTGTCGGCACGATGGGCGCCGTCGCCGATGATACTCCTGAGACGCCGCGAATCGATTCAGTTGTCATGGCTGATCCGCAACCGCACGAGAGCGATGAAGCGGTCGTGTGGTACGACGATTTTGACGAAGACCAGCAGCAAGAACGTTATGCTGAGAAAAGCGGCGAAACGACCGGCGACGTGTTCTTCGGTGGTTCCGGCAAATCACTGCCGATGCGCTACCCCAAAGGAAGTCGCGGTATCGGCAATCGGAAGGTCTTTTTCGGTGATTCGCCGGCGTATAGCAGCCAGGCCGTACGGTCTGACACCAAGTTTGCAGACGTGTACTGGCGAATCTACGTCAAGCATCAGCATGGTTGGATGGGAGGTGGTCCGGCCAAACTTTCCCGCGCCACCAGTCTTGTGCCGCCCGGTTGGCGGCAAGCAATGATTGCTCACGTTTGGAGCAGTGGCGAGGCGCTCACGCTTGACCCGGCTTCTGGAGTACGTAGCGATCGTGTCGTCACGACCAAATACAACGACTTCGACAATTTAACATGGCTAGGTAACAAGCCGACGTCGAAATTCCAACTCCACAGCACCGGCGAGTCTGGCCGCTGGGTCTGTGTCGAAGCGCGAGCCAAGCTCAACACACCCGGTGAGCGCAATGGGTTGAACCAGTTATGGATTGATGGACGTTTAGAAGCGCAACGGCGCGAACTCGATTGGCGTGGCAATTACACCGCCCATACCATTAACGCGGTGTTTCTCGAAGCTTATTGGAATGATGGCTCGCCCGTCGATCAGTCTCGTTGGATCGATAACTTTGTGATTTCCTCGGAACGAGTTGGCCCGATCGTCTGCCCGGTCAATCCTGTGTTGATCAAGACGCCATACCGAGGGCCAGGGACGCAGGCATCGTGGGAAGTGCAACTCGCCACGAGATCTGACGGCAAGTCTGTTATTTGGCGTTCACGCGCACTCAACGAACCGAGCCGCGTTAAGGTCGGGACGCAAACAGGTCAGTTCGTCGGGCAACTGAGTGGCAGCAAGCAACTCCGGCCGTACACCGTCTACTACGCCCGCGTTCGCCAGAAGAGTGACACGGGCGAGTGGTCGGCCTGGAGCGCATGGCATCAGCCGTTTCAAACGGAATGAGGGGCTAAAATGAAATCAAAAACTCTCATCGTAGGATGCTGCCTCGCAGCGATTCTTGCCAAATGCGGCCCCGATGGTCGATGTGCAGCGGGCGAGCCCGCGCCCTCAGTTGAAGCAACGGTCTCCGAATGGGCGACCGTTCGCGTGGCACCCGTTCAAGCCAAGAGGCGATTGATCGATTGGCGACTGACCGATCCGACGGATGTTCTGGCCGCGGTCGACAAAAACCTCGACGAATTAGAGCAAATCGTTCATAAGGCGGGTACGCAGATGTGCGATGTGTTGGCCTTCCCCGAAGATACCTTGGGATTGCTCAATTGGTATGGCATGAACGTAGAAAACGCGCCGCAAGTGCTCCCGCAAGCTGTCGATCGGATGATCGACCGCCTGGGACGAGCGGCCGCCTCACACGATATGTACCTCGTGTTATGCAGCGACTTCACCGAAAGTGACGGTGCCACTTACAACACCGCATTCTTCTTAGGTCGCGATGGGAAACCGATCGGCCGTTACCACAAAACTTGTCCAACCTGGTCAGAATGTGGTGCCCGGGAGCGGGGCGATTCGTTGCCGGTCTTCCCGACGGACGACCTCGGCGCGGTCGGCATGCTCATTTGCTACGACTTGGTCTTTCCCGAAACGGCGCGCTGCCTGGCGCTTGCGGGGGCGGATATCATCTTTTTTCCGACCATGGGAGGGGCTGCCGTCGGCGACGATGACATTGGCTTGCAAGCTTTGCGCGTACGTGCTGCAGAGAATCACGTGTACTTGGTCGTCGCATTTCGGAATTCTGGCTCAATGATCATTTCACCACGCGGCAAAATTATTGCGCGAGCCGAAGGTGCTGACGGGTTGGCGATTGCCGACATCAATCCCCGAGGTGGCCGGCAAGGGGGCGATGCCATGAATCACCAACGCGACATGCGAGCTCGCCTGTTTCGAGAACGCAACCCGGCGGCATTTGGCATATTGACGGATCCGAATCCGCCGATCCTCGAAAAAATTCCGATTGCTATTACCCAATCAGAAGCGGGCCGGATCGCTGCTGAAGTACTGACCATCGGCGAAGAGGAATTTCGACAAGCTGGCGAACTCGTGCGTACCGGCAAACGTACTGAGGCGATCGCCGCCTATCGTCGTTTACAGACACGTTACCGCGGTAGTTGGATCGACCGTGTCGCGACCGAGCGACTGCGAACACTGGAGGCAACGACGTCGGACTCCAATGCTCGGTAGCTGTTGTGCTTCACCTATTTTCGGTTGCAAAGCACACAGCCCGATTCATTCTTGACGGACGTGGGTCACGCATGCAGTATGGCGTGAAGTGACGATTGTCGTCAGTGGCTCCGGAGTGTGCCAGCAGAATACATCATGCGACTTATCACATGGACGGTGGAGTTCAGCCATAATCGGGATTCGCTTGAAAGGCTGGTCCGATGAAACATCCCAACCGCGTCAAGGCGGCAATTCGAGAAGGGCGCATTGCACAAGGCTACCATCTGAACTTTCCCTCACCGCATGTCATCGAGATTCTTGCCCCGTTTGATTTCGATTTTGTTTGGATTGATGGCGAGCATGGGCCCTTTGGCTTGCCGGAATTAGAGAGCCATTGTCGAGCGGCCGAGTTGGCGGGAATCACGCCGATTGCCCGCGTTCCGAATATTCAGTCGTCGACGATTCTTCAATATCTCGATTGCGGAATACAGGGAATAACCGGGCCTCACATTTCTACAAAAGCCGATGCCGAACAATTGGTTCGCGCATGCCATTTTGGACCGCTTGGAGAGCGTTCGTTCGGAGGAAATCGCGGTTGCGACTACGATTTCGAGCTGTCCGACAAGGTCGCGTACTACCGACAGTGCAATGACAACATGCTGGTGTGCGCTCTGCTGGAAGACGCCGGTGCGTTAGAGAATCTGGACGAGATTCTCACCGTGGATGGAATCGACTATTTTCACATCGGCCCGAACGATTTTTCTCAAGGGCTTGGTTACCCCGGGCAGCCACAACATCCCAAGGTGCTCGAAGCAATTGAAGAAATTACGTCTCGAGTGCGTCGCGGCGGCTGTCGCATGGAGGGCGACGTCATGCAACGAATCATGGTGAAACAAATGCTAACGGCGTCAGCTCGAAAATTTCTGGTTGGCGAATGGGGCGGACTCATGTAAGTACTAGTCTGCATCATCGACAACTGTATGTAGAATGCACTACAACTGAGCCGGCGACTTCACTTAACGCTTACCGCTGTTTTTGCTGTCAGTCGAACGTCTGGCAGAAGCGAGATGCTTCAGTCGCGACAAGCGACTTTACATAGCGAGATAAGACCAAACGGAGTTTTTCAATTCGAAAGGGAAGGAACTATGAAATTGAATTCAATGATTTCGAGCGTGTTGTTTTTCATTGGGGCAATGGGAATCGCTGGCTTTGTTGCCGGTTGTGCCGACGCGACCGACAGTGGTGACTCTGCAACTAGCTCCGATGCCGGTGGTTCCGCCGACGATGGCGACGGGCATGACGAAGACGCCGACGGACACCATGATGAAGACGGTGATCATCACGACCATGACGAGGATGGCCACCACGGCGACGATGGCGACGAAGGGTCACACGACGACAGCGATGGCCATCACGACGATGACGGTGACGCCGACGAACATGAAGACGAATGAAATCGGTTGACCGCGATAGCGCTGGGATCGACAGTCGTCGCGGTCGATGACTGCCCGGTGCGCAGGATGCGGTATCGCATGACGTCGAGATTAATTCTACGAGACCTTGGAGCAGCTTCAGCTATTGCAGTTGGAGCTGCTCATGTTCATCGACCAAGGCAAAGCTGTTGCGTCCATGATAAGATCAACAGATGACCGATCGAAAGCTTCGCTAGGCCGATCCAACAGCAGATTTAGATTGATCATGCTGATTTGAATCAATGGAGCCAGTTCATGATTCGAGCCCTCACCGTTTTCTTTTGTATCTGGGCCGTTCAAGAAGCCGTAGGCCCACTCCATGCAGCAAATCGCAACGTTCTGTTGATTTGTATCGATGACTTGCGGCCTGTGATGGGATGCTACGGCGGTCCTGCGATCACCCCCAATATCGACAGATTGGCGAAATCTGCCACAGTCTTTACTCGTCACTATGTGCAGTGGCCCGTCTGCGGTGCATCCCGCGCTAGCATGATGAGTAGCCTGCGCCCTGATTCGTCGAAGGTATACAGTAACGGTGGTGCGTTCAAAATCGCTGATCGACCGGAAACGCATCCCGTGTTGCCTTTGTGGTTTCGCAATCACGGCTATACAACGCTCAGCTTCGGTAAAACCTTTCATGGCAAGTCAGGTGTTCGTTACGGTTGGAGCCGACAGCCTTGGTTTCCAGAATGCGGTTGGAGTTGCTACGTCGATTTTCCCATCGCCTACGATCACAAGTGGAGTTGGCGGCCCGCTTATGAAATTTACGAGGGCGAAGACTCCCGGCACGGCGACTATCAAACTGCCACACAGGCAATTACTGCTCTGGAAGATGAAAAGGACGGGCCGTTTTTCATCGCTGTCGGGTTTTACAAACCGCACCTCCCATTTGTAGCCCCGCAGAAGTATTGGGATCAGTATGAGGGGCGCGCCGTTGAGATTCGGAATGAAGAATTTCCTGAAGGGGCGGCTGGTTACATGTACGACTACGCCGAGCTTCATTCCTACGGGCTTGACGAAGGAGTCATGGTTTCGTCCAGTCGCCCGCCGACGGCAGAACAGGCGCGAGATATGAAGCGGGCTTACCTGGCTGCGGTGAGCTTTATTGATGCGCAGGTGGGCCGCATTCTCGACCGGTTGGATCAACTCGGACTGAGCCGAAACACAGCGGTGGTTCTATGGGGGGACCATGGATTTCATTTGGGCGACCATGCGCGCTGGGCCAAGCACACGCAATTCGAAAACGCGATGCGCTCGCCGCTGATTGCCAGGTTTCCCGATCCCGAATCCGCCGGCGGACGAATTACCGGCCGTATCAATTCAGCCCTGGTGGAATCGATCGACATTTACCCGAGCCTCTGTGATTACTCTGACATCGAGTCTCCAGCACATGTGGAAGGTGCAAGCTTTGTTGCCATCGCGCAAGGTATTGTCGAAAACGGAAAAACGGCTGCCTACAGTCAGATCAATCCGGTCGGCAAACGAAATCGGCACTTGATGGCCTACTCGGTACGCACCGACGACTTTCGTTATGTGGAGTGGCGCGACACGAAGGATCGATACAAAAATGTATCACGAGAACTTTATGACCACCGATTAGATCCGCACGAGTCACGCAGTGTTGCCGGTGATTCCGATTATGAAGCTGTGTTGAAGGAACATGCGCAATTGCTGCCCGATGGATATCCATCGCTGAGGTAATTGGACCTCACCGCACTGAATCTTCCTCAGTCAGGTGCTCCGCCAAGTAATGTTGCTCCCACAGCAGTATCCGGTGTGCGATGAATACATCTTCCGCAGACCGTGTGCGTTAAGGTCAAGCATTGCGAGTTCAGGTACTTTCACATTCCGTTTTGGGAACTAATTTTCCCGCCCGAGCGTCGTAATAGATATAGACGGAATTGGCCGATTCACGATACTCGCGGGGTCCTGGACATGACTCGAAATGCTTTCCGTATTGCTGCCTGCTCTTCGGTCGTCTTTGTGGGATTTTACCTGATCCGTGCCGACGAAGGTTCCACTCCAGTTCGCAAGCTGCAGCCGCCGACGTTTAAGCTTCATAACGTCACATCGGCTAGTTTCGGCGAACAGTCTTGGTTTGCGTTGACGTTACAGGTAACGAATCCCAATGATGCCTCATTATCATATACTGGGTATGTCGCGAACTCGTTCGACCCACCGATCGAACAGGGACGCATTGTACCCCTGGTTGGAATCGAGTTTCAGCGAGACGGGATTTGGGAACCCTATCCCAGGGGATATTGCGGCACTGGCCTCGCGACACTCGACCTCTTTCCCAACCGTTCGGCGATATTTGACGTCGCTGTTCCTGACGGTGATTGGGACGTGGTCAAGGTCGGAATCAGTCACTTGCCAGGCTGGAGTGAAGAGGAAACCGGTACTACGACAACCTGGAGCGTGACATTTACGCGCGATGAATTGGGGCTGGCAAATACTAAAGAGAGTGGGGCTAGCTAACAGCAGATTGAGGTTTCGAGCGGTCGATGGCGTAGGAAATCTCATCGAACCAAAGGCAAGCCACCATCAAATTGCTTCGCATCCAAGGTGCGCAATTCCAAACGCAAAAGTTAGGGTGGTTTCAATGTCATGTAGCCGTACAGGAGCTCGGTAAACGACAGTCATTGACCACAAAATGCGTTTGTCGCAGCCATGATTCAGCGAAACACGGAGCGGTTTATTGCCCTTTGTCGAAATCTCCGGGATTGGTTGGGATTTTTCGTAAAGAACGAATGAGACCGTTCACAGTTTCGTCCGTTGGGGCAAAGCCTGTTATGGCTGCAGCAAACCCGAGCGCGAGTGCAAATACGCCGATCACACCGGTCACGACAAATGCGACGAGGCCCAAAGTTGCGATCGCAAAACTCTCGGTCAAGAATCCGAAACCGACGACAATCGCGGGCGGAATCTGGATGACCAAAGAGAATCCAATCAACCAGATTCCTGTCATTCTTCCATCGCGTTGTGCATCACGGTTTGGCCAATGAGAGTTCTTTGAAATAACAAAGCCGCAATAGCCGATGGTCGCCAACGCCGCAAGAATGTAGCCGCACTTCCAATACAAGGTAGAGAAATCAACGATCAGGTTTGTGGCTACGACATAGCTCGGATATGCGACCAACATGGCGAGAAGACACCAGAAAAAAGTACCACCAGTGAGTCGTGCAATCGGCGGAATGGCGCTGCCTAAATGAGGTGAATTGTCAGTCTGGCTGTCCAGGTTCGTCGAACCATCGCCAGCAGATTGATCTGTAGACGAGTGTCCAGATTCCTCTGTTGATTCGTCCCCATGCATGTGAGTTGCACTTTTCGAATATTGCGGGTCGACCATTTTGATCCCTTCCTCGACTTGGCTTCAGGACAATACAGGCATCTGCCAAAATAAAAGTCAGAAGGTAGTAGGCAAGTTTGTTCAACTTGTATGGTCTAAATCGAATTCGCCGCGTGCAATCGGACAATGTTTTGTGATTCGCGGGGGAGATCTTTAGACATTGCAGACAATGAATCGCTGTTCTGTTTTATGATTCACGCAGAACATGCACTTCCGCGATGGCGGCTTTTTCGAGTGTCGCATTGGCGAGTAAGATCGACTCTGATTGATGAACCAGTCTTTCGTTGCAAGCTGAATGGGCGTTACTCAACAAATGCGTGGTGATATGAGTGTAAGGGGCTTGTAATCGACCCGGATGCTCGCGGTTTAGTCGCCGGCGTCCATTTTTTTTAGCAAGCGCTTCGGCGCAATCAGCCGGAAGCTTTCGGTGACCAACTCCTCGATCAGTTCCCAATCCTTAACAACCGACAAATTGACCGACACCCATCCTTTATGGCCGACGTACGGTGCTTTGGAGAATCCCGGTGCCTTGACGATGCTTGCCGCGTGATCCATCTCGAGCTTGCAACCCATTACGGGATGACCGTCCTCATCGCCTAGGCCAGCAAAGATCTTCTCGCCTACACAGAAGTGTGGCTTTTCCCATTTGATCGTTTCTTGTGTATCAGGGAACTGTAGGCAGATCTTGCGCAATTTCTTGAGAACGGTTGAATTCTTGGCCATGGGTGTTTTGCGGGTCGATAAATAAGGACGGGTTGCTCGGCGATTGTCGATTTGCTGCCGGCGAGCGGCAGTAACCACCGACACAGCAATGACAGAACGATGCTCGAGTACGAGATGAGTTACTTATCGATCCTGCGATTATTTCCCTTCAGCAGCCCAGCGGCGCATTAACCCGATGTTGTCTTCGATCCGCTTGATGTGCTCCGGGTCCTGATTGCGACGGCGCATCGCGTCAAGATAGACCTGCATATCGCTGTCGAACATCGATGCCGGTTCGGGATTACGCCCGTGGTCGTTGGTCTCTTCCATCCAGTTCTCGAGACGTTGCCGCATCTCGAGAAGAGTTTGTTTGTATTTGGGGTCATCGGCCAAATTGTTGACCTCGTGCGGATCGGCGGCGAGGTCATAAAGTTCCTCTTTTGGACGTTGGTCAGCAAGTATTAGTTCCTGCATTTCGTTCAGCCGTCCGTCGGCATGGGCCTCTCTCAAGGCCACTAGAATCGCCTTCTTATCTTTATATGCATTGGGCTGCAGATACGGCCGCTGATGCAAAAAGTTGCGGATGTATTTGAACTCCTGGGTGCGCACGCTGCGGAGATGCTCAACCGTTTCGTCGCAACGATCTCGGGCAGCAAACACCGCTACGCGCGGCTTATAGTCTTCCGCCAGAATGTCCCGCGACTGCATTGTCTTAGGAATAGGAATACCAGCCAGCGCCAGCGACGTGGCAGCGATATCGATGTGTTCGACGAGATCGTTTCGTGTTTCGTGTTGCGGAATGCCTGCGCCAGAAATGACCAACGGTACGTGAAGACCTTCTTCATACATAAACTGCTTGCCGCGGGCATGACTAATCCCGTGATCGGTCATAAAGATGATGACAGTGTTTTCCAACTCTCCTTCGCTTCGCAAGCGTTCGACCACTTCCCCCACCATGGCATCGGTGAAACGAACCGAGTCGAGGTAGGCGGCCCAATCTTCCAGCAGCACTTCGTCGCGTGGATAGTAGGGCGGCAAGACTACGTCGTTCGAGTCGGTGGCTTTGCCGAATACTTCTGCAGCCCGCGCTGCGAGCTTGCGTGCACCCGCACGATCTCCGCCACGTAACTTTCCACCGGGTGTCTGAATTTGGGCGAAGAACGGTTGTCCCGGTTCGCGTTTTGACCAATCCGACCCATGGTAGATCGACTCGTCCCATTCGAAATTGTAGTCGGTCTTTCCAAGTCTTCCTGCTTGTGGCGGCCACCCCGAAATCGTTGTGTAGTAGCCTGCTTGCTGAAACAAATCTGGTACTAATTGCACGCCATCGGGAAGATGGATCTTTTCGACACCCCGGCCACTTCGATGATGATGCGCACCGATCGCCGTTTGATACATCCCGGTAATGAAAGCCGAACGACAGGTTGAACATACTGGCGCTGTGACAAACGCTTTGTTGAACTGCACACCGTTTGCCGCGAGTTGGTCGACATGTGGTGTGTCGTCGACCGTTTCTCCGTAGCAGGAGAAGTTGGCCGACATGTCGTCGACGATAATCCAGACAATATTGGGGCGGTCGGCCGCAGCTGCATAACTGTTCGATGCGCCGTAACCGAGTACCACCGCAGCCACTACAAATAGGATTCGTGAAATATGCAGGTTGAGTCGAGTCGTATAATCGAGTGGAGTCTCGTTCATGGTCTTTCTCGGTAGATCAATATCGTGGTTGGCGTTTCGGTCCATAAGCCAGCTCACTGGGACGTATTCAAACGCCGGTGCGCGGCACTGTTGAAGTACACCATTATGAGCAGGAGTGTGGCGGTATGTGAAGTCGATCGTCAGCGCCGCCCGTTGCCGAGTCAGTTTTCATGAGCGTCGACAGGGGTATGTCTTGGCGTTCGGGACCGGCGATCAGCGGTCCCGTCGGACCGTTTGAGGAATGGCGTCGCGATTTGGAGATCGACGAGTCGAGGGAGAATCACGCGAAGAAGAGATTTGCACTTGGAATCTGGTGTAACTCACGGGGCAATGGTTTTCGCTCCCAAATTCCCTGTATCGGTCTCGGGTGCGGCTTCTTGATTGCTGCCCTGATGCCCGACCAATTCGTCAATGATTTCCAACTTCCGATCGACGGTTTGCAGATTGTCGGAGAAGTACTTCAATTTCTTGTTGAGCTCGTTGACCTTGCGTTGTTCCTTCGCTGCCTCTTCATCGACGATCGCAAGCTTGATTTCGGCGATCATTTCGAGATACTCCTCCCGTTCACGTAGCAGATACTCTCGTCTGACTGCCAGCGAGCGGTCGCGGTTGCCGAGATAAATCGCCTCCCAGCGTGCCAGCTCTTCTCGGATGGCTTGCTCTGCATCAGGCGATGCGATCACGACTAGCGAGTTGGTCAATGGGTCTCCCCAGGCGCCGATGATGTTTACCGACTCGTCTCTGCGGATCCTTACCAGGAATTCTTGGGCTGTTTCAACTTCGGTGACATCGATATTTTCCAGTTTAAATTTGAAGCGTTTGAGACGCTCGTTGTAGACAGATTCACCGGGCTCGATTCTGATCAAGGGATCGGTCGATGTGTCGAGATCGGTTTTTGTTGAGTTCTCTGAATTCAGAGGGGATCGTGAATCGTTCAATCCGATTGAGCCATCGGATACAAGATCGAGATTCATGATGTTCCTGCCGTGTTCGACAGTGAATTCCAATTCTGATTGCACGTTGTATTTGGCCGGGACCGTTTCTGGGGAGCCGGTAAGTGGATTTCCATTCTGGTCGATGCTGAGGTGTTGCAACGTCGAAACCCGAATCGTGTTCTTTCCTTGTATTGCTGCTTCCTGGTCGCTGTCAGCGAGCGCTAGGAAGTAGCGCCCGTCTTCGTCAGTTTGAGTCTTCATCGGTCGGCCCGATTCGGGAATAAACTCCACCGACGCGTTTGGTAAAGCCAAACCGTCCATCGTCACAATTCCTTCGATCGATGTGGAGCGATTCTGTTTGATGGCACCTTGCGCACGCTCGACATCTTCCTTCGTCCCACGCAGCACGAGAATGTCGTTGCCAATTGTTTCCAATTCGACCTTCCCATGAGCGGTCGCGCCTGCTTGGTTCTTCTTGACGATTCGGACGATGTCATTGCCCCGTCGTTGCAAATTGACAACTCCATCCTCGACTGTGATTCCGTCGATCTCGCCGTCGATTTCCACGAGGTACTGGCCAGCCGCAATACGGATCGAAGTCCCCGATCGTGTCACGGTTAGTTCTTTGACAACCTTTTCCCCTTGAATGATTCGAATGGGAACATCATCCGCTTCACTTTCTATCTTCAGCGTTCCTTTATTCAGCTCCAGAACGATCAGGATGCCGGCGACAATCAGCAAACAGCCGAATGCAGATCCCATGAGATGTTTGAGATTGGCTGGCCATTTCCGTAGGCCACCTGCCGCCGGTGCGGGGGATTGATTTTGTTTCGGCAAAGGAGCGCTCTGGTCGGGTTGCTGCGATTGGGCCAACCAACGACCGAGTGTTTCCGCGACTTCTTCTGCTGTTGAAAAACGTTGATCGGGATCCTTTGCCAGCAGCCGATCAATGATTCCCTCCAACCAATTGGGAATGTCCGGGTTAATCTGTCGGACAGGGCGATGGGCGTCGTCGCTGATTCTGCGAAGGACGCCGAAGCTTGTTTGAGCGCGGAACGGCGGGTGCCCCGTACACATCGCGTACATCACGCTGCCTAGGCTGAACAAGTCGCTGCGCATGTCAATGACTTCACCGCGGGATTGTTCGGGTGACATGTAAAGCGGTGTTCCGGCAATCACGCCGCTTCGTGTCATGGTCGCATCGTCGACCGCTCGGGCGAGACCGAAATCGGTAATCGCCACTCGTTCGACACCACTTTCCAGCATGATATTGGCCGGTTTGATATCCCGATGAACCAAACCTTGCTCATGAGCGGCAGCCAGCCCCGCGGCGATTTGACTGCCGATGCGCAGGATGTCTTGTAACGGCAATGGGCCCTCGGCATCGATCCTTTTCTGTAAAGACCGACCCGGAACGTACGGCATGACGAGATAGGGTAAAGGTCCGTCATTAGATACGCCGTGAATGGCCATCACATTGGGGTGCAAGACAGCCGCAGCGGCCTTGGCTTCGCGGGCGAAACGCCGTCTTGCGGAACCGCTACTTGCGAGATGCGGAGCCAGAACCTTGATCGCCACAACTCGATCGAGAGTTCGATCGTGAGCTTTCAAGACGACTCCCATTCCACCGCTGCCGATAACGCCTGACACTTCATATCCACCAAGTCGGCCAAGCATTTCCGGGTCGTCGGTCGGAGCCAGGGAGTCGAGAACGTTTTGAATCTGCCATTCGCCATAATGCTCTCGTTCGGTCGCAGCGATTTCTCCATTTGGTGTGCCCCCTTGATCGCCTTGCCAGTCCGTGAGTAGACGACCGGCTTCGAGCCAAATCATCGAATCTGCTGCGACTCGATCCAACGTGCTTCGGCAGGCCTCACATGTCTCGATATGCGATTGAAGTTCGAACTCGGCTGATTCGGAAAGTTCGCCGCGTAAGAGTTGCAGAAACTGATCTGAAGATCCGCACACTTGCAGGGAATTGGTCATTCGTCATTCTCCTCCATCTGCTCAAGTTCCTGCACGGCTTTTCGAAGTCGGTACATTACACGGCTGCGAGCCGTGTAAACAGCTCCGGTCGACTTTGCAAAGTCTGTGGCAACTGTTTCGATTGGCACGCCATTGACAAAAGATCGCTCGAACATCGTCCAGGTACTAGTTGACACATCTTGCTGCACGATTTCAGCAGCACGGCGGTAGATCTCGCGTCGATACTCCTGGTGGATCAAGTCTTCCGCTTCGGGGTCACGATTCGTTACGTCGTTCAACAACCGTTGGACTGAAGATCCTCCGGCTGCCAAATCTTTCGGTCGACGAATTAGAGCATTCAGGATGGCGTTCTTGGTGACGCGACTCAGCCAATGACGGAATTTCGAGTGTTCCCCCAACCTCTCCCAGCGGTCGATCGCTGACGCCACGGCAATCAGCACTTGTTGAGCCAAGTCGTGGGCATCCGCATCCTGTAACCCACGTGCCAGGGCGATTCGATAAATCACAGGCTGGTACAATTGCGCAAACCGAATCCACGCTTCCCGGTTGTCTGGGTCCTTCACTTGAATAATCAAGGATTCCTGAGTTTCCGGAAATTCGTGCAACGATTTACTCCCAAGACGAGTGGAATACGTGATTTGCGCTAATTTTCTGTTGTGTGTTGCGACAATGTCAGAACAGCGCTTCGTCGAACGAAAAGCGGTGTCGAAGTGGGTTGGTCCTTCGAATCAAGGACAATCCCAAATCAATGCGTTTTGACTACAAGCAGTTTCAATACCTTCCGATGCATTGCGCCTGAAAACCTAGGCTCAAAAACTAGCACAACTCGGTTCTAAAACCAGTTCTACTAGACTCGCTTTGTCTGATCGATGTTTTGGTCTCTCCCACCTATTGTTTGTAACACGGGATTCCCAGAAATCTGTCTCACGTAAAGGAGTGTCTCTAGCCCAAATGGGCCTCAGTACAAGTGGTTTCAAGTATCATTTCCGTTGAAGTTGCAACTGCTATAGCAGTTGCGTATCATCAATCATGTCAGATAAGAACCCAAAGGGCGGCGACTCTGCAACTCGAACGGGGATCGATCGCTTTAAAAGTCCGACTCAATTTGTCGACACAGAAGCATGCCAACCAAATATCGAATTTGACCAAGGATCTCTTGTGAACAGCGTCAAAACTATCGGGCAGCGCCGGCAGTCACTCAAAGAAAGCGCATATGAGCGCCTCAAACAGATGATTGTCGACGGCGGAATTGAAGCTGGGTCACTCATTTCAGAGCGCCAGCTTGGAAAGGCCTTGGGAGTCAGTGGCTCACCGGTTCGCTCGGCAATTGAGCGATTGAAAGCCGAAGGCCTTGTCAGCGTGTCGCCTCAGCGTGGGACTGTCGTTCGTGAATTATCGTTTACCGAAATCGCTGATCAGTTCGAGTTCCGGTCGGTCATCGAATCGTACATCGCAGGAAGGCTTGCAGGGAATATTAATGACGTTCAGGTTGCGCAATTGAAGTGCCACTTGGCAAAGCAGGAGTCGGCGGCACTGGCTCCCGACGCAGATGTCATGCTGAATGTTGAACTTGACGCCGAGTTTCATTTGCTGCTCTGCGAGTTCCTTGGAAACAGTGAGATGATGACTTCGCTGCTGCGAATACGCGATCGAATGAAACAAGCGATTTTGCGGGTCAACTGGCGTCACGAAGAAAGGTTGCCGGACAGCTTTCGCGAACATGTGGCGATTGCTGAGGCAATTCTCAATGGTGACGGCGCGTCGGCGGAAGAAGAAATGCGGAAACACTTGAAGTACGGTAAGAGTTTTCTTTTGTCGAATGGTCGTGAACGTTAATCGGAACAGCAAATGGCTGCCGCGTTTGCAATTCAAATTTCGCCTGGAATTCAAATTTCGCCTGGGTGGGGCACCCGCACTTTTTTGGTGCTTGTTGCAGGCGTCGGTCTGTCGTTTCAGACCGTGGATTCAACTTTTGCGGAGTCCTCGCCGCCGACATTTCAGCACGACATGCTTGAGGTTTTCAAGGCTCATTGCCTGCGGTGCCATCAAGGACGGCAGGCCAAAGCGGGGTTGGATTTAAGTAGCCTCAACTCTGTTCTCATTGGTGGAACAGATGGGGCAGTTATTGTTCCAGGTGATCCTGAGTCGAGCCGACTTTGGCAAGTGATTAATGAAGGCGAAATGCCGCCGGAAGGCGAACCGCTCAGCAAGCAACATCGGGAGATGATTCGAGTTTGGATCAGTTTGGGCCGTTTTCCCGTGAGTGGTACCGTTGAATCGACGAAGAAGCGAATCACTGACCAGGAACGACAGTTTTGGTCGTTCCAAACTCCAACACGCCCGCAAATTCCTGATGTCGGCAATACAGATCAATTGCAGACTCCTGTCGATGCCTTCATTTTGGCTTCTTTGGAATCACGCGGAATGATGATGAATCGGGAGGCCGACCGCAGGACATTGGTCAGGCGAGCCTTCTTCGATCTGCTCGGCCTACCACCGCGGCCCGAGGAAATCGAAGCTTTCGTCAACGACAATTCGCCGGATGCTTATGCTCGATTGATCGACCGCTTGCTGTCCTCTCCTCAATATGGCGAGCGTTGGGGACGACACTGGCTCGATGTCGCTGGATATTCTGATTCGAACGGGTACATCACAGATGCCGGGCGACCGGAGGCATGGAAGTATCGCGACTATGTCGTTCGGAGCTTTAATTCTGACAAACCGTACAACGATTTTCTGCTTGAGCAATTTGCGGGTGACGAATTGGTCAATTGGCGCGAAATGGCCGAATGGTCACCTGACGTGATTGACAAGTTGACCGCGACCGGGTTTTTAAGATGTACGCCGGAC
The DNA here is from genome assembly GCA_028284485.1 of Planctomycetaceae bacterium. Classification (GTDB taxonomy): domain Bacteria; phylum Planctomycetota; class Planctomycetia; order Planctomycetales; family Planctomycetaceae; genus JANQRQ01. The sequence goes on along the minus strand of JANQRQ010000321.1, from coordinate 63,274 downwards.
GGGACCGACAACCAAACGATGTTTCAGTTAGACAAGCGTTGGGATCGGCTTCTGACTGGGATGGAAGTTGCCATGAAGGCCGCGGTGGGGCTGAACTTCAACTGTGTGCGATGCCATGACAGTAAGTTCGACCCGTTATTCCAAGAAGACTACTATTCGCTGATTTCCATCTTCAAGCCGGCATACGATCCGGAGAATTGGATCGCTGCCAATAACAAATATGGTGTGAAGTGGCCTGTCCGGTTTCTTTACGTTGGCCAGCGATCCGAGCGTGACAAGTTTCAGCGGCAGGTCGCCGAGGTTTCACAAAATCTGCAGGAGAATCAACAGACTGTTAAACAGCACCGCCGGGAATACTTTTATCAGTGGTTGATTCAACAAGCACAGACATTAGAAGACCGACAACGGCTGGAAGTGCTTTCCGCGTTCGCGAAGTCGCCACAACAGCGTTCCGATGCTGAGAATAGTTTGGTTGCAGAGTTTAAGGGCATGTATTCCGTTAGCGATGACGAACTTGATCGCGCATTTCCCGAATTGGAACAAAAAGTCCGTGTCTTGGAAGAAGCTTCAAAGGTCGCCGAAAAACGACTCAAAGCGATCGAGCCTCGTGACAGGATCTGGGCGTTGTGGGATGTTTCAACTTCGGAAATTCCTTCAACACACGTATTAGTGCGTGGCGACTTTCAGAGTCCAGGTGTACCTGTAGCGCCGGCGGTCCCGATCGTCCTCAGGAAAACCGAATCAGACGCCAATTTTCCTGAACCCGATCCCGATTCTCGAACTTCCAAACGCCGACTGACGTTAGCCCGTTGGATCACACGTGCGGACAACCCATTGACCGGTCGCGTCATTGTTAATCGGATTTGGCAGTACCATTTTGGTCGTGGACTCGTGCGGACACCCGACGACTTTGGTGCCCAAGGTGCCCGTCCAAGTCACCCGGAACTTGTGGACTACCTGGCAGTTCGATTTGTCGAAGATGGCTGGAGCATTAAGTCACTACACCGGTTGATTATGAATTCGCATGTCTATCGGCAGTCGAGTGATACGGATTCCAAACACGACTCACTGGATCCAGAGAATCGTCTCTGGTGGCGACGTAATCGCCAACGGTTGGAAGCGGAAGCAATTCGCGATGCGATGTTGGCCGTGACGGGGGCTTTGGACCCAACATTAGGTGGCCGTCCAGTGCCGGTCAAAAGGGGTTACGACGGTCAATGGATGGTGAGTGATTCAGACGATAATCATCATCGCCGCAGCATTTATCTGGAATACAAGCGTAATCGGGTCGTCTCATTTTTAAGGTTGTTTGACGCTCCCGATTATCAGACGAATGAACCGCACCGATTCGTTTCAACCGTCCCAATTCAGGCACTTTCATTGATGAATAATCCATTCATTCACGAGATGGCCGAACGGTTCGCGGAGCAGATTCCGGATAAGCGCCCAGCTCAGGTTAATCGGCAAATTGAGTATGCCTTTTTGCTCGCTTACGGGCGTCGACCTCAATCGTTCGAGATGGATCTTTGTCGAGAGATGATTCAAGGTAATGAAAGCCATTCGAAAGCTTGGCGGGTGATCTGCCAGGGATTGCTCGCGTCGAATGAATTCATCTACATCGATTAGGGGACTTAAAACATGGCATTCGAGCAGTTTCCGAATTTGCCAATCATGACGAGGCGGCAAGCGCTCAAACAGGCAGCCTGCGGAATGGGAAGCTTGGCGCTGGCGAGCCTTTTGCTGGACGAGCAATCGTCGGCGTCTCCACCTGAACAAAGTCTTGCAGCGCGCGAATCCCACTTCCCCGCGAAAGCACGAAGCGTCATCTTTTTGTTTATGCAAGGCGGCCCCAGCCAAGTCGATTTGTTTGATCCAAAACCGATACTGTCCAAATACGACGGCAAGAATGCCCCCTTCCAAGTCGATCAGCGCTCGATCAATGGCAGTAGTCGGTTGATGGCTAGCCCGTTCAAATTCCAACAGCGTGGTCAGTGCGGAATGGACGTGTCTGAACTGCTCCCGAGTTTGTCAAAGTGCGTCGACGAGATGGCGCTGATTCGCTCTGCAACTTCCGCACGGTTCGATCATGACAACGCGATCCTGCTTTTCAACTCCGGGCGTGCCATTCCGGGCTTCCCCGCAATGGGATCATGGATCAGTTACGGACTCGGAACAGAGAACCAAGAACTTCCTTCGTACGTTGCAATGGGAGGAGAGGGACGCCCATGGGCCTGGACATCGGGCTGGTTACCCCCGCTGCATCAAGGCACACAGTTCAGTACCAGTGGTACACCCATTCTGGATTTGAATCGTCCAAGCGGTGTGAGCCAACAACAACAATCGGAGTTCTTGCGATTTGTTGAAGCACTTAACACAAAGCATTTTGAGCAGCGGCCGGATGAGCTGGAATTGGAAGCAAGGATCAGTAATTTTGAACTCGCTGCACGAATGCAAGTCTCAGCCACAGAAGTCGTTGATGTCAGTGACGAACCGGCACATATTCAACAGTCGTATGGCATAGGGCAGAGCACGACAGAAAGTATCGGAATGCAATGCCTGATGGCGCGGCGTCTCGTTGAAGCGGGTGTCAGGTTCGTGCAAATCAACATGACGAATTGGGATCATCATTCCCAACTTCGGAAAAAGCTGACCGAATGTTGTCAACAGGTGGACCAACCGATTGCAGCCTTGATCGCCGATCTTCGCCAGCGAGGGCTGCTGGACTCAACATTGATTCTGTGGTCAGGAGAGTTCGGACGCCTGCCAACCGTCGAAGGCAATCAGGGGCGGGACCATGGGCCGCATGGTTACTCATTGTGGATGGCCGGCGGCGGAATTAAAGGTGGCACGATTTATGGAGCGACGGACGAGTTTGGCTACCGGGCAGTCGATTCTCCCATAACTCAAAATCATATTCACGCCACGATTCTGCGTTTGATGGGATTGGACTTCGAACGACTGACGTATCCGTTCGAGGGTCGCGATGAGACGTTAATCGGAGTGAACGAAGCGCATGTGCTTGAGAAGTTAGTGGCTTGATTCTGTTCGAATTTGTCGGAAGTCGTTTGAACTCGCACCGGGAAGCACAGCAAGACACTGCCGTTTTCGATTCGGTTACCTGTTAAACTTCAACATGAGTCCAATGCAAATCAAAATAGTTATCCAATCGGTGTTTCATCGGCATAGCAGATCGTTAGTTAGATTTGCGGCCAGTCTTGCGGTGTTGTCAATTGTCAATTCTGCCGTTTTAGCCCAGCGATTGTTGCCCGATGGTCAGACTGCGCAGTTGGCGACAATCAACATTGACGGCACCGACCTGCAAATCGTCCACGAGACGCACCATCACATCGAAGCACCAAACTGGTCGAAAGATGGGGTGTGGCTGGTTTTCAATGGCAGTGGCCGCCTTTGGCGACATAAGGCCGATGGGTCCGGTCAACCGGAACACATTGCGACCGGCGATGTCGGTGGTATTAACAATGACCACTTGCTTTCTTCCGATGGTGCGACCATTTACTTCAGCGCGCGAGGGCATCTCTATTCCGTGCCGTTAGCAGGCGGCATTCCGAGGCGAGTCTCAAACGAGCACCCACCCGAGAAACCTCTCCGCTATTATCTGCATGGCATTTCACCTGATGGTCGGACGTTGGTCTATACGGGCGCACAAGCTGAGGGAGCCGATCAGTGGGCCCACGTCGACATATACAGTATTGCCGCATCAGGTGGGCCAGATCGTAACCTGACAAATTTGCCAGCCTACGACGACGGACCCGAGTACTCACCGGATGGTCAGTGGATCTATTTCAATTCTGAAATGAATGCCAAAGTCCCCGGCCACTCTCAGATTTATCGGATGCGGCCGGACGGCACTGCGATTGAGCAAATCACGCACGACTCCCGCGTCAATTGGTTTCCGCATTTTTCGCCCGACGGCATGTGGATCGTTTACCTGAGCTTTCCACCAGGAACTGAAGGGCATCCGCGGGACAAGCAAGTTATTTTGCGGCGGATGAAGCCCGACGGCAGCCAGCGGAGCGACATCATCGAGTTCAATGGCGGTCAAGGGACCATTAACGTTCCGAGTTGGTCGCCCGACAGCAAACGCTTCGCATTCGTGATGTATCCCAAACAGTAAGTTGCGACCGTTACGCCTGGGGAATGCAATCTGCCCCACGAGTTTCTGTTCAAATCCGGAGTGCAAGATGTCCAGTCGTTGTCGTTCGATCCGGTGTGGCTGCTTATTGATGTTTCCGATTTGCCAGAGGCAGTACCGTCGTTTGGGTCGACCTTCAATCGAACGGATGTATCGAGAAGAAATTCGAACAAGTTGGCTAATGATGCTGTTGTGCATCATCGTTGTTGCGTATTCACCATCGATCGGCAAATCAGACGAGAACAGACGTAGCAAGGCCGCGTTACGGCCAAACATCGTAATCATTCTTGCTGATGATCTTGGCTACGGTGACGTTAATTTCGAACTGCCCGGTATCGAAGAGTTTGCGAATCCACACATACGAACTCCTCATCTCGCGGCACTGGCGCAACAAAGCGTCGTGTTTCGACATCATTACGCCGCCGCTCCGGTTTGCTCACCTTCTCGGGCCGGTCTCATGACGGGGCGCACTCCGACACGCTGTAATATTGATCTGTATATCAGCGACCTGCGGGATAACGAGAAGCGATTTTTGGCCGGTCCGGAGATTACAATTGCTGAAATTGCCCGGTCGGCCGGCTATTCGACGGCCGTGTTTGGGAAATGGCACTTAAACGGCGCCGACTGGGAACGACGAAATAGCTGGAACGGCTGGACCGGTTCGTTTCCGGCACAACAAGGATTCCAGCACGGCTGGGTCAGCAAAGAGAATCCGCACTTCACGCGCGAACTGCAGGTGAACACGCAAAAACATCCCGGCGACTTTTTCTGGCTTGACGGAAAAGCGTTGGGAACAATGAAAGGTTACAGCAGCGACCTCATCACCGCCGCCGCTATCGGCTGGATGGAAGAAGCGACTGAAGCCGGTCAGCCGTTCCTGTTGTATCTGCCTTACGATGCCGTTCATATTCGCATATCGAGTCCGGATGAATTCGAGTCGGCCTACTCCACTGGTGATACCAATCGCGATATCTATTACGCCAACGTGTCGCATCTCGACTCGGCGATTGGTCGATTGCTCGAGGGAATGGACCAGCTTGGCCTCGGCGAGAATACTCTGGTCGTGTTTTCGAGTGATAATGGGCCGGATGTCCACAACAAATGGCATGGAACATCCATGTGTTTGGGAACGTCGTACCCTCTTTATGGACACAAGTATCAACTGCATGAAGGGGGGATTCGCGTCCCGGGTATGATTCGCTGGCCGGCCGAACTGCAACCCCGGGTTTCCGATGAGCCCAATTCAACGGTTGATCTTTTGCCGACGATTTGCGAACTCGTCGGAGTACCAGTGCCGAGTAATCGTGAGATTGATGGAAGCAGTTTATTGTCTCATCTTTTGACTGGTGCTGACGTGAATCGGACTAAGCCGCTGTATTGGCAGTTCGAACATCCGCTGGAATACGAGTCGATCGAAAAAGGGTACTACCGCAGGCACAACGGCCGACGTCGTGTGGAAAAGCCGACCGCCAATGTTTCGATTCGATATGGTGACTATGTTTTACGTGGAATCCAACAAGACAAGTACGCAGCACCCGAGTCCTTCCAGTTATTCAATGTCGTTAACGATGTCGAAGCACGCAACGATGTTGCAAAGCAACACCCGGATCTACTACGGCGAATGCGAAAGGAGTTGCTGCAAATGCATTCCAGCATTGCTGCAGATCGAATGAAAACGCTGGGATTCATCGAATCGCGGGGCAAAAACGGATTGACTTTTGATTGAACTTACGAAGACCAGCATGTCGCAAATGCGACCGAGATATTCCATCTGAAGCCAAGAGATGACTCCCATGAAAAGATTAAAGGTACTCATCATTTTTGTAACTCTCGCTGGAATGGCAATGTCCGTCGAATTGGCTGCAGCAGACAATCAGCTGCACGTCAGTGACAATCATCGGTATTTGGTGCACGGCGATGGGACTCCCTTCTTTTACTTGGGTGATACTGCATGGGAATTGTTTCACCGACTGAATCGTGAAGAGGCGGACAGGTACCTCACGGATCGTGCCTCCAAAGGATTCACGGTTATCCAAGCGGTGGCACTCGCTGAAGAAGACGGGTTGAACACTCCGAATCCCTATGGGCATCGTCCGCTAGTTGACAACGATCCGACACGACCAGCGGTGAAGGATGGTCCGAACAACGATTATTGGGACCACGTCGATTACATCGTCGACAAAGCCAATGAATTGGGCATGTTTGTCGGAATGCTTCCGACGTGGGGAGACAAATGGAACCAGCGTTGGGGTGTGGGACCGGAAGTCTTTACGCCAGAGAATGCCGACGTGTACGGCCGTTGGCTTGGCGAGCGTTATGGCGAGAAATCGATCATCTGGATTCTTGGCGGCGATCGGTCCATCGACAATGACAACCACCGTGCGACAATCAACGCCATGGCAGACGGCATCAAGTCTGGTGACGGTGGTCGCAATTTGATGACCTTTCATCCATCTGGACGCAATAACTCCGCAAACTATTTTCATGAGGCTGCGTGGCTCGATTTTAACATGATCCAATCCGGACACACGCGCCCTGCCAAACCAAATTACCAATATGCACTCGAGAATCTGGCATTGTCGCCAATCAAGCCGACGCTTGACGGCGAGCCTTGTTACGAAGACCACCCGATCAAAGGCGACACCTGGAATCGTCGGGATGAGCCGGGAGTGCTGTTGGATTGGTTTGATGAGTACGATGTCCGTGTTGCTGCCTATCAGTCGATACTTGCCGGTGCGTTTGGTCATACCTATGGCGATCACAGCATCTGGCAAATGTGGCGTCCTCGCCATCCGCCAAAGTCCGTTGCTCGAACGGTTTGGACCGATGCATTGGACCACCCAGGGTCGCGCCAGATGCAATATTTTCGCGGCTTGTTCGAGGCGAGGGCGTTTTGCAAGCTGCGTAGCGATCAGTCGCTCATTGTCGGCGACAATCCGGTTGGCACAAATCATGTCCGAAGCGCGTTGGCGATCGATCAGACTTTTGCGGTGTTCTATATTCCGACTGGAAATCGAACAGTCGTATCGGTTCGGAAGATTGCCGGCGACCACATCAAGGCTTGGTGGTTCAATCCGCGACAAAACTCTAGTCAGTTGATCGGAGAATTCTCCAAGTCTAAAGCCCAAACCTTTCACCCACCAACTTCCGGTAGAAACAATGACTGGGTCTTGGTGATTGACTCAAACGACGCTGACCTTCCGAGAATCGGATCGAGCTACCAAAACATCACGCCACTGGTTCGGCAAGAATAGCCGATAAGAGCAGCCGCAAGCAGGCGAAAGTGACTGTCGAGTTGGCAGATCTAGGGCGTGGGACGACTTATACCTCACCCGTGGCGATTCCATACATATTGTCCGCGGACTCTTTGATGATTTCTCGAAGTCCGGCGTACGGCTCTCCGAAGCCGTTCATCAATCCCGAATGTTGACGTGCCGCTTTGCGGGCAATTTGATTCGGTGCGTCGATCAATCCGCAGTAATGCCAGCCGACAAAATCAGGCCTCTTAAATGCGCTTACGAAGAATTCTCGCGTCCAATCGATCCGTTGCTGCAAGTTGTCTGCAACCGGCCCATAAGGACGCGGCATGTTGTCGGTAACCATTGTGAATGCCGAATCGCCGTTGATGAACGGCATGGCGACTTTGTTTGACCACCGGTCGAGGCCCGGCTGCTGCACTTCGTAGCGTCCATACATTTGATAGAAAACGACATCGGTAAAATGGCTGGTCACCGAGAGCACGGTATCGATCGAATCGGTATTGGCATTGAGCTTATCGCCGAAAAACATGTGGTTCGGGTCATAGCGGCGAATCGCATCTTTGGCGGTCTTGTAGTACTGTGCGACCACCCGTTTTAGGAACTCTATGTTGTCACGCGTTTCGTAACCGTTGGAAAGATCCGTGTGCGGTCGCCAGTTCCTGGCATTGGCTAACGTGCTGAACGAGTCGAAGTTTGTTTCGTAGGTCGCATTGAAGTCGCTGATGCTGTCGCGATAAAGTTCACGCATCGTTTTCACCCAGGCCTGCTTCCCCGGGGCGTCGCCACCAAAATTTCGCAGCCTTCGTGGCCAGCCGATCCGCGATTCACGCCGGGCGCCGCCGATAACATCGGTTCGCTCGCGGCAGTCCTCTTCGGTAAACAGTGGGCAGTCGGTCATGGCGTATCCGAGAAGGAATGGATCGTCTCGCAATGGTGCGGCAGCTTCCTTCGCAAACCGATCGCAATGCAGCGCATATTCCTGAGAGAAAACATCTACAAAATTCTCATCCGGAATCTCGACCTTCCAATGTGGAATGTCCACAAAGGGAATCGGCCGCATGTAGGGCATGAATGGCTGCGGTGTATTGACGACTGGTAACGAAGTATGGACGCCAACGGTGTTAAAGCCGTATTGCCGGCAAATTTCCCCGAACCACTCCCGCAGTGCCGGCTGAAATCCACGACTGTTCAGCGAGGAAAGCCCCAGCTGTTGCTTCCATGCTTCCTCATTGTAGCTTTGTTTCCACAGGTCGGAGTGCAGATGATTAATGCCGAAGCTCAAAAAGGCGTTACCGTCGGGAGTCACCAGCCACCAACGGTCATCGTCCTGCTCGACGCGAAAGAAGTTTGTCGCCGAGAACTTTTTGCCCGTCCATCCTCCGAAGCGGTCATAAGTTTTCGCGGTGTTATCGTCGGCAGTGCACGTTTGACGGGAAAACGCTGCGGAAAAGGCGGCGGCAGTCAGTCCCAAAAATCGGCGTCTCTTCATGGTGGCATGCCCTTAAGCAAGTGTGCTGGCCTTTTTCGACAGTTTACGCCAGGCAGTGACCTTAACCAAGTGATTCCCCATGGCTTGATTCGAAAGTTCATCATGAAATTGTTTTCATAAACGAACATCGAACGATATCATCATTCGTAGTGTTGATTGATGCGGGATCCCTCCCCCTCGGTCGAATCAAATCTCGATTCTTCACTCACGACCAATTCATTATTGGACTAAACCATGATTCGAGTTTTTCTGGCTTTCGCTTGTGCTCCTCTCCTGTTATCCACGGCCCTGGCCGCTCGGCCCAATGTATTAATCATCATGGCTGATGATTGCACGTATAATGATCTTCCGATGTACGGCGGGCAAAATGCCAAGACTCCCAATTTGGATCGCTTGGCCAGCCAAGGATTGACTTTCAATCGTGCGTACTTGGCTTCCGCCATGTGTCAGCCCTGCCGCGCCGAACTCTTCAGCGGGTTATACCCTATGAGTAACGGTTGCGCCTGGAACCATTCCGCTAGCCTTCCCGAAACGAAGAGTATGCCACACCATCTTGGCCTACTCGGCTATCGTGTGGGATTGGCTGGAAAAGTGCATGTGGCACCAAAGCAGGCATTTCCTTTTGAGGATGTTTCGGGTTTCGACCGAAGCTGTGTTCGAAATCCGACACAGACGCATGATTTGGCGGCCGCAAAAGCGTTCATCAGCCGCAATCGTATCGAGCCATTCTGTCTTGTCGTTGCCCTCGTCGAGCCGCATGTTCCGTGGGTGATGGGCGATCCTTCGGCCTATCCGCCGGGCAAGCTCAAGCTACCGGCAAACATGGCAGACACCAAGCTGACCCGTGATGCATTTTCGCGGTATTTGGCCGAAATCACTTACATGGATGGTCAGGTAGGTGAACTGCTCGATTTACTGGAGCAAACCGGACATGCCGACGACACGCTCGTGCTGTTCACATCGGAGCAGGGTTCACAATTTCCCGGTAACAAATGGACGAACTGGGACACGGGAGTTCACACCGCACTGATTGCGCGCTGGCCGGGCGTCGTTGCAGAGGGCGAACGGACGGATGCCCTCGTGCAGTATGCCGACGTTGTTCCGACATTGATCGAAGCAGCGGGAGCAAGGGTCGACGCCGATGCTTTCGACGGCACAAGCTTTCTCAGCGTCTTGCGTGGCGAATCGGAAACGCATCGAGAGTATGTCTACAATGTGCACAACAACGTCCCGGAAGGGCCCCCTTACCCGGTTCGAAGCATCAGCAATGGGACGTACCGCTACCTACGCAATTTGAAGTCCGACGACCTCTATATCGAAAAGCACTTAATGGGAGTTCAAGGCGATGGTTTGCTTAACAATCCGTATTGGCAAACCTGGATTTGGGCCTCCTGGAACACGCCACGCACCTACAACTTGGTCGAGCGATATATGCATCGTCCACCCGAGGCGCTGTACCATACCGCCAGTGATCCTTACGAGTTGGAGAATCTCGTCAGCAATGACAACTTGCAGTCTATCAAACAAGAATTGAGCGACGAATTGGATCGCTGGTTGAAATCGCAAGGCGACCCGGGAATCGAGCAAGATACCGCGGAGACGCATCAGGCAGCTCGACAGGGTGAACACCGATTTCGCCCGCCTGCAAAACACTGATCGACTGCAGCGTGCAAGTCGATAGAGTTGAAAAGGATAAACCGGTAAACGTGGCCGTCGATACCCACTTCCTAGAGCAGGTTGCTCTTTCCTATGCCCGCGAAATTCGGTTTTGACACAACAAATACCGTGTGGCCGCGAGCCAGGACGGTTACAGGTCTTCTAAAACGCTCTAATACGCACTGCTGAACAACGCAATCCGCGTCAAAAACTCGTCGAATGAATGGGCGAGCAAATGGCCCGCAGATTCCATGAACCTTTCCTCATCGTCGATGAGGCTCGATTCATGATCCCAAAAAAAGATGCATCCTCGTTTCTTCGTCAGAGATAGCGTGAAGACGTCGGCCCCTGACGCAATTGGCAGGTGGTTTGCTGGTAACACACTGCTGTGCGATTGGATGCTCCACCATAGGCTGTATCTATTGTGTTGATCCGGATACAAACCGTAAAAGACATCGACAGAAACATTCGCGATACGCGGAACGCCGGGAATCTCAACAAATCCAGGATTTAGTTCGCCGCCGTTTATCGTCTTAAGAAACCGCCGATATTCATCCGGCAAGGTCGTGCCGATTTCCTTCTCCAATTTCTTGATATCGGCCGCCGACGCCGCTTGCCACTTTCTTGGCTTGCTGATCGTGAGCAAGTCGGGCAAAACCTCGCTATAACCCTTCTTTAGTTTCTGCCCTATCAGTTTCTCGGTACTCGCTTTTGCCTTGTCTGCTGAATCGAAAGATTTTGTTGATTCGCTGCCGGTGGCACCTAACCGTCCGTATCGCGTTGTTTGTGAATTCCCTTTTGTGTGAATGTGCCAAAACTTTCGGGAATTTCCATCATCCACAAAAAAGCGGCGGAGTGGAGATTCTGCCGCCTTTTGCTGCACAGCAGCCTGCTGTTCGGTAGCCGTTTTTGCGGGCTTCTTTTTGCGTTGCGGCTTGGCTGCAAAATTTGTGTCGTTCGGAAACTTGGCGAGTCGTGTCAAAAACTCATCGAACGACGCCGCTACGATGAAGCTTTCAATCCGATCGTAGTGGAACACGTTGTCATCATCGCGATCGCTTTCATCGAGTTGATCATCGTCCCAAAAATGGATCGCACCAGATTGATCAACCGAAAAACTGAATTCACCGCTTGCCACAAGAACATGACCGGGCGGCAATCGTACCAGCGCTGACATGTACGGGATTTCGTAGACCGGTTGCCCCGCACCAAATCCGAGGATGTAGCCGATCTCGACTGTACCGAGTTCCGGGTGCCCCGGGAGTGTGACAGAGTTGGGATTCGGGTCGCCCCCATTGACCGCCAGAATGTACCGACGAAACTCTTCTGGAATCTTGAGGCCGCGTTCCTTTTCGAATCGCTCCAGGCCCGGTCGGACGACTCGCTTCAATTCGCATCGATTCTTGCGACGGTAAGAGATGTCTTCAGGTGCATATTCGATGTAGCCTTGTTCTTGTTTCAGCGTAATCAGTTTGTCGACATCAGATTTCGCAGCCGTCGCTGATGCGAACGACTTATTTTGCAATTTCCCCTCAGACCCGAGGGCGCCTGAAAGTATCGTCCGCTTGCTTCCCTTCCGTTCGATATACCAGAACTGGCGGGTCTTACCATCATCAAAGTAGAAGCGCCGCCAGCCGGCAGCCGTTGTGTTGGGCTTTTTGCTTCGTTGTAGCTTCCGATTAGCAGACTTTGTGCCGCTTGCTTTGCTGCCGTAGTTTACGACCGAGCGCGACCTCTTGCTTGGTGCCTTGTACGCTTCTCCCTTACCCAGGTGGCGCTGCTTGTCCTTCACTTGCTTAGCGTCCAAGCCTCCGTTTTCGCCAAGGAGCAGTTCTAACCTTCCACGATTTAATCCCTGATCGTCCGGTGTGGAAAGAATGGAAAACGGCTTTCCGTCTTCGTTGAACCAAGAGTATTCGACTTGGACCGGCTCAGATTGAAACGCATCGACGATTGCGGTATTTACCCACCTAGTGAATTCACGGCGTATATCTGGCTGGCGACCCCCTTTTGTGCGCTTAAGTTCTTCTGCTAACCCGTCGATCGAAAAGCAGATGTGAAACGATTTGTCCGGTTGCGAGCCGGATTCGTCGACGTTAGACGAGCGTGGCGTCAATCGGACGGTCGTCCCGTCTGCGTCTGTTTCCCACAACGCGATATCGATCGATTCTGCATCGACGCTGTATTCGTACAGAATTTCGAATAGTTGCAACCAGGCCTTCTTGCATCGAGCGAAGATCGTCCCAGATCGAAACCGAATGTTTGGCTCTAAACGCTGGGCGTTCGCCGGGATGTTCAGTTTGGACTTGCGCTCTCGCTCCTCGTTTTCCATTCGTTTCTTTTTCGCCAGCAACTTTTGTCGCTCCTTGCTCTCTCGCTGTTTCGTCGCCTTCCATTTCGCTCGACCTTGTTCCAGCCCTGAGAGCTCTCGCTCCTCAGTCGGCAGCGGCTTTCCCTTGGCTGACTTTACCGCTTTCTGCAGTTGCTTGTCATTCAATCCTTTACGGTTTTTCCAAAGTAAGGTGAAGTCGCTCGCATGCAAACCATGGTCTTCTTCGGTTACCAGAATGCTGAAGGGACGTCCTTCTGGATTGTATTCTTCGTATCGGCGTTGGATTTCCTTGGCTTCGAACGCCTTCAAAATGGCAGTGGATAAGCATTCATTGAACTCGTCGGTCAGGGCGACCCGGGCAGCCTCGGCTTGATGCGGATCAGTCAGTTTGCTGATCTGTTTCAAATCCTTTAGGTAATCGCGGTCTTCAAAATAGTAGTGATGCGGACGTTGAAATTTGGCGTTCGATTCGTCGACCGCCGATGATGCGGGACGAACAACCACGGGATGGCTAATTTGCCAAATGATGAGGTCGCCCCAAGGCTCTCCGCGACGAAGGTTCTGAAACAACGCAGTCCACGCCGACTTGCACGTGTATACCAACGTGTGCTTTCGCTCTGCGCCAATTTCGCGCTTCAAACGAAAATGGCACTTGAGATATCGGTCGGTGAGACATTTTGGCTTCTTCAGATCAATCAGTTGCACGACTTTAAAGTCCCGTATTCATGGCTGGACGCAGCACTGGACTGTTATCGCCATATCGCACGTCACAGAGTGGCGATCGCCCCATGGTATCTGAGAATGCCGCCTATGTCATAGGTAATAGACGACGTAGTCCAAACCCGGAGTCGCCGTACTACTTTTGTGGAGCATGCATTTGCCAGCCATCTTTTGCCTCGAGCGCGCCTCTCGCGCCCGCACCTTGCAGCCATTCCTGCGCTTCGGAATCGCCTAACAGGTGCGCATCCCAAAATGCGGTGGAAAGAGCCAAAATTGCACGGTGGTGATTGGGATTGCGTTGTTCCCGTCTTGTGCGCAACTGGGCGTCGGAGAAGGCCGAGTGATGCGCATCATGCAGTACGAGTTGGTACCGGTTGATGCTATCTGGTAGATGCGAGTAGACCGACATACGCTGGTCAACAGTTGTGGTGGTGATTGGTGATGTATCCTTTGTCCCCGTCATCAACATCCAAGGAATCGTGACACTACCAAAGGCCTGTTTCGGGTCACCCAGACGCGGTGGACTGGGACTCATCGCCAGAGCTGCGTCAATCCGTTTGTCAGTATATCGTGCGCCCAAACGTCCGGCCGATTGTCCGCTGACACCTTGCGTTGTTATTGCCCCGTAGGAGTGTCCCGACATGCCCACTTTGGAAATATCAATCCGTCGAAATAATGCATGTCCAGCATCTCGATTCCAGCGATTTAACTGATCGAGAACTGCTGGTATGTCTTTGTAGCGGTCGAGCGTATTCGTCAAAGACGCTGCTTTCTTGAGTGCACCAAATCGTTGCAACGGTTTGGCGTCTTTCCAAACAGCATCATCGCTGCCATGATGTTGTGGAAACACAACCACGTATCCGCGCCCAGCCCAATGGTCTCCCAGGTATTTGTTGCCGTTCCGTGAGCCTCCTAATCCGTGGCTGAACAGGACAACTGCTGCAGGCTCATTTGAATTCGGCAAATAAACTCGAATCGGGATCACCCGTTCACGCTTAGAATCTTGGATATCGAAATCCACAATCTTGATCTTGTTCCGTGTCGAAATACGTAGCGGATCATAATCCGCTGACTGGCCAGCACTCGAGAGTGAAACGATTGCAGCACATATCGGAATGACCAAATACTTCATGGTGTCCTCACACAGAATGGTCAGTATTGAGCAGACAGAATCTCAGAGGGGCGCGCTGACAAGATAGCAGTATATTCAATTACAAATACCCGCGGCGGCGGGACAAGGTTTCGCGTCCCCGCAATTATCGCTTACAATCGACGCTGAGTCATGCCAATTCATCGATACACTAAAGCTGCCGTTGTTCTGGGACTATTCGCCGTACTCTTCGCATCAGTCGATACGCGCGGTGATGAGGAGTTGCGCGAAATTGAGGAGCGTATCGAAGACAACGAGCGTGAAAAGAAGCAGCTGTCGCAGAAGGTTCAAGCGGTCGAAAAACGCCTGGAATTGCTACGACTGGCTCGGACAATTCGCCAATCTGTGATTGAAATCGAAGTGCGTCTTGAGGCAGCGGAAGACGACGGCAACGACAGCGAAATCGATCGCTTGGAGCAGCGCCTGCGATTGGAAGAGTTACGCTTGGAGGAAGTTTTTCTCTCATTGCGGTTTGTAAATCAGAAGACGGAAATTGCCGAATTGATCAATCAACTCCGTGAAGACGATTTGGGGCAACTGTCGCGAGAAGCAACAATTCTTCAAACCCTACACGAGCGTCGTTCGCAGGAGATTCTGACACGCATTGCAAAAGTGCGCGCTCAATCTGAAACGGACACCGAAGAGTCGTTTGAAGAATTGGAAGAACGAATCGAAGCATTCGAGGAAGATTTCGAACTGCGAATCGATTTGATCCGGCTGCGTGAGGAGTTGCATTGGGCTCGCGAGGAAAACCAAACTGAAGCGATTCGCGAACTTGAGGCGGAAATTCGAATTCTAGGAGGTGACGATTCACTCGAGCAGGGCGAATCTGTCGAAGAAGGGCCCGGTCCGATCCAACTCGACGCGGAGGAAATCGCAGCCGCAGCAAACGCCTCGTGGTCTCGAAGTATCATTCCACTGCTCAAAGCCAATTGCTTCGAATGCCACGATTCTCAGATTGCATCCGGCGACCTCGATCTCGAATTGCTGATTCGGCAACAACCCTTGGTTGTCAATCGAAGCCATTGGAAGAATGTTATGGCTCAACTGCAGGTGCGTTCCATGCCGCCTCGTGATGCCGAGCAACCGTCCGAGCCGAATCGCCGATTACTCTTCGCATGGCTCACAAATGCGATCGACAACTTCGATTACGACACGGTGCGGCAACCGGGATACGAGCCGGCTCGCCGTTTGACTCACGCCGAATACAACAACACGATTCGGGATTTGTTCGGCACGGACATTCGGCCGGCTGACCGATTCCCCAAAGATCTGACGGCCACCAGCGGGTTCGAAAACAGCGCAAATAGCCTTTTTCTGCAACCGGTTTTAATGGAACGTTACATCGGGGCGGCAGATGAAGTTGTACGCCAAGTCTTTTCGGAGGAAACGGACGAATCGATTCCTCAGCATGTTTCCGACAGTGTTTTCGCGGCCAAGGCTCCACGCAACGCGATTCCACGGTTTGCTTCACGCGCGTTTCGCAGGCCTGTTGAAGCCGAAGAAGTGAAGGTGCTGCTCGACCAGTACGAGCAGTTTATTGCTGCGGGTGACAAACCGTATCAGGCATTTGGTCGAATTGCTGAAATGGTGTTGATTTCGCCGAGCTTCTTGATTCGCACTGAAAAAGCAGAAGGAATGCCTGGGGAATCGTTTCCTGTCTCCGATTGGGAACTGGCCAGTCGCTTATCTTATTTTCTCTGGGCTTCGATGCCAGACGATGAGCTTTTTGAATTCGCAGCGCAGGGGACTCTTCACGATCCTGAGACCTTGCGGGCACAGGTTGATCGCATGCTGGATGACCGAAAAGCTCGTACATTGGGGAGCTTGTTTGCAGCCCAGTGGCTCGGATTCCAGCATCTTAGTCGCCTTAAGCCGGATCCCATTGATAATCCATGGGCCACCGATTCGTTGATCGAGGCGATGCAAAATGAGTCCGCATTGTTCTTCAGCACACTTGTCACTCAAAACGAACCGATCGAACGATTACTCGATGCCGACTTTACGTTTGTCAACGAAGAATTAGCGACACACTATCGGTTCGACGGCATCACCGGACGCGAGATGCGGCGTGTTTCGTTGGCGAACAACGAACGTAGCGGAATTCTATCGCACGGAAGTATCCTGGCGGTCACGTCTTTTCCCGGCCGGACCAGCCCGGTGAAACGTGGTGATTGGATTTTGAGTGAGCTGTTAGGAACTCCACCGCCGCCACCACCTCCCAACGTCAGCGAGTTTGACGACCGCATTGCCGAACGTCGAAGATTAACACAAAGGCAGAAGTTGGAGATTCACCGTAGTAATCCGAACTGCTCGGCCTGTCACAGTCAAATCGACCCGCTTGGTTTCGCGCTCGAACGATTCGATTGGTTCGGTCGCTACCAGCCACAGCGTCGCGGTCGGCAGGTCGATGTCGCGGCAAAGCTTCCCAGTGGCCGTAGTTTTGCCGGTCTATCCGGATTGCAGACTGCCCTCATTGAAGAACGCCGCGACGATCTTGTGTCGCAAGTGACACGCAAAATGTTGGCGTATGCACTCGGCCGCCAACTCGAGTACTATGATGAAGCGGCCGTTCGCGAAATCATCGCTGTTGTGGAGAAGGATGGGCGGCGGTTTCGTTCGTTGATTTACGCCATTGTTTCCAGCGAGCCTTTTCTCAAGAAGCAAATCCCGAAGGAGTAGGTATGCCTGGCAATTGGTACCTTTCGCGGCGATCGATGCTTCGTGGATTAGGGGCTGCGGTCTCCTTGCCGCTACTGGACGTCATGCTTGGTCCGACAGTCCGCGCGGCCGTTCGCGTCGAGCCGACGACGCGGTTGGCTTACCTCTATATTCCCAACGGCGTGGCGGAAGGGGCGTGGCAGCCGAAACAGGTCGATCAGAACGGGAAAATTGTCTCATTGAATCCGTGGATGGGTTCGCTTCAACCATTCGCGAAAGATATCACGATCTTTCGTAGTATGTGGACGCCCCGTGGCAACGGGCACAGTGCCGGTACCGCGACCTGGCTGACCGGAGGGGGTTTCAATCGAGAACGCATCGACGCCGGCGGAACGTCTGTCGATCAAATCGCAGCCGCGCATTTCCGTGACGATACGCTCTTGCCTTCGCTAGAACTTTCCACTCGAGGTGAAGGTTTTTTCAGCAGTAGTTTGCCGCGAAACACACTTTCGTGGGTCGACTCTCGAACTCCGGCACCTCGTGATATTGAGCCGCGGGTTGTATTCGACCGCATGTTTCGCGTTGGTAAATCGGGGCTTTCCGATCGTTCAGTTGTCGACCTTGTCTTGGACGATGCACACCGACTACAGAGGCGCGTTGGCAGGCTCGATCAGAAAAAGATCGACGAGTATCTCGAATCGATTCGTGCCGTTGAACGCCGTCTAAAATTCGCTGAAGAGCAACAGCAACGTGCCGACAAAATTGCCGGTTTGCGTAGCGCGCTCGTGCGGCCGGAACCTGGTATTCCGGATGACCATCGGGCGTACGTTCAGTCCATGATGGACATGATTGTTTTGGCGTTTTGGGCAGACGCCACGCGTGTCTGCACCTTTATGCTCGATCATGGACAAAGCAATCGCTATTTCAATTTTATCGAAGGTGTGCAAGGAACTTGGCACGCCCTATCTCACTGGAAAGACGCTAGCGGCAAAACTGAAGACGACGACGGAATTACGTTTTGGTCGTCGAGAGAAGAAAAACGCGACATGTACAACCGCGTGACTGCTTGGCACACCGAGCAGGTTGGTTACCTGCTCAATCGTCTACAGCAAATTCAGGAGCCGAGTGGCAGCTTGCTGGACAACAGCATGGTTGTCTATGGTTCCAGCCTCGCCGACGGTCATGAACATGGCGAAAAGAACTTGCCGATACTTTTAGCGGGGCGGGGTGGTGGTACGATTCAGTCCGGTCGGGTGATTGGCGATCGGCGCGACACTTCGATGTCCGATTTGCATCTGGCGATGCTACATCGCCTTGGTGTTCCGCAACAGAGATTTGCCGAAAGTTCAGATCCGTTAACACTTGGGTAATTTGTTAGATGTATGCCAGTTCCGCTTGCAGTTGCTGTACCCCCCAAAAGTGGAATCGCAGAAACAAAGAGTGTCGTGTCCACATCCATTCGCATTTCAGCGGGTGATGGCACGACAATTTCCGCTGTTTGTCCGCGTCGGCAATGCCAGGCATATCCTTATCAGCATGAGAACAGTGGAATGCGAATTCGCAAAACTCTTCTTTTGAACATTGTCTTTTTGTTGATTCTCTCGCCGGTTGTTGGAGCCGATGAACTGCCGTCGTGGAACGATACTCCGCCCCGTTCGGCTATCATGCACTTCGTTGACCGGGTGACTGATTCTGATTCAGCAGAATACGTCCGACCGGCTGAGCGGATTGCCGTTTTTGACAACGATGGAACGCTGTGGTCGGAAAAGCCGATCTATTTTCAACTGCAGTTCGCGATGGACCGTGTCCGAAAACTGGCTCCGCAACATCCCGAATGGAAGAGTGAACAACCATTCAAAGCTGTGCTTGAAAACGATCAAGACGGTGTGCTTGCCGCCGGTGAACAGGGCCTTCTCAAAATCGTCATGGCAACGCATGCGGGCTCAACAACTGATGAGTTTTCAGCAACCGTCGAAGATTGGTTGCGGACTGCAAGACACCCTCGATTCGATCGCCCCTATACGGAATTGGTCTACCAGCCAATGCTGGAACTATTGAGTTACTTGCGTGCCAACGACTTTAAGATCTATATCGTTTCGGGCGGTGGCATCGATTTCATGCGCACGTTTACTGAACGTGTCTATGGCGTACCGCCCGAGCAGGTCGTCGGCAGTACGATTAAGACCGAATTAAGTGTGCGGGACGGCCGGCCTGTATTAGTTCGTCTACCAGAACTCGACTTTATCGACGACAAAGCTGGCAAGCCGGTGGGTATTCACAAATTCATTGGCCGTCGCCCGATTGCCGCCTTCGGCAATTCCGACGGCGACTTGCAAATGTTGCAGTGGACGGCTGCTGGGGAGGGGCCACGATTTTGTTTGCTCGTCCATCACACTGACGACGAGCGGGAATGGGCGTACGACCGGGCATCACACGTGGGGCGGTTGGACGTCGCGCTCGACGAGGCACGAAAGAACGGCTGGACGGTCGCGAATATGAAAACCGATTGGAAGACGATTTTTCCCGCTGCGTCCCCAAACCGTTGAGATGCCCGCAGTCCACTATCACACGGCGCACTGGCGAGGGCGTGCCGTCGCGATGGTGCATAAGGGCCGTCGGCCGGCATTTCTCGCAGACTCGGGCAGCATGCCCCCCACTTGTTGCGTAACCGCGACGCCGTCTGTCTAATAGGTGACAGAACCCTGTCAAACTCATGGACAATCAGCTGATGGCAAGTTCAGTGACAGGGAGAATTTGAAACCGGAGTTACTCGGGAGAAGACCATGTCCTGCAAATTACTACTACCTTCAATTTTGACCGCTGCTGTCATCGGATCGGTTTTTCCCTCGGCAACGGCCTTCGCGGATGTGTACGAGCTGCGAATCTATAAGGCCAATGAAGGAAAACTGGATGCCCTGAATGCCCGATTTCGTGACCATACCGTAAGGTTGTTCAAAAAGCACGGCATTGAATCGGTCGGCTACTGGGTGCCAGTCGACGACCCGAAGCCCAAAGGAGAGGTGATTCAAAAACCCGAAAATGTGCTGATTTACATTATCAAGCACGAAAGTCGCGATGCGGCAAAAGCCTCATGGAAGGCATTCCTGGCCGATCCGGATTGGAAGAAAGCCGCCGCCGAATCGGGCGTCGGTCGATTGGCGAGCCGTCCGATCTCCATCTATATGGATGCGACCGACTATTCGCCGACGTGGTCGAATGGTGAATCGGACGCGGATGCAGTCTTCGAACTGCGAATCTACAAGGCAGCAGAAGGGAAGCTCGGAAAGCTCGACGCTCGCTTTCGAGATCACACGATCGACATCTTCCGCCGCCATGGCATGAACTCGGTCGGATATTGGCACCCAAATGAAGATCAGGAAGATTCCGAGGATAAGCTGATCTACATCATCCGGCACGACAGTCGCGATGCCGCCAAAGCCTCGTGGAAAGCCTTCGGTGCCGATCCTGATTGGCACAAAGCCCGCGATGCGTCTGGTGTCGGTTCCCTCGCCAAACGCCCTGACTCCATCTATATGCGAGCGACTGACTATTCAGCTATCAAGTAATGAATCGAAGTCGTCCCGTTGACTCCCAGGTAAGAATGGACCGGTGATCGCACCGGTCCTTCTTTTTTTGGTGATTGCGGCAGTTGGTTACCGGATGTGCCACCAGATAACTCAGCTGAGATACAGATTTGGTGAATTACTGCAGGGAGGCGGCTCAGTTCATGTTGGATGGTCGACTGCTTGAGGTCGCCGCCTTGAAAATCTTCTCTCAACGCGGTCTACTGACCAATACCGGCACCTCCCAATGCCATGTCGAGTGTCCGTCTCTCTGGCGGCTGTGCATTTCATTGCACCGGTTTTCACGACAGCTTTTCACCTCTTATACAACGACGAAGGACGCATCATCATGACCGCAAACACAATCCGTTCCTGTCGATTCGGAATGAGTACTCGCCTCATTGTTTCGAGTATTTGCCTGTGTGTCACCTTGACTGCGGCGAAACCGGCTTCAGGCCAGCACAACGAATTGCTCAAGTATTTGCCTCCTTCCGCCAATGCGTTAATTGTCATCGATGCCGAATCCTTAATGAACAGTCCAATGGCTGTTCAAAATGGGTGGAAGAATAAACGGGAACTGGAGTACGCTGAACGGCCACTCGCGATTCCACCGGAGGCCAAGATCGTCGCCGTCGGCGCCCAACTTGACATGGCAAACGACATGGAAACGTCGTGGTCTTTAGCGGTCATGGACCTATCCGAATCGTTTCCTGTCCGTTCGATCGCGAGGGCCGAAGGCGGATACGTCGACACAATTGCCGATACGCAAACCGCCTGGACGCCGACCGGCGCCTATTTTGTAGAATTGACCGATGAGGTCTTGGGTGTCATGTATCCAGCCAATCGGCAGGCCGTCGGGCGCTGGATTCGGTATGGGGTGAACAGAACTCTCGTTGAAATCTCTGATTATCTTAGCTTGGCGTCGAGTCTGGCAGATTCAGACCGCCAGATTGTGATGGCCCTTGATCTTGCGGACGCGGTCCAACCGCATCGAATCCGTGAAGCCCTCGACGAGTCGCCCACGCTCGCAGACCATCCGGAACAGAGGGATCAATTCGCTCAGCTCATGATGGGACTAAGAGGTGCCACACTTAGTATAGCCGTCCGCGACACAGCCCGTGGCCGGGTTCAAGTCGACTTCAACACTTCGTTGAAACCGCTGGAGAAATTGGCCAAACCTTTGTTCCTCGAAACGCTCGATCGTTTCGACGCTCACCTCGCCGATGTCGAGAATTGGCGAGTCAACGTCCTGGATAAAACACTGATTCTTGAGGGCGACCTTTCCGACAGCAGCTTACGGCGAATCGGTAGCCTGCTTGAAGTTCCTTCGACTAAATTCAGTGATCTTAAAGATGCACAGCCCGCTGAGGCAGGAACTGATCCCTATACGCAAGCGTCGCAAGTTTATTTTCGATCCGTGTTCACGCTGATTGAGGATTTACAAAAGACTCTCAACGACAAGCGCGATAATCATGCCGTCTGGATGGAACGCTATGCACGCAAGATCGACGCATTGCCGATTCTCAATGTCGACGATGTACTGCTCGATTGGGGCGCTGTTGTTGCGGAGACTTTCCGGAGTATGGCAGTCTCCGAACGCTCATCCGGTGTCCGTACCGGTGTCCGTAAGTCGCGGGTCTATACCAGCTACAATTATGGCCCACGGTACTATGGAAACTCGATGTACGGTGGGAATTCCAACTCCGTCGCCACCGGAAAGCGCAACGCGACCATTCGCACCGAGGAAAAAGGCCGCGCCAGCCTGGAACGCTTCAACAGCTGGAAAGAAATTGAGGATTCAACCGCCGCAATCCGGCGCCAAATGACACAAAAGTACAACGTCGAGTTCTAATCCGGACGTTCTGCTCGTTGAGAATGTTTGTGACGGCGAGGATCAATCAGGGTCCTTGCCGTCATTTTTTTGGCGCACGCAACTAGGTGGTTCGGCAAGAAACTTGATCGCATCAAAAGTGCAGCTTAATCACTAAACGTCAGCATCACGTCCGCGTAAACCGGACGGTGGTCGGAGAGATTCGACGGTTCTACTGTGTAATCCAAGAACTTCCACTTTCGCGGGATTAGGAGCCAGTCAATCACGCAGCTGGGATCGGCTGAATGGTAGGTCAGAGTGTCGCTCGTCGTTGGCGTGTCGACTGGAAACCGTTCGAAAATGGCTGAATTGTCGAACGTTTCCATCGCGTTTCTGCCGTATGGGTCACGAATACACTCTGGAAAGCCAGCGGGGGCCGAGTTGAAATCCCCCGCGACAATCACTGGCAAAGAACTTTCTTGTGCAAGGTTGGAAATCAATTCTGCCGAGTCGGCACGCACGGTTTCGCTGCGATGGGATAAGTGTGCGCCAACCACGCGCACCGAAAGGCCGCCGACATGCATATCGCACACAACGCCTTGCTTCTTGCCGGCGAAGAGGGCCTCCCAAGATGCAAAGGCCGGCATATCGACGATGGACGCATTCGTGACAGGGTACTTGGACAAAATCGCGTTACCGAAACGCCATTTGTGGAACAGAATGCGAAAATCAAAGTTCCGTTGTTCCACGCGATAAGGATACCCGGCGTTTTGGGCGAGATACTCCGCCTGATTGACCCCGTGACTCCAACTACTGTCGAAGTCGACTTCATTCAGAACACAAACATCGGCGTCGATCTTTCGCAATAGTTCTGCAATTTCATCGAGACGTGCTAAACGCTCGTCGCGAGTGCCTCCATCCCAGTTTGACTCGGCCAATCCCCGACCATGGGCAATGTTGTAACAGGCGATGCGCAGTTGCGCCCGTTCAGGTGTTTGTGGCTCAGAAATGCCCGATGTCCGGTGAACCGACAACTGCCGCCACGGACTGATCGCGCGGCTGAACAGATACGGCCCGGCCACAAACAGCAGTGCTACGGTGATCAGCAGCCACTGGCGATGTTTCTTTGAGAGCCGCTTCATTATGACTGGCCGAGTATCAATCGTTCGTCATGAGTGAACGGTAGAGATGTTAATGCCATAAGCGAACGAGTCGTAGAGTCGTGGAAGCCGCCGACCGGAAGGTGCGAAAACGCACAGATTTGGTCGTTATCGGTTCGTGCCGTTCTCCCACAAATTCAATGGATGAAATCCCGAATGATTTGCCCCAACGATGTCCAAATCACCATCTTGGGCGATATCGAATAGAACAATGTCGTGTGAGCCCCGTTCGGCAACCACCTGTTTTTTCCAAACATGACCGTTTTGACTATTCAAGAAAACGCACACTTCATCGGGGTCAGCCCCCTGGTGCATCTCGGCGAGTGCGACATCAATATCGCCGTCATTGTCCAAGTCCCCTAATGCGAGCGAGTGGATCACGCATTCGATTGAATCAACGATCACATGCTCTTCCCAGTCAGAAGACTTTGGATCGGCCGGGGCTTCATACCAAGCCACCTGATAGTGCTGGTCCTTCAACTCAGCCGGTGTTAAGACAATGTCGACTCGGCCGTCACCGTTGATATCACCGGCCTCCACTTTCGTATCAGGCTCGGCCCAAGCTTTTGTGAAAATGTGCTCCGTCCAATCGCCGGCCGTTCGACCGCTGCTGTTCTCATACCATCGCCCGCCAATGACAATATCGACATCGCCATCCCGGTCGAGATCTGCTAATTCGAGACCTTCGCCGTGAGGTGCATCGAGGCGTCGTTTGGCCCATTCGATGGGCGATGATTGATAGTAGATGAAGATCTGATTCCCACCTCGGCGTGACCCGCCGAACGCCGACTGGTCGCGCGAAACGACGTCGATCCTTCCGTCGCCATCGAGATCGGCCACTTCGATATCATGCCCTCCTTGCTTATCAATGCGCTGCAGAGCCCATTCACCGCCGCCGACCAGCGGATTGCTGAACCAGACGACGCCGCACATGATGATGTCGAGATCGCCGTCACCGTCAATGTCGGCGAGTTCTCCGTTTACGCCGTCCCAGCCACCGGTCGCAATGTCCGATCGCTTCCAATCGGGGGCCGTATACAGCGCCAACGGTCCCTGTCTGCCGCCGACGATGATGTCAGCCAAGCTGTCGCCGGTGACGTCGCCCGCCAGCTTGTAATATGGCTTTGCGGGCGGGTCGGCATCGATGGTGTGTTGTTCGAACGGAATTGTCGACTGCGGCTGCTGCGCGAATGCGAAGCTGATGCAATCGGTGCCGAGGATTGCCACAAGCACGGACGTCAAAAACCAACGTGAAAAGACTAGTCGGCATCGTCGATAAAGGGACATCGGATTCTCCCGCCGAAGCATGAATTGTGTGTCAGTTCGATTGTAACCCGTGCTTCAACGATCCGCTTGCAGAAGTTCATTTTCGAGGTGATCCGGTTATTGAGGGAGAGTTTCGCAGCCGACGCGCCGACCTAACCCCAGTTATCTCTGACGATCAGTTGACGACTCAAAAGCGTTCTCAAGGCAAGTCGAGATTTGCAACCGGCATTTCGCTACAATAATTCACGCGATTGTACTGATTTGACTGCCCGCAGTCGTTCGGTGGATTCCTGCGGGATTCCGACAACAGTTCATCACCTCGTAGATAGAAGGTATTCCGCGATGAGAAACTTTCATTGCGTCTTCGCGCTCGCTGTGGCATTAATTGCATCCGTCCCAGATTCAATATTGCAAGCCCAGCAACAACGCCCGAATTTTTTGGTCATCATTGCTGATGACATGGGATACTCCGATGCCGGTTGCTACGGAGGGGAAATCGCCACGCCGAATCTTGACGAGTTGGCGGCTGGCGGTCTGCGATTTACACAATTTTACAACACTGCCCGTTGCTGGCCGACCCGGTCCGCGTTGGTTTCCGGCTACTATCCACAACAGATTCGACGGGACGCCATGCCCGGCGTCGACCAGAAACAGTACGGCGGCAGCGGTGTGCGGCCTGACTGGGCCAGGTTGATTCCCGATCGCCTCAAATCGCTCGGTTATCGGTCATATCATTCCGGCAAATGGCATGTCGACGGCAACCCTACCGATAACGGATTCGATATTTCCAACCAGATTAAGGGGTACCCTGGATTCTTCAATCTGGAAACTGGAACGTACGCGACGACCGACACCGCCGACCATGCGATTGAATGTTTGAAAGAGCACGCTGCCCAATTTGCAGATCGGCCTTTCTTTCATTATCTGGCATTCCATGCACCGCACTTTCCACTGCATGCGCTGCCGGAAGATATTGCCCGCTATCGCGATCGCTATCTGGAAGGTTGGGATCGTTTGCGGCAAGCACGCCATGCGAGACAGGAATCTCTCGGAATCAAAGTAGCCGCTTTGTCTCCGCTCGAGCCAGAGATCGGCCCACCGTACGCGTTCCCCGATCAAATCGCGGAGTTGGGCCCAGGCGAGGTTAACAGGCCAATCCCTTGGAGTCAGCTGACTCAGGAGCAACAACGATTTCAAGCGACGAAGATGGCAATTCACGCTGCGATGATCGACCGTATGGATCAGGAGATCGGTCGTGTACTTGACCAACTTCGAGCGATGGACGCTTTCGAGAATACATTCATCTGTTTTCTTTCCGACAACGGTGCCAGTGCAGAGATCATGGTTCGCGGCAACGGACACAATCCCTCTTCGCCGATGGGCGCGGCAGATACCTATTTGTGTTTGGGGCCTGGATTTTCCAGTGCCGGCAACACTCCCTTCCGCCGGCACAAAACCTGGGTGCATGAGGGGGGAATCTCTACGCCGTTTATTGTCCACTGGCCGCGCGGCATTTCAGCGAAAAATGAATTGCGATCGACCGTGGCACATGTGATTGATATCGCACCAACCATTCTCGACCTTGCCGGCGGCGAACTAGTTGCCTTGCCCGGTGGACCAAAACCGCCGGGGCACAGTCTGAAGAAGGCGTTTGCAGGCGATGTCGAAACGCCACATGATGCGCTGTGGTTCTATCATGAAGGGAATCGCGCCCTACGGCAGGAAGATTGGAAGATCGTCCATGGCAACGGTATGCGTCCGTATCCGTGGAGAACCTCAGATGCTGCGAAAGCTGAGGCGACATTAAAGGAGAATTGGGCGTTGTACAACCTGGCAAACGACCGTGGCGAGCAAAGCAACCTCGCGGAAAAGCATCCGGATAAAGTCCGCGAATTGGATGCAATGTGGACGGAAATGCGAGATCAGTTTCTCCGAGATTCCGGTGCGACGACGAATTGAGCCAGTATGACGCATCGAGCAACGCTCACAAGAGTGCTTGCCACTGATGCTTATTCGAGTCATTCCCGCGAAAGCGGGAATCCAAGTCGCGAAGCATGAACGATCTCGACCTTCGCGTCTTTACGTTTACAGCGAAATGCCAGTGTACTTTCTCTACGTGGGACGGTTGCAGAATCGTGTTTCGAAGTCGCATGATATCAATCTAGGATGGACTATGTTATTGGCCCTGATCGCCATTCTCGGCCATTTCTCTAGCAAGCGTGATTTGCGACTCAAGCATTTCAGCCTGCGCCGAGAGTACCTCTGCTTGAGAAACGTGTCCGGATTTCCACATGGTTTGCATCGCCGAAAGCTGATGATTCATCAGTTCGAACCGTTGTTGAAGAATCGCAATGCGACCCTTGTGGTCCTTCGCCAGTTCAAGTTCAGCGTCGAGTAATTGCGCCTTGGCGCGAATGACCTCCTCAATTCCGCCGTCGCCAGTTTGGTGGTGCCTAGTCACTACTTCAACAAGTTGCTTCAGTGTGTCTCGCCGCTGTAGCAGCAACTCCTCCACCGATTGTATTGGGTTTGCTTTCTCTGCCTCATCAGCGACACTAGACCGCGCCATTAGACCAATTCCGATTGCTAATGCTGTCAACAGAAACGTGATCTTTGTTTTCATCAAGAATCTCCCGGAATCAACCTGGTCCATTTTTAGGCCCATGATTAGACGACCAACGGTATGTGCACCTCGCCATTGCATTTTGATCCATTGTATTTGCCAGCATTATTATGCACCACGTTCATTCCAGCGAGCTGTGATCAACTGCTTGGCATCATCCGTCAATTGCAGCCTCATCTCGACTTCATCCAGCCCAGTGTCAATTCCATCTGGTTTGATCGATTGAATCGCGAAGCCGTACTTCTGGAAAAATCCATCCGTATACTGGCTGGTTCCTAAGCGGACTGAAGTTGCGCAAGTGGCCGTCACAATTTCGTAAAGGCGCGCTAATAGCAGATACTCGCCGGCGTGCTTCCCGTGGTACTCCGCCGCAACCATCCCCCAACACATGTCCGCCTGGTCACTTCCTTCGCGAATGCCGTATCCCCCGCAGCCGATGATTGCGTTTTCGAACTCGATGACGAAGTAGGGGCATTCTTCTGAATCGAGGAATGACACAAAATCAGGCCGTTCGTGGTCGCGGAAGAACTTCGGCACATTCGAGTCGAAAACTCTGATGCAGTCCCCGCGGTCTTCTGAGTTGTATTGTCGGTGAGTAAACGCCATCTGTTTCGTATCTTGACTTCAGATTCTCCACGGCGTCGCTAACAAGGCTGACAATTCGAATCGCGTCGGTCACTTCGGACCGACTCCCGCGCTCGTTCACGTCGTACCCATCAGTTCTTCAACGGCAACCAAATCGTCCGCGCCGGGTAGTCCATAGCTTTCCTGATAACCAAAAATGTCTGTGATTGTGGACGATCCGAAACGCCCATCCAAAATCTCGATATGTTTTGATGTAATCAGCCCGGGGTGTGGCACTCCACAAGACCGACTTAACATCAACAATTCCTTGCGTAGCATCACAATGTAATTAGCTAACCGAGCCGCCTTACTCTTCGGATCGAGCCCGCGCACCAGCCAGCGGTTCTGTGTCGCGACCCCTGTTGGGCAGTGACCAGTGTGGCAGCGTTGCGCCTGAATGCAGCCGATGGCTAACATGGCCTCGCGAGCAACCGCGATCATGTCACATCCTAGCGCAAAGGCGAACAGTCCCGACTCGGGAAAACCGAGTTTGGCGGCACCGACAAAAACGACCTTTTCATGTAGGCCATGCTCGGCAAATTCTCGATAAACCTTTGCAAAGCCTATTTTAAAGGGCATCGAGACATGGTCGGAAAATGCGAGTGGAGCAGCGCCGCTCCCACCTTCGCCACCATCAATCGTGACAAAATCGACTCCCCGGTTGGTGGACGACATCAGACCGGTCAGTTCAGTCCAAAAATCTAATTCCCCGACTGCCGACTTAATTCCAACTGGGAGCCCGGTCTGCTCCGCGATAAGTTCGACAAAGTCCAAAAGCCCATCGGGATTGTCGAACGAAGAATGGAACGGCGGACTGATGCAGTCTTTTCCAACCGGTATGCCCCGGATCTCGCTAATCTCTTTCGTCACCTTAGCGGCAGGAACAATTCCGCCAACACCGGCCTTGGCTCCCTGGCTCAGTTTGATTTCGATCGCGCGCACTTGCGGGTATCGCTGCAGGTTTTCCTTAAGCTTTTCCAGGCTAAAGCTCCCGTCGGAATTTCGGCAGCCGAAATACCCGGTGCCAATTTGCCAGATCAGTTCGCCACCATGCTGATGGTGTGGCGAAATTCCACCCTCTCCGGTGTTTTGCAAGCAGCCGGCTAGCGCACAACCTCCATTGATGGCCTCAACCGCAGCCCCGCTCAGTGATCCAAAGCTCATGGCAGAGGTATTCACAACTGAGGCTGGTCGGAATGCATTTTTGCGTTGCCTGTCACCACCAAGCACTTTCGCGCACGGGATGCTGTAATTCGGATCGTAATTGTCGTCTTCAGGATGCGGCATCTGCAGCGGAAATGCGCTGTGCTTAACGATCAAATAGTTGTCTGTATGCTCCATTTCATTGTCGGAACCGAAGCCGAAGTAGTTGTTCTGCTTTTTTGCAGAGGCATACACCCATCGTCGTTGATCCCGGCTGAAGGGACGTTCTTCGTCATTGCCGGTGACGATGTATTGCCGCAACTCCGGCCCAACCAATTCGAGCAGATAACGAAAATGGCCAATGATCGGGAAGTTTCGCAGGATGGCGTGTTTCCGTTGGCACACGTCGTAGATTGCGACGGCTACCAGTAATAACACGACGACGCCAGCAAACGACCAGGTTTCCATACCGATTCTTTCCTAGTTGTCGAAAGTGCTAGTTTGGATCCGACCAAATTTGCACTGGATTGGACCGACTGCACACCATTTGAAACTCGAGGCAATTATGCTGCGATCCCGCGTCAGCAGATAGCCGCTAATTCTTACTTGGTCCAAAGCGAAACGAATACACATCGGCGTTGTCGATTTCAAAGCGGACGCGAATGACTTCG
Organism: Planctomycetaceae bacterium; assembly: GCA_028284485.1. Taxonomy (GTDB): domain Bacteria; phylum Planctomycetota; class Planctomycetia; order Planctomycetales; family Planctomycetaceae; genus JANQRQ01. Next base: position 32,993 of record JANQRQ010000321.1, on the reverse strand, counting down.
CCGACGATAGAACTCACATCGCTACTGCCATTCCAGGATGCGATGTGATCGATTTTGTCGCCTCTGATCGGATCACAGTCGGAACTCGCGAAGCCAGGTATCGCCATCCCTGATTCGTCCTTTATTTCCACTTTGACATAGCCGTCGGGTGCTGCGGCAGCGTTGATGTGCAACTCGCTTCCGGCAAATCGCAGCGGTTTGGTGACCAAGTCGCCCGCTTGTGCCTCGGCGTGGACTGACACGAAGCCATCAATTCGATAGGTAAACCTGCGGACGCGGCTATCCGGACCGGTGTAATATGCCTCGGTCGCGTAGACGGAATACTCCCGGTCGTTTTCGGGCAGCTGCAGCAGTCCCCATGTCATGTAGTTGCTGCGATTGCCGGCTCGATCCTCGGGAGCAGATTCGGGAATCACCGGCTCCAACCAACGGTGGAATGTTTCCCGATCGCGGCTGCTCATGAACGTCGGCTCGACCCGCTGGCCTTGCTTTGGCAGATAACGCGTGGGAAAAGCGATTAGCAAATGCGGCGCACGAACGTAGGGCCGAACCGCATTGGTATAGAGATGTTCGACTGGAGCGTCGCCAAATGACAGCAGTTTCGGCTTCGTCCAATGGACAAAATCATCGGACGTGCCGGTCATGATATGCCGCACGCCGTTTACGAAAGTGCGGTGGTATTCCCGATACACTCCCTCGTGTTCGTCCCAGAATGCTAGATTCTGAGAATCGAATTTGCCCTCTGTGATTACCGGTTCCTCACGGATCAAAGACCACCGAATGCCATCGGGCGATTTGAAGACATACAGGCCACGCGGATGTGTCGGATGCCCACGGCTGATGGCCTTGTAGCGGGCATCGGCGGAGCAAGCAGGATTTCTGTCCTTGAACACGGTAAAGCAATGAGTGCCAACTCCTGTCCAAACAGTGTTATTTTGCTTCGACCCATTGAATTCGAACAGCCCCAACTCCGGTTTCGTCCAATGGATTCCGTCCGGGCTTTCGGCGTAACAAGTGACTTCCGGGTGGGCTGCTTTTTGAGTCGACTCGTCAAAATGAGAGCCGCGGTAATACATGCGATATAAATCGCCGTCCTGGAAGATGGTGAAATAGGCGCACGTGTTGCCTTCCCAGGGCTTGTCGGTTTGGAGGACAACCTCCTGCGGTTCAGGGCGATGCAATTTCAGTGATACGCCACCCTCTAATCGATCGATTAGGAATCGATCAACGAACAATTCCCGCCGCGAGCCGATATCGATGACATCGTCGGCTGCAGATGTTGCCGGAACTGAGATAAGAAAGAGCCAGGCATAAACCGCTAACGAGAGAAATTGGGTCCCGGATGGAAACGAATGCACAATTGGTCCCTTCAAACTGGTAGTCATGCGACGTGGTCTCAGAAAGAGTCCAAATGTATCCTTATTGTCGGTTGCCGATTACAGCCAGCCGGAACACTCTACTCACCGGCATGTAGGCTCTTGTAATGGTTAATTCGCTTCGTCCAGGGAAGTGTTTCCAACGGCAAGACTTTGTTCGACTTCGCCCACTCCTGCCATTGTGTCGACAATTCATTCACTCGATCAGGCTCAGTCTTACTTAAATCATCCTGCTCGAATGGATCGTTGGCCAAGTTGTACAGCTCCCAGGGACTGCTTTCGCGAAGTGAAACCAATCGCCATCCGCCTTGTTGAATCGCGCGACTGCTTTGATGTTCCCAATAGAATGTTCGCTGCGGCATGGCTTCGCCCGTGAATGTTGCGAGCAAGCTGCTGCCATCCGGCGACGAAACCGCCTTACCATGAAATTCCGGCGGATAGTTCAATTCGGCAGCGGCCAGGCAAGTTGGCAACAAGTCGTTGATGTGGCAAGCGTCACGCAGCAAGACTCCGGCGTCGTCACCCGAGATTTGTGCCGGCCAATGAATAATCAGCGGCGACGAGACTCCGCCTAAATGTGTGAATTGTTTGTAGTTTCGATAGGGAGAATTGCTTAAATCAGCCGCTAATTGCGAGATCAAGCCTCCCTCATACGTGGCACCGTTATCGCTGAGAAACAGAATCAATGTATTCTTGAATTGCCCACGCTCTTTGAGTGCGGCGACGATTTCGCCAATTCCGTCATCCATAATCTCCACCATGGCCGCATAGGTGGCCATTTCGGTCACCCATTCAGAACGTTGTTTATCCGTCAATTCTGTCCAGGCAGGCGAGTCATTCGGTAATTCTTGCCCCGGCTTACCTTGGGCAGCATCCGCAGGGAAGATCCCCAGTTTTTTTTGCCGCTCGAAGCGTTCAGCACGCAAAACGTCATACCCGACTTGATATCGCGCACGGCAACGTGCGACCCGCTCAGCGGGTGCCTCTAAGGGGCGATGTGGTGCGTAGTAGGCGACATATAGAAACAGCGGTCTGTCAGGATCGCTTCGTTGAACGAATTGCACGGCATTTTCGGTGATGGCGTGCGTGTAGTAGTAGTCGTCCGGCAGGGATTCTTTCGGGATCCGCTGGAGATTCCTCGCCAACGATTCAGGACGATAGTATCCACCTCCGCCGGACAATCCTCCGTAGTATTCTTCAAAGCCCCGCTGCGTTGGCCAGGAACCGTTCGGCGGCTCGGTCGGGTCACCTTGAAAGTTTGTATCGACTGTCAAATGCCATTTGCCCGACATCCGCGTTTGATATCCGCCCGTATTGAGCAATTCGGCAACTGTCGGATGATCGTCACTCAGTTGCCCCCGATATCCAATTCGGTGCTCATCGACGGCAGTCATCCATCCCATATCAACGGCATGTTGAAACTTGCCTGTCATCAGCGACGCGCGGGAAGGGCAGCAGCGAGACGTGTTGCGAAACTCGGTGTAACGCAGTCCATTTGCGGCAAGCGCATTCAGATTAGGCGTATCGATCTCTCCGCCATAACAGCCAAGGTCGGAGAAGCCCAGATCGTCAGCCATAATAAGGACAATATTCGGTGGGTCAGCCGCCGTCGCGTTTGTGCTAATACCGAGAACAATGGTGGCGATGCCGAAGAGGGTGAAATCTCGAAGGTGCATGTCGACCTCTAAAAAGTTCCATTGAAACCGAGTTTCGCTGGGGACAAGTGCTGGAATGTCTTGTTGCCGAATCGAGTGGATTACATGCTTGCGACGCCGCAGCTGCAAGAAACGCTCAGTCGCGCTCAAATTCGTCAATGACTTTGCCGGGACGGACGAAGCTTGTGATTCCAGTACCTCCACGTCCGACCATAACGGCTTCGACGACCGGTTCGTGGACCAACTCTTCCGCCACCCATTCGACGATAAAGTTGGCTCCCGCCCCGCCGGCCATGTCGGACTGCGGGATAAAGATATCGGTTGATCCCATCGGATTGAGCTTTAGTGGTTGCTCGAGATAGTCACGAATGAGTTTCCCTTCGGTGTCGTAATATTGCACCGAGGAGATCGTCAGGGACTTTTCAGAGTCGGTGTTGCGAATGCTCAGCGTACCGGCCAAGGGCATGCGTTGTCCCTCGTACTCCAAGATATGTGAGTACATTGGCACATAGACAGTTTGGCCCTCTGCGACACGATGAGGCATTTCCGAGGGTACGGCGCCTGTTGGCTCTCCGACAGGGCGCAGCTTCAGCACGAGATCGGTATCACGCTCTTCGATCCGATGGTCCAAGTAAGTGACGACGGCGATCAAAGCCGATGCCGAAACTAGGGACAAGAACAGCAACGTCAGGAGAGGATGAGATTCTAGCCACAACAACCAGTCTGGCCGGGTGGAACGATCTGACATTATTTCGTCTTTCGTACTCTCTAGATTGTTGTTTGGCGATCTGTGCGACAAAGCTGGCGTTTATCTCGGAGCCTTGTTCCCCGGCTGCAACATCATTATGCGGCTCCCGACAGCGAAGAACTCCGTACCAAAGTATGCCAGATCGCATTCATTTGCGATACTATCAATCACGTTGTTACGTTTTCACAGCATGGAATCAAAGCACATTCGGTATTCCTTTGAAAACTCAGAGCGAATTCTGCAACAATCGATTGACGACTTTTAAGAAATACTGTCTCGGCAGAAAAACGCCAGCACTGACGTCAGCTCCAAGTCATGGCAGTGGGCGTTAGTGTTGTAAACCGGCTAGTAGTTCACGATGCCCCCAATCGAACGGCCCAAAACTGGAGTTTTCGAAAAAATCCAAATTTCTGTGCATCTTTCGACCGTCGACTCCGCCAAATACCTTGATATCCTGAAACTCGATGATCCTTTGGAAGAACACACGCAGCGGGGCCGATGAACAAGACCGATGGTCGAATTGAGCCTGCAATATTGAATCTCAGGAGAGGGCATGTCCAAACCTCGTGGTGGCTCTCGTGACACAGTTTATTTCTGTAGGCGATCCTGACGGCTCATTCGCAAGTTAGAGTTGAGCACGGAGAAGTAGCACATCAATGAGCAACGGAAGCAGTCAACGCGTTCAGGAACTATTCCTTGCAGCATTAGAACTGCCCGACGAGCAGCGCGACCCATGGCTGGTTGATCAATGTGGCGCTGATTCTGCATTGCTGGACGAAGTGCGTTCGCTGATTCGGCACGACAGTCCTGACGATGACCCGCTGGAACAACAATTCGACGAGGCCTTTGCGCATTTGCAGAGTACCGTCGTCCTGAATTCAGATTCTGGGCAGCGTCCTACCGAAGCTGACGAGATCGTCGTTGACAGTCAACACTTCCTGTCAAAGCTAACCGAAGTCGGCGTGTTGTCATCTGCCGAAATCCAAGAGTTGGGCCGGAGTCCTGCTGAGAGCAATGCCCCGGACCCCCGCCAACTGGCCTCACAACTCGTCGAGGCGGGCAAATTAACACCATTTCAGGCGTCCGCCTTGCTCAAGGGACAGCCGGACCTGTTGATCGACAAGTATCTCATTCTGGATCTGCTCGATGCCGGCGGGATGGGAATGGTGTTTAAGGCGGTTCACCGGCCGATGAATCGTTTGGTCGCGCTGAAAATGATCGCCAAACATCTGATGGACTCGCATGAGGAGATTCGACGATTTCGCCGCGAAGTCCAGGTTGCTGCAACTCTTGAACACCCCAACATTGTGCGGGCTTACGATGCAGACGAGTCAAACGGTGTGCACTTTTTGGTGATGGAATTTGTGCGGGGGGAAAACCTCGCCAAGCGCGTGCATCGCCGGGGGCCAATGAAAATCGAACGGGCCATCGATTGTATTTTTCAGGCTGCCAAAGGCCTTCGATATGCCCACAAACATGGGGTCGTCCACCGTGACATCAAACCGGGCAATTTGATGTTGACCAAAGGTGGCCTGGTCAAAGTCCTGGATTTGGGTTTGGCGAATTTCGACGAGTCGCTGCGAGAGGCGCAACAGAGCACCATGTCTAGTGATCTCAGCCTGAGCCCAAAGCTCTCCGGAAGCAAGCTGACCGTCGAGGGGACGATGCTGGGCACGGTGTCATTTATGGCTCCGGAGCAATCCCTCGACTCACACCAGGCGGATACACGGGCCGACATTTACAGTTTGGGATGTACGCTCTATTACCTGCTTGCTGGTGAAGCTCCGTACCGCGGCGAAACGATATTCGAGATTTTTGAAAAGCATCAAGCCAGCGAAATTCCCTCACTTCGTGACAAGCGACCGGATGTGCCCGATGATATCGATGCCATCTGCCGCAAAATGCTGGCCAAGTCGACGGATGATCGCTTCCAAACGATGGGGGAGCTACTTGCGGCGATCGAAGACTGCGATATTAATCTGCCGCAGCCGAAGCATCGAAGGAAGGCTGCATCGCTGCCGGCGAAAAAAAGTTCTCCAGCGAAGACTCAGAAGCAAGATCACCGCACCTCCAAGCGTTCGTCACCACAGTCGCCGTCGATTTGGGCACCGATGGCCATTGCGTGTTTGATCATTGTGGGGGCGTACGGGGGATATCGTTATTGGAACGGTTCTGCACGCGAGGAGAAAGTCCAGCAGGCGGAGGTCGTGGATAACGCCTCGTCACAGTCCGTGCCGCCAGCGATTGAGATCCAGGAAATGAAGCCCGGCGGCGCGAATGTCACCCCCGACGCTAATGATCCACCCCGTTCCGCTGCCGAGTTATTAGCCACGGGCGAGTGGGAGTGGCAGGTCGTCGAACATCTCCCGGAGCCGGTCAATTCTCCTCTTTGGGACAGGACTGCCGATATGTCGGCGGATGGTTGCACGATCGTTTTTGCGTCAGATCGTGCAGAAGGTCGGGGCGTTGATGACATTTGGATGGCAACACGCAACTCCACCGACGAACCCTGGCCCCAACCGGAACTTCTCGGGGAGAACATCAACTCAGTTGAGGGAGAATCTCGAGTCAGTATCCTCGGCGATGGTCTGACTCTGTATTTTACCCGAGCTGGAAAAATCCATATCTCGCAAAGGCAAACACGTAGTTCGTCCTGGTCGCCCGCTGAATTGTTTGAGGTCAACCCGGGCTACCAAGAATCGTTGGATATGACTTCTGATGGTTTGTCGTTTGTCGTGACGAGGCAAGTCAACGAAAGCCGCGATTTATTTCTCAGTCGTAGACGATCTCTTGAAGAACCTTGGGGCGAAGTGGTGCGGCTTGGTCCGGAAGTCAACACGACCCAGCACGAGCACGCCGGAACAATGAGTGATGACGGACGGCTTTTGGTCTTCGAACGCAAGCTCGAAAACGGCCCCAACGGTGGCGAGTTGTGGATGTCAATGCGTTCCGATTGGAGCAGCCCGTGGTCGGAAGCCATCCCAATTTCGACGCTCAACACACAAGATCATGAAGGGTATCCCCGGCTACTACCTGATGGTAAGTCGATGCTTTTCCAATCGACGCGCAGCAATGCTGTCGGATTATCCGACATGTACTTGGCACGCCTGGTGCGACAGGAGCCGTCGAATTCGATACCGGCAGCCACCGACCTGGTTGCCAGCGGTGATTACGAATGGAAAGTGGTCGAACGCTATGGTGATCCGATTCGTGCGCGGTACGCGCCCTCCGGTGCCGATATGACAGCGGATCGCCGAACGATTGTATTTACATCACGATTCAAAGGAGTCGGGGCAAAACAACGTGACGCCGATCTGTGGATGTCAGCGCGCAGTTCGGCAAACACCGAATGGTCCAGACCGGTGCCTCTTGGCAGCGCAATTAATTCAGGGCTGAACGAAGTTCACCCTGCCTTGTCTGCTGACGGGCTGACCTTGCTGTTTACGCGCCTTGGCGACGGTGGTTTTGAGACATTCGTTTCTCGAAGAGACTCCACAAACGACCCGTGGGCCGCTCCAAAGCGGTTTGAATTTGACGGATACTACGCCCCTGACCTGCCGACTGATCAGAAATCACTCCTCTTCTCACGTAGCGCAAACTTGGCAATCGTTCGGCGATCTTCTGCCGAGGCGCCCTGGCCGGAAGCGAGATTCATGCGCCCTCCAATCAAGAGCGACGCCGCGGTGCATACGGGAGCGATGAGCGAGGATGGCCGCCTGATCGTCTTCACGCGCGACAACGCAGATGCCGGGGGAAAAAGGCGACTGTGGATGGCCACGCGTGCCGATTGGGACTCGGCGTGGTCGGAACCAATCCCGATTAGTTTGCCTGGTGTTTCGCTCGTCAACCATCCTCGATTGCTTGCTGATGGGCAGTCAATCCTCTTCACTGGCGACAACGACATCTGCCTCGCCCGGCTGGTTCGGAAGCCAACGCCCGAAACAGACGCATCCGCCGCCGATTTAATCGCCAGCGGCAATTACGAATGGCAGGTGGTTGAACATTTCGATGAACCGATCAACACGGGGGCCTCCGAAGGGAGTGCGGACATGACCGCCGACGGATTGACGATCGTGTTCTCAACCATCAACGGCAAAGGAAGCTACGGTGGGCATGACCTATGGATGTGCAGCAGAGAGTCCATAACCAGTCCATGGTCCGATCGTGTCAACTTAGGAGGACTGATTAATACAGAGCGCCACGAACTCGATCCTGCCCTTTCTGACGATGGTCTCACATTGATCTTTCGCCAAGGCAACGTTGACGGAAATGGCAGGTCGAATTGGATTTCGACGCGCGAATCGGTGGCTTCGCCCTGGAGCGCGCCAACGCCGTTTGAGTTGAATTCCAATTTTCCTCCTGATCCGGATCCACTTGGTCTGTCCTCCGTGCTGGTCCGTTGGCATCGTGGCAACCCCGATTTGTGGATGAGCCGACGTGCTTCAACAGACGTTCCTTGGCCGCAACCGACGCATTTGGAGCCACCGGTCAATTCGGAGCGTTGTAGCGAAGAAACAGCGGCACTCAGTGGCGACGGTCGATTACTAATTTTCTCGCGCTACGATAAGGAAATCCCACTCAAACCACGGCAACTCTGGATGACGACGCGCGATGACTGGGATTCCCCTTGGACGGAACCAGTGCCCATCGCAACGCTAAATTCCGGTGCGACAAACCAATGTCCACGCTTGCTCGCAGACGGGAAGACGATGTTGTTTCGTTCTCTTCGCCCGGATGGCAATGGGTTGGATGACATCTTTCTCGCCCGGTTGGTACGCAAGCAACCACGACCCAAAGCGACAATTGTCGAGCAAACAGTGCATGATTGGCCCGCTGATGTGCCAAAACCTGCGATCGCTCCCTTCGATTCCACACAAGCCAAAACTCATCAGCAGGACTGGGCCGAGTTTCTAAATCTACCAGTCGAAAAGAAAGTCGATCTTAACAAGGGTCAATCACTGACGATGGTCCTGATCCCTCCCGGTGAGTTCTTGATGGGGTCAACGACGGATCAGCAGGAATGGGTGCTCACCAAAGAGTCGAACGGTTGGATGCAACAATTCCTGCCGGCAGAAGGTCCACAACATCGAGTTCAAATCACGCGACCTTTTTACATCAGCAAATACGAAGTCACTCAAGCTGAATGGGAATCGATGACCGGAGAGAATCCGTCTGAAATTGTTGATCAGCCGACCCATCCTGTAGAAAACTTAAAGTGGCATGACAGTCAAAAGTGTTTGGAGTTGCTCAACGCGCTTCCCGGGACGGACGGGTTGACATTCGCTCTGCCGACAGAGGCGCAATGGGAGTACGCTTGTCGTGCCGGGACGACGACGATGTGGAATTTCGGTGAAAATTTCACGGCGTTGTCCGAATACGCGTGGACCAACGAAAAGTCGTCATTTCCAGTGGGCCAACTGAAACCGAATGCGTTCGGGCTGCATGATATGCATGGCAACGCTCGCGAGTGGTGTCGGGATTGGTACGACCCGGAGTACTACAAAGTGTCGCCGATTATTGACCCAAGCGGACCCGTGAGTGGAGAACGACACGTTTCGCGCGGCCTCGCATGGCACCACAAATATGCGTTTATGCGCTCGGCCTACAGGGAATGCTTGCCACTTGGTCATAGCGACTGGATGGGCCTTCGCCCGGTCGCGACAATTCTTTCCCCCAAGTTGCCAGAGCCGGAAACGGAAGTTGCGGTAATGGACTTTGCTGCCGATTCTCAAACTCAAGAACTGAAACAGGGCACGTCGGCCGATTTGGATTCCAGCGACCGGCAACTAGCATCCCCTGGAGAGGTCAATTTGCTGGCTGGAGTCGAGTTCCCACGAGACGAAATTGCGGTTGGCGATTCATTCTGGGATTGGGAAGTGTGGGATGGCGGATTTTCCGCAACCAGGGACAAAACTCAGGTAGGCGGGGCAACGCGAGTCCAATTTCCCACGCCTGTTTATGGTGATTATGAAGTCGACGTTGACCTGACGGTACGCTCCGGCGGCTTATGCTGTTTGAACTTGCCATTAAGGCATCGCACCGTACATCTTGTGCTCCGGGCTCACTACCCCAGCAGCACGTCATTCACCGGCCTCGAATTGGTTGACGACCGTTTGCACACCACGGGATCACCCTCGGCAATAAAACAAGGCGAGAAACAACGGCTTCATGTTTCGGTCTCGCACTCGGGTGATTCGGTAACGATTCACGGCATTTTAGATGGTGCTGTGATCGCCGACTATGAGGGGCCCCTTGATCGTGTCTCCAACCACAAATGGCTTCGGACATTGGATTCCAACCGTTTTGTTTTACGAACCGGTGCGGATGTGACAGTTCATTCAGCGAGATGCCGGCCGGTCTCTGCGGCCGACTTGCTGGAAACAGGCGAATGGGAATGGCGAATCGCGCAGCAGATTGCATTGCCGCCTGGCTCCCCAGATCAGATTTCTGCCGCCGATATGACCGCCGACGGCTTGACGCTCTTTTTCTCAGCGGGAAGAAACTGGAACGATGAAGACCTGTGGATGACGACTCGGGCTTCGTTGAATGACGAGTGGGCGCGGCCCAGCAGAATCGAGGGTCCAATTAATTCGCGTCAAACCGATACCCATCCCATCATATCCGCCGATGGTCAAACACTCATGTTCACTCGAGCGATGCCTGGCAAGGTTTCGAAATGCATGATTTCAGCGCGAGAATCAACAACATCCCCTTGGTCGAAGCCGTTGCCATTAGATGTACCGGGCACGCAAAGGCATGAAGCGCCCGAAGTAACACCGAATGGACTGGCTCTCCTTTTTCAAGGTCGAAAGGCCGGTGTCGAAGGCCGCAAAAACGTTGCCGACTTGTTCATCTGCCGCCGCTCCTCGATTGGTCATCCTTGGTCCGCGGCTCAAGCGCTCCCCAATTCGATCAATTCAACCGTACAAGAATATGCCGGGACATTGAGCAATGATGGTCGCATGCTGATTTTCGTGCGCACTAGTCGCGACGGAAGAACATCCGATTTTTGGATGACGACGAGGGGGGATTGGAATTCAGCTTGGTCCAAACCACGGTTACTGGAATCGCTGAATAGCCCAAGGATCGAACACAAAGCCAGGTTGCTCGCCGATGGGAAATCTATACTGCTGACTTCTAAGAGGGGCGGGAGCAGTGCCATCTACCTGGCTCAACTGGTCCGGAAAATCTCGAAATCAGCGATGCCTGATTCCAACTTGACCGAGTAGCGCAACCCACGCTTGCAATACGGCGTCGCGACACAGCGCGTGCCCCATGGCTTGTTGTACTCGCTGGTGGCAGCACTCATCGATTGCCAGATGCTAAACCCGTTTAGATGTAGTACTCGATCAGATCCCCTTGGTCAACCGGCGTCGGTTCACGCTGCAGCAAGGTTTCCGCCACACGCATCGCCTGCCCACGAAGCTCGGGCACGGCCGTTGTTTCCCATAGGCTGCCTTTGAGCAACGGCCCAATCGCGTATAGAAGGGTCGATGCCTCTCCATCTTCATTAAGAGTGGCAAAATCGTCGTCGACCTCGATTCCCATATCAAGATCGTCAGTCGACACGAGCCCCTTGCTCAACAAATTGTCGAACAACGGCAAGCCGGTTTGGGAGAAGTGTGCTTGCGGGCCGGTGCAATTAATGATCAGATCGCCCGACTCGACGATTTCGCCACCATCCGAATCACGCAGCACGACCTCGATCCTTTGCTCACCCGGAATCAATCCTTCGATCGTCCCGCGAATAACGCGAAGTTTTCCGGTATCGAGCGCATCGGTGATCTTGTTGTGAATCGCAGCAGCAATGCGATGCCTTGTCACATTCCACAGCGCGGCGTCTTTCTGCAAGAATTCGCGTTTTTCGTCCGTCGAGAAACTTTGCCACAGTCGTTGAGTGTGAGGGCGAAGTTTGTCGACCGCGATTGCTGTGTTTTGGCTCATTTGCTGCAGCCGATCACAATGCGTTTGCACCAATCGACGAAGTCCGCCCAGTCCCAACGATTCGGCATCATCCGGAACGTAGTCTTCATACGCGATCCCGCGGAAATGCGACTGGGGTAACATGCCGTTGCGAGAGACAGCGATGATTTCACCGTCCCAGCCGATATCGGCTAAGGTCAACACGATGTCGACCATTGTCAGCCCCGTTCCCAACAGCAAGACTTTACCGCCGGGGGGTGGCAAGCGGCTGAGCCAATCGTCCCAAGGATCGGAACGATAGCGAGGGTCGTACCGCAACGGTGCCGACGACTTGAATGTACCTGGTGGCTGGTTTCCGGTAGCCAACACGATCTGGTTTGCTTCAACAGACTCGCCGTTGGCCAATAAAATCTCGGCTTCGTCGCCGTTGACCACAACGTCGACCGCCTCGGCATCGAAGGCCTCCAACTTCACCTGGCAGCGCGCGTCGATGGGGTTTAAATACGAAGCCAACAAGCCACGCAAGTAATCGCCGTAAACGCGACGAGGTGCAAACATTTCTCGTAATTCGACTTCTGGCGTACTGCTGTATTCGTGCCTCGACCTGAGCCAATCCATAAAATGCGAGGGAACATCGGGTAGCGCGGACATGTTTCGAGCTGCGACGTTCAGCAGATGTTCGACACGGTTTGTTCCGTACGCCGTTCCGCGACCTAATGGCCGTTTGGTATTGATGATGACGACGTGAAGAGGGCGATCGCTCAAACGTGCCAGGTTGACGGCTGTCATTGTTCCACTGAATCCGCCGCCGATTATCGCAACCGTTTTCATAAGTCAGCCTTCCTGTTGCTGAAGTAAGATGAGACGAAGCGAATGTCATTCCGCGCTGGCGTTCAAACCAATGTTGCCCGTTTGCAGCAGCCACAATAGTAAATTGTCTCGCAATCTTTGCCCAGTCACGGGCGAGGTTCGCGATTGTGTCGACTAAATTTCCGCTGGATCGACTCGCCGATAAGCATCAATGACTGCCTGCTCCCCCTTTGCACCCGGCTTTGAGTTTCCGTGCTCCATCCCAACAATGTCCCGGTAGCCCTTGTCGTAAATGTGGCGAAAGACGTTCACGTAATTGATTTCACCGGTCCCCGGTTCCTTTCGACCCGGGTTATCACCTGATTGAAAATACCCAATTTGATCCCAGCAGCGATCGATATTCGGTATCAGGTTTCCTTCGGTGATTTGTTGGTGATAGATGTCAAACAGAATCTTACAGGACGGTCGATTGATTGCCTCGCAAATCATATAAGCCTGCGGCGAGCCGTACAGAAAGACGCCTGGATGATTTGTTTTCCGATTGAGTGGCTCGATGACCATCATCATTCCATGCGGCTCAATGATATCGCAGCACCGCTTCAATAAGTCGATGCAATTGGCCGTTTGGTATTCAGCGGGCAGTTTGGGATGGGCCAATCCCGGAACTACAGTCATGAACTTTGTATGAACCCGCTTGGCGACTTCAACGGCTTCGCGGATCGACTTCAGGATTTGATCACGGGCTGCCGCATCGTCACCAGCGAAATTCACGCCGTTCCAGACGCCTCGTAGCGCCGAAATGACCCCCATTTGCATACCGAGGTTTTGCATCGTGGAAGCGATTTGTTTCTGCAGGTCAACCGGGCGGTCCTTCATGCCGTTGTCTTCCCAGGCCATGAAACCCTCGTCGGCTGCAAACTTGAGTTGATCGATCGGATCGGGTCCGGCAAGATTCGCAAACATCCCAAAATGCGGTGCAAATTTGAGACGACCAGCATTTCTGTGGGAGCCCACTGCGTCGTCCGCGAAAACAGAGTTGTACCGGTGCCACAGGAACAATCCGGCAGTTCCGCAGGCTGCTGTTTGAAGCAATTGCCGTCGATTCATACTCATGTTTGACCCCCAAGCGACCGGCGATAAGAATGGCCGAGGATTAGCGATCGGATGAAGACGACTATTGTAGTCAATTTAGCGCCAAGAAACTTGGTACAAAGATTCTGTTGAGAATCACTTCGGCCCTCTGAACGAGCGACCTGCGATGCCGTCAGGCCCTTATTTGGCTATAATGGGAATCATGCATGTGCTGAGTTCATGCGCTTACCGAACCAACAATCCACTCAAGAAATCACCGAATGAAACCCACAATGAGAACTATTCTTGCGATTGTCGTTATCTTCTTGCCTCTTACGGCCTTTGCACAGGAACGTCCTAACATCGTTTTTGTTCTCGCCGACGATCTCGGTTATTCCGACGTGGGTTTTAATGGCGCGCAGTTCTATGAAACTCCCAACATTGATGCCCTTGCCAGCGCAGGAGTGATTTTCTCGGACTTCTATTCGGGCGGACCAAATTGTGCACCGACACGCGCTTGCATCAACACCGGAATGTACACACCGCGTCACGGGCTCTATACGCCCGGGGGCAGGGCCAAGGGCGATGCAACTGCCATGCGATTCGCCGTTCCGACAAAGGGGCAGACCGATCCGCTGTACCAAACGTTTCCCTCACAAAACGACTCGATCCTTCCCGCTCACACGTCTATTGCGGAAGTTCTCGCCGAGGCCGGATATGCGACAGCGCGGTTCGGCAAATGGCATCTCGGGCCTGATACTCAGGGATTTACTGTTTCCTCATCGAACGGCGAGCCCGGCAAAGAATCGAAGCATTATGGCAATATTGATGTCGCCGAGGATCTGACGGACGCTGCTCTCGAATTCATCGAGCAAAACAAAGACGATCCTTTTTATCTGTATGTTGCCCATTGGGACGTGCATTCTCCTCTGCGAGCTCGCAAAGACGTTGTCGCCAAATACAAGACGAAACTGGAGACGTTTCCGGATCAGTCTTACAACTGGAATCCCGTGTATGCAGCGATGATCGAGGCGGTCGACACATCGGTGGGCCGCCTTCGCGCCAAGCTCCATGAACTGGACCTGGAAAAAAATACATTGTTCATTTTCTCTTCCGACAATGGTGGTGCCTCATTCGCGACTACGAACCGACCACTCAAAGGAGCCAAAGGGGCCTTCTTTGAGGGAGGAATCCGCGTGCCGACCTGTGCTGCATGGCCCGCGGTCGTCAAACCTGGCGGTATTGCACAAGCACCACTGACCAGCGTTGATTTTCTGCCCACATTTGCTGAACTCAGCGGTGCTCCACTACCGAGCAATCAGCCCGTTGATGGGAAATCTTTTGTACCCGTTTTGAATGGGGAGCCAGCGCTTCAGGACCGCGCAATTTTTTGGCACTACCCACTTTACTTGGCAGGCCAAGGTTACAACCAAGTACTTCCCGTCTATGGGACCAACAACATGACTTGGCGCGCTGTGCCTTCAACGGCCATTCGGAGAGGCGATTACAAACTCATCTACTATTACGAGTACGACAACTACAAACTCTTCAATGTCCGCGACGATGTCTCAGAGCAGCACGACCTCGCTGAGGCCGAGCCTGCCATCGCCAAACAACTTCACACGCAACTCACCGACTGGGTCAAACAAACCGGTGCCCCGGTCCCACGTAAACCAAATCCGGCGTTCGGCAAAGCTCCCTCGGAGGAAAAGCCGCCTCAATAATGCCGATAAAAGCGAACGGAATGGATTTTGCTTCAGCCGAAGCTCGACCATACGCGCCACGGCAAACTCGCGCGATTCGAGTGTTTCTGTCAGTCGCTATTGCCACCGCACGCCACTGCGCCGGGAATTCCGTGGGAGCTGTTCCACTCATTTCTTTCGTCGGTAATTTCCCGTCATGAATTCGACCCACGTACCATCGTCATTCAGCATAGCAGACGTCAGCACGATGTGGTCAGCCGACTTGAATTCATAAGTGTCGCGGAATTTGGTTATCTTACCAGCCGCCACGAAATTGGGGCCCTCGGCCTTCAATGTCAGCTTGGTTCCGGAATCATTCACGGTGCCTTCATAATGCCACATGTAGTTCAGCATACTGTCGACCCAAGTACCGATGAATCTATTCGACTTTTCATCGTATCCGAGCGTTTGCATAGCGGTAACCTGAACTCCCCCCGGCATCTCTCCGGTCACTTCTGAAATCGCCCAGTATTGTCCCAGCATTCGTGAATTCATCGTTCCACTGCATTCGAAGGCTGGCTGACCCGGAACGGCCTCCATTTTGGATTGTAACACCCACTCGCCGGCGAACTTCTGCAGCACCTTGTGCTGCTTAGAAGGTGCTGGCGCGTGTTGCGGCCAGGCGAAGGCAGTCGAGCAAATACAGATTGCGGTAGAACAAATGGCAATAAGTGATGGTTTCATAGTTGCCTCGCAAATCGAATTGAGGTGTGAATCGACAGTGATAGGCATCGCTGCCATTCGAGAGTTGTTGTCGTGAATCATAAGGTGACCATGTTAATGCATTCATAAGTGGATTTGGCAAACGACGTGCGAAAAATGGACTGTTTTTTTAAGACTTGACCAACGTAGAAGGTTGGTGTTGGCAGCCGAATTGTTTGCTGTGACTGTGAAACTGATTGTCGCCTCAGGGTACGACGACCATGCATCCTGGTTTGTGTGAACGGTTCGGAACAGTAGACAAGACGCCGATCGCGAAGTGTGCCTTTATCTTGCAGTAGGTAGAGTCGTGCCGACAATGCTTGGATGATCAAGGATGCGGCGCTACCGTTCTGTGAATTGGCTTACCGAACCGTGAGCAGAAGAAGATCGCCAAATGGTAGCCAATCTCGGTAACTCAAGGTGGAGTCGGCGCTACCTAGCCCGCATCGTCTATCGGAAGCAATTTGAATCTGCCATGACTACGCAATGATGTCGTGAACGACGTTGCCGTACACGTCGGTCAGCCGGAAGTCGCGCCCCGAGTAGCGATACGTCAGGCGCTCGTGGTCCAAACCCATCAGGTGCAATATCGTGGCATGCAGGTCATGCACGTGGACGCGGTTCTCGACCGCCGAGCAGCCGAATTCGTCGGTCGCTCCATAGCTGAATCCCGATTTGACGCCGCCACCTGCCATCCAAATTGTGAATCCGTAGTGATCGTGGTCACGTCCTTTCTGACCTTCCGATGTTGGTGCACGCCCGAATTCGCCTCCCCAAATGACAAGTGTATCATCGAAGAGTCCGCGTTGTTTTAGATCGTGAATTAAAGCTGCGATTCCCTGATCACAGGCAAGCGCCAATCGGGTGTGCCCATTTTCAATCTCCTTATGGCCGGTATCCCAGGCGATGTCGTAGCCATCGATGGAATGTGAGACCTGCACCATTCGCACGCCGCGTTCCACCAGTCGTCGTGCCAACAGACAACCTTTCGCATATTCGCTGTCGCCGTACATTTCGAGGGTCGTTCTCGATTCGCTGGCTGTGTCGAACGCTTCCGGCACGGCAAACTGCATGCGGAATGCCATTTCCATCGCTTGGATGCTTGACTCCAAATTCTGATCTTGTTGCTGACGCTGCAAATCGAGTTGGTTCAGTTTTGCAAGCAAGTTGGCTTGCTTCTGCTGTTCGACTCGTGAAAGAAACGGATTCTTCAGATCTCGCAGAATGCTATCCGGTTTCATGCTCGCGATGTTGGCATACGTTCCAGAATAGGCCCCCGGTAAAAATGCGTTCCCCCAATTGGCCGATTTTCCACGTGGTTTCGCGCGAGGGCTCAATGCGACAAATCCCGGCAATTCTTGATTGTCCGTCCCCAGGCCATAGCACAGCCATGAACCAAGGCTAGGGCGACTCGGTTGCAAGTGTCCCAAATTGAACATCATTATCGCGCCGGCATGCTCGGGAATATCGGTGTGCATGGAATGCACGAAACAAATATCGTCGACACATTCCGCCGTGTGAGGAAAAATGTCGCTGACCCATTTGCCACATTCGCCGTATTGTTGAAAGCCAAATGGTGATGGGAACAATCCGTTTTTCGTGTTACGCAGCGACTTGCGATCTACTGTTTTCGGTCGCTGGCCGGCGAATTTCGAAATCATCGGCTTGTGGTCGAACGTATCGACCTGCGAAGGTCCACCAGGCATAAACAATTGAATCACATGTTTCGCCTTAGGGGCAAAATGAGGCACCTTCGGGGCCAATGGTGCTGCCGACGAAGTTGCACCTTGAACGACCGGTTCGCCGGCGTCCGCCAGCATGCTGGCCAAGCCGAGACTCCCGAATCCAGCTCCGATTCGCTTTATGGACTGGCGACGGGAGACTGGGAGAAATGGATTGCGATGCGGCATGTTGGATTTCCAAGGATGATTCCGCTTCTTAACACGAGTCCGTGCCGACTCACTGTCAGAAACATTTTTCAGCTAACGAGTATACATAAATTCGTTCGAACTGAGTAAAACCTGGCAGTATTGTTCCCAGCGGTCGAGTGCCACACCAATCGGGCCATCAGTATCGACAAAGTCAGTCGCAGCTTGGAATTCTAATTTGCTTGGTTTTCGGCCGTAAAGCAGCGCGTAAGCATGTTCTATGCGGTCCTTGGTCGAGCGTCGTTCTTCCTGTAGACGCACTGCCAACGCCTTGGCGCGATCGACCATAAATTGGCTGTTCATCATGAATAGGAACTGCTGAGGAACGACATTCGTCGTTCTTTGAGCACTGGTTGCGCGTGGGATTGGAAAGTCAAACAGTCGTAAGAACTCGTCCGAGGCAAAGGGGGCGTTCCGGCTGACTTTTGCATACAACGTGCGGCGGTGGCTGTTGATAATGTTCTCGATCGGCGGACCGCCGATCGTTAGATCCAATTCGCCGGTTACCGCCAAGAGCGAGTCGCGCCACGTTTCCACATCCATGCGGCGTGGATTCATTCTCCACAGCAGGCGGTTGTCGCCGTCACGTTCAAAGGCCGTTTCTTCAAACCGACTGCTCGCCCGGTAGGTGGCCGACGTCATGATGAGTCGATGCAGTGATTTGATGGACCAACCTGATACGACGAATTCACTCGCCAACCAATCGAGAAGTTGCGGGTGAGTGGGCGTTTCTCCGAGCGTTCCGAAGTTGCTTGGTGTGCGCACTAATGCATTGCCAAAGTGATTCAACCACACCCGGTTCACGAAGACTCTTGCGGTCAATGGATTCTGCGGGCGAACCACGGCGGCCGCCAGTTGCTTGCGTCCACTGCCATCGGTGAAATGTTTTCGCTCGTTACCGGCGACGACTCGCAAAAATCTCCGAGGTGCAGCGTCGCCTGGTTTCAACAAATTGCCCCGCAATGCGATGGGCATGTCAACCGCGCCCGTATCGCGGACTGTGTGGGCGAAATCATACTTGGCAGGGGCATTGGCTTTCAGAACGGCAAGTTCCCGTTTCCACTTGGCGAGTCGTCCTTGTTGATCCTTGCTGAGGCCGCGTTTTTGCTGTCGTGCGCCCTTCTGAGTTGCATTAATCTTGCTGTTTAGATCGTTAATCTTCTTCTGATGGTCATCGTAGAGCTTAATGATATCGTCGGTCGCTAATGGAAGTTCGCGCTCAGTACTGTTGTTAAAGATTCCAGCCAGAGAGTAGTAATCTTGTGTCGGAATTGGGTCGAATTTGTGGTCGTGGCAGCGGGCACAGGAAACAGTTAACCCTAAAAACGCGCGGGAGAACGTATCCACGCGGTCATCCAATGTTTCACCTTTGGCCTGGGCGATGCTCTCGGGATCTCCCCCGTCGGATTTGTAATTTGGCCCCAGCGCCAGGAATCCCGTACCAATCGCTGCCTGCTTGTCGAACATGTCGCCGGCAATTTGGAATTGAACAAAGTCATCAAAAGGCATGTCGGTATTGAATGCATCGACGACCCAGTCTCGATACCTCCAAGCACTCGGCTGCGGCTTGTTGTCCTGCGACCACCCGCCGCCGTCACTGTACCGCGCCACATCCAGCCAGTGACGCCCCCAGCGTTCGCCGTATTGCGGTCGATCCAGCAAACTGTCAACCAGCCGCCGCACGCCCGCGTCATCCAAGTGATCACCTTCCGACTGCAGTCGATTTACCCAAGTGTGGAGTTGGCCCGGAGTGGGCGGAATTCCGATGAGATCAATAAATGCGCGCCGCACAAAGATGGCGGCCGATGCCGGTGGCGGCTGACGTAGACCTGCCTCTCTAAGTCTGGCCACAACAAATCGATCGATTGCATTCGCGATTCGGTCACCCGTTTTCGGAGTAGGCGGCTGCGGCCTTCGAATTGGTTGCCAAGCCCAATGTTTTTTCGCTTCGTCCCAATCGTACGCTGCGGAATTCGGTTTCGGTGGCATCTCAACCGTTCTGCCTTCTGGCCACGTTGCTCCCAACTCGATCCATTTTGCCAGGGCGTCGATCTCCGCAGCACTGAGCTTTCCATCGGGCGGCATCTCGTACGACTCATAGCGAATCGCCGATAGCAACAAACTATCGTTCGGCTGGCCAACGATGATCGCCGATCCCGAGTCTCCTCCTTGGAGCATGCCGGCTCTGCTGTCGAGCCGTAGCCCCGCCTTAAGCGATTTGGCGTCGGCACTGTGGCATTTGAAGCACCGGTTGACGAGCAATGGCCGGATTCTTGCTTCGAAGAATTCAATCTGCCGGCGATTTTCTGCGGCCGGCTCATCGGCATACGCCGCAGCCGTCAACAGAAAGAAACCGACGAGACTCAATGGATAGCAGCGCTCAGACATGGGTGACAGAAGTCGAGAGAAAGAATTCATAACCGAAGACTAAACAACCATGATATCCGCAAAAAGAGCGAGTCGCGAGATCGGGTCGGGCACGATTTTCCCATGTCGCTAATATGCGATTGTAGTGTTATGCATCGATTCGTATACGCTCCTATTTCCATATTGGCAACAAATTCGGCGCAGTTTTGCCTCGTTCGAGAGGCTCGAAATTCCACACAAGTTTATGCCCTCCCGTGGACTCCGGAGGCCACTTTAAAATAGAATAGAAGCGGTCATCAAAACGGTGTGGCAACGAAACACGATTTGCTGCACGGCAGCAGTTTCCAGACAAGGGGTGAACCATGCACGGAATGAATCGCCGCGAACTGATCAAAGCAGCAGGCGCATCGACAGCTCTATTGGCGATAACGCCGCTGGAAAAGATCGCCGGGCTCGCGGTTGCTGGGGAATCCACGACTGACTCCTTGGCGACGCAGCTTTATAAGAGCTTAAGCGACGAGCAAATGCAAAAGATCTGCCTCCCTGTTGATCACGCCAAGCGCCATTTCATCAGTAATTGGTGGTACGTGCACCCCGAGCATCGCATCCCAACAACGTTCAATTCGGAACAACAAGAGTTGATTCAGAACATATTTGACTCGCTGCATAGCCCCGATTTTCAACAAGCTGTGAATAAGCAAGTTGAGATCGACCAATATGGGCAGGAGAAGAACGCACCCTCCGTCGGTTTCTTTGGCACGCCGGATGACGATGACTTTGAGTTCATCTATACCGGGCATCATGTGACACGACGCTGCAATGCGCATAGCGACAAAGGGCATGGCTTCGGTGGGTCTCCGATCTTTTATGGTCACTTTCCGGACGCGTTTAACGAAACCAAGAATCATCCGGGCAATCCCTATTGGTATCAGGGAAAGCTGTTTAATAAATTTGTGCAGTCGTTGGATGGGCAGCAACAGCAGGAAGGTTTGGTTTCCAACAATCCGCGCAGTGAACGACCAAACGCCGTTATCAAGAAAAAGGCAACGGGGTGGCCGGGCCTCAGTTGTGGCTCGCTCAGCGACGATCAAAAGCAATTGCTGGCCGAGACCATGCAAGAAATGTTGGCCATGTTCCGCCAAGACGACGTCGATGTGACGCTGAAGACCATTGAAAAGAATAACATCATCGACAATCTCTACATTTCTTGGTATTCGGGCAAGTACGACATCGGTTCCGACGAAGTGTGGGATACCTGGCAAATCGAAGGGCCCGATTTGGTTTGGTATTTTCGCGGCCAACCGCACATCCACAGCTACTTTCATTTGAAGAGCTGAGCCGGAGCGAGCGCCGAATTATTCAGCGCCGGTTGGGCCGATGCCACCAATCCTTGACCGATAAACCACCTGCCGTGCTGTAGGGCCAAACTCATGTCGTTGAGTTCAAGATTGCGCATCATTCAATCCTGCAGCCTTCTTGCGATGGCCATCTGCGGACTTGTTGCGAATACTGCCTTCGCCTTCGATGATTACATCGAGAATCCGGGGAATGAAGGCAATGGCAACCATACGATTGGACCTGATTATGAAATCGATCCAGATCTGACCGATCTGGGAAATCCCAAGGGGAGATCATTCGAATTCTCCATGCTCTTGGCAGACAGCAAGATTTTTCCGGGCGATGATTCCACGCTCGATTCCCGCAAAGAAGTTCGCGAAGAACGCAAAATCTTTGTCTATGTCCCTGCCGCTTACATCGACGGAACTCCGGCACCGATCCTGGTCACACACGACGGTCCGAGCCGGCTCGACTTAGTGCGAAATGCGTTGGATAACTTGACGATTTCCAAGGAACCCAACCGCAAACTGCCGGCATTCATCGTTATTGCGGTGCAGAATGGTGGCAACGACGGCAAAGGGAGTGAACGTGGCCTCGAATACGATACGATGTCCGATCGCTTCGCACGATTCATCAACGACGAAGTCTTGCCCGCCGTTTTGGAAAACGCAGAAATCAAAGCCACCTATCCCAATATCGCATTCACGGACAATCCCTGGGGGAGGGCGGCGATGGGCTGCAGTTCGGGCGGTGCGGCAGCACTCACCATGGGTTGGTTTCGCCCCGACTTGTTTCGGCGTTTGATTACCTATTCGGGAACGTTCGTTGATCAACAGGACGACGATGCGCCGGAGGAGGCGGACTATCCACTGGGTGCCTGGGAATACCATTCCAGTATGAAGTTGATCGAAAACGGCGAGAAAAAACCGCTACGTATCTTCACCCATGTCTCCGAAAACGACAACCGTGCCCAAGACCCGGAAGAGACCTATCATAATTGGGTCATGGCCAACCAGCGCACCGCCACGGCTCTGAAAGCCAAGGGCTATGACTATCGCTTCGTATTCAGCAAAGCGACAAGGCACTGCGATCGCAAAGTGTTTGAGCAGACATTGGCCGATACGCTCGTCTGGATGTGGCGCGGCTACCACGCCGACTGACCGAGTTGCGTCGTCTTGACGTGTTGCCAGCAGTTCCTGGGAAGGGAACTCATTTTCGGCTTACTATTCGGCTGTGGCGCCCAGTTCTCGCGTCAGCCAGGTCCAACGCTCCTCGTGATGCTGACGCGGTACGGCGTGTCTCGTGTGCGGATAAACACGATATTGCTTAGGTCCGGCCAACTGGTTGTAGACGGCAAAGATTGTCACCGGGGGACAAACGCCATCTTGCAGACCAACGCTGAATAATGTCGGGCAAGATATACGATCAGTAAAGTTCAACGTGTCAAAGTAACTCATCGTGCGCAGCGTCGATTCCCAGGTACGGTCCTGACCATCTGCAATCCAGTTGTCCATTTCGGGCCACTTTGATGTCTTAAAGTACCGCTCCCAATTGCAAAGAAACGCAATATCAGGTGCACAAACAGCAATCCGCGGATCGAGTCCGGCTGTCGCCAGACTTAACCCGCCTCCCTGACTACCACCAGTTACACCGATGAAGTCAGCATCCACTTCACTACGGGACGCCAAAAAGTCGACAGCCCGCACGCAATCAGCATACGCTCCCTGGTAAAAGTATCCCTGCTTGTCATCGAGACCACGAATCCAATAGTCTTGCGGCTTGCCGGGAACGTCGTCCTGGCTGTTGCCATGGCCTCGTGGATTGAAGGAGAGAATCGCGATCGTCTCAGTTCGACCGGTTGGGCGCATGTTTCCACCATAGCCAGGCACGCGCAACAGCGCCGGGTGTTTACCGGCTAACTTCGGACGCTCGTACCAGCCGCGCACCCGCACGTTGCCCAAGCTTTTCATCGAGACCTCGAATACGTCATGCGTGTCGGTCGCGAGATCTCGATTTTCCTTCAGGGCGAATTCCGGGGCAACAGCAGCAAGATCTTCCAAAGTCTGTTGCCAAAACTCGTCAAAGTCGTTTTGCTTCGTCAATTCCGTTTCGATTTCTTCTGGTCGGTATGCGAGAATCTTAGACGCGCTGATGGGATTGTCAGACAAGGCGAAATCGAGCGAGCACTTCACGAGATAAAACCCCGGTGTCGGCGGCGAAAATTCGCAGACGACTTCTTGAGCGCTGCCGCCGGCCAATTTCAGGTTATTCGACACCGTCGCAAGTTGCTGGTCCTGGTCGGTTTGTATCGTCCACCGGACCACGCATGGTATCGGTAGATCAGCAGTGTTCTTCACCAATGCCTGGATCGGCAAGCCATCGGGCTGTAGAAAGACGCCGTCGCCACGCCCCATATCTATCGCGATCGTGAGCTGACCATCGGCGGCATGAGAAATCGCTGCGCTCAAGATGAGCATCAGTGCGGCGGTCGAAAAACGTGTAAGACGCATCATTGGGTCTTTCTGAACTCGACGATCGCATTACGGCATCGCAATCATGAACCTAGTGCCAAATCGATCCCATAAAATGGGGGAACGTTATTGAAGCGACGCTGGCGTCACTTCGGCTTTTTCGTCGGCAGCAAGTAGCGAGCTTAGTGATGGTCGATTAAGGTCACGAACGACTGTCTATTCTCAGGCACTCTCAGATGATTGATTGAGCGGCGATCTTCCGATGTCACTTCGATCGACGATTCTGAAACTCAATCGCGCGTTGACGGTCGTAGCTCCAGCCGGCACCAATGTTCTGGTTCTGCAACGGTAGCTTGCCGACGTAATCGGCCTTGACCCACTGGTTGCCTGCCTTAAAGAACATTACCGGCGTATCGCTATCAATCCGTCGGGCCGGTTTCCGCCCGATTCGCCGCACCGGCATTCCATTGTCGTACCACCAGTGGTCGTATTCGGCTTGGATGCCGTCGGCAGGGCCGACACCATACCGTCCCAAATCATTCTCGGTGGCACCCTCAGTGCCGACGTACTGGTAACGAATCATTTCGGCCACGTTCCCCTGCGGGTCAAGATACTCGGTGCTGACATGTTGCTCGTCCGCATTGTGGTATTCCCGCCGAAACAGCTTGTCCTGGCGGAACGTCAAACGTCGGATGGCCAAGCCCTTTTCATTCAGGTCACGTCGCCACTGTTTGTCGCCCCAGCTATACCCTTCACGGGCGATGACCCCATCGTAGCGATGCCGAGTCGCCTTCATCGCTTTCACGACCGATAATCCGGTCGCGTTGTCAACCGGTTTTCCGTCGACCAGCCACACGTCTTGCGTCCAAGAGAAATCACTTGGCTGATCGCCGAGGATCCGCAGAACCGATTGTTCATTGACTGTCAGCTTTGCCGACGGAGGGCTTTCCAATCCGCACCACTCGACAGCAATGGCGGTGTAGTTGCCAGGCTGTAAATCCCGAATCGCGTCGCCCGGTCGAAATGGCTCGCTTTGCAGCGGCGTGCCGTCGCACTGCACGATATAGCCGTATGTTTCATAATGACTTTCGCCCGGAATCAATTCGACCACATCGCCCATTTGGCGCAACCAAGGGCGATCCGGTAAGCGCACAACAGCGGCCCACAGATCGGTCGACTTCTGCCGCATTAACGGCGACTCCATGTCCCCGACGGGATTCGCGACCGATGAAATTGGCAACGGCAATTGTTTCCACTCTTCTTCTGGAATGGTCCGCGCTTCGAATAGCGTTACTGGGTCCCCGCTGCTGAGGCCCGATTGCAACGTGAAGTGCAGTGTGCGGGTCAACCCTTCGAAGCTGTTCGAAGTTTTTCGTTTGTAACCGATGACTTCGCGATTGACGACAAGTGATCCCGAATCGGGGAACATCTCCGTGGAGTCGACTTCCAGCCGCGTTGTGGTGTCTCCACCGGTTGATGTGATAAACGTGACCGGGCCATCGATCAAATCGTAATTCGAAACAAAGTTCACCTTGGTACCGTCGGGGCTTCCCTTCATGTCAGAGTCGTACGGTCCTGAACTATCGGAGACCGTATCGGGAAAGCAAATGATCGACAGGTCTTCCAAAAACGACCAGCCGTCGCCCGACCGTAAGTCGGCAATCGTCAATGGCTTGTCGCCAACAACAAAGCGACCACTGCGCCCACAGGGGCTGACATCGCCGGTCCCGACTGTAGCCAAAAAATGGAGGCTGCTGGGAAATGGTTGATTCCACTTCCGTCCGCGGACCTGGCAATTCCCAAGCAGAAAGTATTCGCCATCGCCGGTCCATGATTGATGGCATCGTGTCAGTGAAATCGAACCGATCTGTACGTCGCTGGCGTCGGTGTGGTACCAATACCGCGTTGCCACGAACGGCTGATCGTCGCGATCGGAGACTCGGGCGAATACCACATCGTGCGTTGGATTGGGAATCCACTGCGAACCGGTGT
This sequence comes from Planctomycetaceae bacterium, assembly GCA_028284485.1. Taxonomy (GTDB): domain Bacteria; phylum Planctomycetota; class Planctomycetia; order Planctomycetales; family Planctomycetaceae; genus JANQRQ01. Next base: position 6,870 of record JANQRQ010000321.1, on the reverse strand, counting down.
CGACGCCCGGTAATGGCTCCGCGTGCGAATTTGGAACGATCCGCATGCGCATCGATCGGCTGCGCGGAATCGTCCCTTCCGGGAAGCGGAATCCTCCCAGCAACCATTTGTCGTCCCAACTGACGCCCCCCAGCCCGCTCATGCCTGTGCCGAGCAATTGTTTGGAGCCCATCTCGGCGTCGAACCACCACACCTCTGCATCGTCGCCCTCTTTGGTATAGAACAGCCAATCGTGCTGCTGTGCCCAACGTGGGTTGGCACCGCCGTCGATCCGCTGATCCTGTCCGGTATGCAAATCGATGACATGGACTTCCGGCGCATTTCCGAATCGCCTGTCGTCGGCTGCGTACCGCGTGTAGGCCAGATAGCGTCCCTGGTAGCTCCAATTCTGAGCGTTGTGGTAGTTCCCCCAATCGCGAACAGTGTAGTCCTGCGTCAGGTTGGCCACTCCGAAAGTGCGACCGCCCTGTGCGGGGGGCTTCCATTCCACTTGAGCGTTTGCCACGTGAGATGATGAAACCAGCAGCGCGAACGAAACGAATGCGCATGCGATCTGCGGATGGCCCTTCATGTCCTAATTCTCCCGGCGAGACAGCAGATTGGTCCGAAACCGTTTGACTCAATCACTATCAGAGCCGATCACCATCCGCCGGGCAAGCAGATTCTGAATCACCGATCTTTCACCGACAAATCGCGGCCGGCCAGTCCTTCGTAATCGGTAGCGTACCGCACGACTCGGAATACGATGTGAGGTTCGTCCGGGCTTCCACCGCGCCGCGTTTCTTGTGGCGGTTCGTCACCTCGCGGAGGTGGTCCACCACGCCGCCCGCGTCCACCTCGCGGCGGTGGTCCACCATCGCGACCGCCACGTCCCCTCGGTGGTGGAGGCCCATCCGGTGGTCCCGCCCCCTCACCTGGTGGGCCGCCCCGTCGTCCTCTTCCTCGACCGCCTCGTTCGCCTGGTGGACCCTCACCTGGTGGTCCCGCCCCCGGCGGTCCCGCACCGGGTCGACCGCCACCTGGCGCTGGGCCTTTAACAAACGGGTTAAGGTAGCGCCAAACGATTTCCTTCTCCGGAGTCACTTCTAGAAACTCGCCGAGTCCGCCTGTGCAGATCAGCGTATTTCCGTTCGGCAGTCGTTCGGCACCTGAAATGAATGACGAATAGAACTCCATCTTTTCGGGAGCAGTGTATGACCAGTCCGCCTCGGATGGTTCGAACGCCGAGCCGGATTCCAACCGATAAGTGCCGTCAGAATTAACCGGCGGCACGATTTCGTCGACCGATGAGTATTCGCCATCGGGTCGCCCGCTGCCGTTGTTGAAGACCGTAATATTTCCAGCACCTGGGAAAGCGGGCCGGACCCATCGTGCATCATGCTGGCCAAACAGCCTGCGGTCGTCCGCATCGCCAGCCCGATAATTCGCGGGATTTCCCCAGCGATACAATATGTCGCCACCACGGCCGGCTCGCCCACCGGTATGACCGGCCGCTTCTACGGTTGTGGTGCTATGGTCGATTACAACAATCTCGCCGAACGATCGCATCGAGATAATGATCTGGTCTAACCCGGCGTTGTAGGCGACACCGTTGCTGTGCATCCAATCGGGGCGATCCCGCTCATTGATATTGATATCGAAAAGCTCCGGATGCGCAGCGACATCGCCGAAGTTCTCCTTCGACTCATCCGCATCTTGAATCAAATGGTCCCAGGACCGCCATTCCCAGACGACCTCACCCGAGTCGGGACCAGTCTGCTTGACCTCGACGACTTTGTCGGGCCACATCCCGTTTTCCGGGATGAATTGGGGTTTTCGGCCTGCGGCGAGACATTCTTCCGGAGAGATGTAGTCCCAGGCAATCAGCAAGACATTGCCATTGGGTAACGGTTCAATGTCGTGATGATGATGGTACTGATCCGTAGAGTACTTGTAGTCCCACAGCTGCTCGCCATCCCACGATAGGAGTTCAACCCGGCCGCCGCTTGGTCCCCGAGCCCCGAATCGCGGATTCGTGAGGTACTTTGCAGCACGCAGCAGCGTACCGTCTTTCAGCAGAAACACGGAGTTGGCCGGCATGTAGTCGCTCTCCCACGAGTGGACGATGCTTCCATTCATGTCGATGAGGTGCGTATCAAAACGGTCGAGCGGTGCGAACAGAGTGTATCCCTGATAAGCGCCTGCTTTGTTCGTTTGTAGGCCCCGCTCCGGTCGCTGTGCCTGCACCGTTGCACACAAGACTGCCAGCGCTAGCACTGCAAACGACGATATCCGAACGAACCCCGTGGCCGAACATCGAAAGCTGAGAGGCGCACGGTGTTGTTGAGCATTCGACGAACGATGAAATGGCATTCCGGCTCCTATTTGTCGTTACATATTATTCGGATTTGAAATGATCGCGGCGCTAGCCGAGCGATATGTGCTACAAACGATTGAAATTTTCACAGAACGCGAAACCTGCGGGGGAGGTCGCTTCTGTGGATTGTGGCCTTAATGAATCGGCTATCCCGGGAAGTCCGCCAATTATAGACGAACGCGTACGATTTTCGAACTATCGGTGATCGAACGAGCCACACAATGACAACCGCGAATTGCCACCGTTATTCCGCCAGTAGCTCGACCTTTGCTTTTGTAGGGGCGTCAAAAGTCACTTCGCCTTGCTCGTCGAGCAGCACGAAATGCGGTTCGTCCTCCGCCACGATCAACTTGGCCCTTGGCTGTTCCCGACTGTCGTAGATGATCAAACCGGTTTCGTCGTCGTTGGCAATGAGTTCCAAGCGATTCTGACTAGTGAACCCGCTTTTATCATCCTTCCACAGGATGCGCCGCATATCGAATCTTGTGTGATTGGCATCGGTCGTTAAGTAACTGACTGTTCCATCCAGACGACTGTCGACGATCGCCCGCGGCCAGACATTGACGTAGCGATCCGCAGTGATGTTCTTGGTCTCCAATCGCGCGTGCGATGGGAACCCATGACCGATGGCCCATACAAGAATCCACACGACCATAAAACTGACGATTCCGAAGATAGCGATCAATCGGTTTATTTGCCGCGCCATCCTGCTTTCCAGTTCCTGCAACCGTTGTGTTAGCTCGTCGGTCATAAGCTCGATCACTTTCCACTAGGTCTCTTCGCGATTCTCTTCCCGAGACGTCGTATCGGGTTGGGATGGTAATTCGCCGCTCGGTGGTCGGCCTTGAAAGACTTTTTGCTGAATCAAGGCGCCAAGCGGCGCACCGACGACCGCCCCGGCGACGCCGGCAACCAACATCGGGTAAGGTGGCCCGAACGGATCAGATGAAAATGATGTTCCGACGAATAATCCACAAACCCCGACGATGGTTGCACCGATAATCGAACCGAAGACACCGTCGGCAATCACTCGACCGATGGCAAACAGATATGCGGAACCAACGATGACGAAGGCGAAGTACCCCCCGATGGCAGGAAGCTGCGTTGCCCAGTCGTCGTCAAAGCCGTCGCGGAACAGCTTGAGGCCCGCACGCACCAAGGCCACTGCTAGCCCGGTTGCCGCCCCTTCCATGGCACCACGCCTGGCACGTTGACCAACCGAGAGTTTCGACATGCCGTCTAATTCCAATTGAAAAGTGTTCCGCCCCAACGCGAACCACAACACGGCTGTTATCCAACAGCGGCATCTTGTAGCAGACAAGTATAGGGCGTTATTGGCGCGCCGATATAACGCACGTTTTTTAGAAAACAATGCGCGTCAATCGCGCCGCCGTCAAGAAAAATCATTGTCCGCCGTCATCCGTTCGAGATAACATCAGTCCTGAAGATCCCAATTAGCTGACAACCATGGAACGCATTGAGACCCTACCAATGAAACCTTTCACTCGGCGTGGCTTTCTCTCAGCAGTCGTTTCGACGGCAATTGCGAGTCCGGTTCTTGCATTTAAAGACAACTCGGCATCGACCATAGGTTTCGGCTTCGGAACGTATGGCATGCAAAGCCTCTCGATTGCGAACGCCATCAGCACCTGTGCCGAAATCGGGTACGACGGCCTCGAAATCGCCGTGATACCGGGCTGGTCGACCGAACCAACGCTGCTTTCTCAAAAGGATCGCGCAGAGATTCGCAAACGACTGACCGATGCTCAACTTGCCGTTCCCTCAATTTTGGAAAGTGTGCATTGCCTGCGGACCGAAGCAACGCACCGTGAGAACTTGGAGAGGCTGAAACGAGCGGCTCAATTGGCGCGTGATGTCGCACCGGAGAATCCGCCCGTCGTGCAATCGATCGCCGGCGGGAAACCAGCGCAATGGGATCAACGCAAAGATGAATTGGTCGCCCAACTCGCCGACTGGGCCAAGATCGGAGAATCGAACGGAATCGTCATCTGCTTCAAGCCGCACGCGGGACACATGGCCGACAATCCAGAGCGCACACTATGGCTGCATCAGCAAGTCGGAAGCGATTGGCTGAAGGTCGTCTATGACTACGCCCACTTCTATCTCGAAGGGTTGCCACTGAAGTCGAGTTTGAAGGCGCTACTGCCGATTACGGCATATGTGCAAGTCAAGGACAGCCGCCACACTGCCGAAAAGCATGAGTACTTGTTACCGGGCGACGGCAAAACCGATTACGTCGAGTTGCTGACGCTGTTGAAGCAATCCGGCTATCGCGGTTTCGTCAATGTCGAAGTCAGTTCCATGATTCACCGCAAACCAGGTTACCAGCCGATCCCGACGGCGAATCTGTGTTATCGACGACTGGCCCCATTGTTTGACCAGGTGGGAATCAAACGGCCGACTCGCGCTTAATGTGGCGAACGAATTAGCCATGTTTGTGGTTGGATTTCACCAATCTGAATACAGTATTGCCAAGATGCGAGCCGGCCTAAACTGCAGTTTCGCGATTCCGCTCGGCTTGAGATGACTGGCAGAGTAGAACGAATTTGGACGATATTGACCGAATTTCGGTTGTCCTCATAGAATCCTCGCCCGTGGTGATCTTGCAGCCCTACACCCGGAATGAATTGTGTTTCGCTTGCCTACAAAGGAATGTGAGCATGTCGACGTTGTTCAGGAAATCTTTCGCGTTTTTCGTCTGCGTTGCATCGACCAGTATTTGTTCGGCACAGCGAGATTTGCCAACGCCCCGTCCGCTATCTTCTAAGGCTGATGTACTTGTTAAGCCAAACGCAGCACGACCGGCACCGCAAAAATTCGACGAAACGCATTCGTCGAGGTCATACCAAGATTTGCAAGAGTTGGAGCGATTCTTTCTCCAATCCGACAATGGAAAGAACAGCGAAGTTTCTGCAATCGACCATCTTCGGATGGCCGCAGAACAATTGGAAGCCGCTGGGCAGAAGGAAGTCGCCGCTCAATTGCGACGAATGGCGGTGGAGTTGAATCAGAGTGCCGCCCGGGAGCTGGAGAGAATCGATCAGGAAATGGAAAAACTGCTGCAGCGGTCCCAGCAGTTGAAACAGCTTATCGGACGCCCGGATCAGATCCACTGTCGCTGTCAAATCTTGGAAATGTCCCCGGAAGCCGCTGCGGATTTCTATGCCGTCGCGCAATCGACAAACCGTTCACAGGACCATAAAGTTTCCAAACTCCCTGCAGTCGGTGTTTTTAAAAACGTGGACGAAGCCATCAAGCAAATTCAAGAATCGCATCATGTGAAAGTGCTGGCGCGGCCGGAGATCATCACAACATCGGGTCGACCGGCGAAAGTCATGTCCGGGGGGGAGTTTCCGGTTTTGATTCCTCAGTCGAACAACGCAGTCTCGGTCGAATGGCGTTGGTTTGGCATGCGTTGCGTAGTCGTACCGACGGTTCTTGATACGGGAAAAATTGAACTGGAGTTTGAGCCGGAAGTTTCAAATCGAGACTTTAAGAACGCGGTTGAAGTCGACGGGACTCTGATTCCTGGGTTATCGTCTCGCAGGGTCCACACCAAGGTTGAAATGAACCTCGGTGAAACTTTGGTGGCGGGCGGTGCATTGAAGCGGACCGAACAACACGAAACTTCGTGGAATAATTGGATCGAATCAGCGATTCGACTGGCTCACGGAGAAGCCTCGCCTTCATCCCGCTCGGAAATCGTCACGCTGTTTATGGTGACGCCGACAGCGGCAGATTCGAACCGTCGGTAGATTCTCTAAAGATTCACTCCGAGCCTTCGCAGCTACAGGCCGACGACACTGGAATGAGTTGAGGCTCAGTCAATTCGTACGACGTTCATTGGCAATGGGTGATTCTATCAGCGCAACAGCGGATTGAGTTCATACCGTTTTCGCGCGCCGCCTTGTGGAGAGTCGGTCCAAGGTTCCAACGCTGAAACGTCAATGACGATCCGGCGATAGTCGGTCAATTGCACCTCCGCGTGATCGTCTTGAATTTCCAGAATGAGGTGAATTTCATCGTCCCGCGCGCCAGTGGGCACATTCAGTCGCACTTTATCGGTGTTGGTACCGTGCAGCACTAGTCGTCCTGGATACGTTCCCGCTTCGTGATAAATCCACCATTGGAATGTGAGATTATTGCCGTCTGGATCGGAGCTGGCTGAGGCATCAAACGATAGTTGCTCGCCTGGCATCGCGCGGACCCGGACAATCGAATCGCTTACATCGCCATTCACGGCGGCCACTGGGTGATGGTTGGCTTGTGCGAACGGCATCACGCACCAGTCCATGCGCGCTTGAAAATCGGCGTACATTGCCGGCCGAAACCGCCATATCGGCACATAATCTCCTTCGTAGGTTTTGCCGTCATTCGGATTCGTCCAGACGTCGCTCGCTTCTCGGTGGGTGTAGAAGGGTGCGAACAATTCCTCGTCGGGTCGAATGTCGCCGTGCCTTGACCAGAAGCAGGCCACTTTGTCCCGCGTGAAG
>JANQRQ010000316.1 GCA_028284485.1 Planctomycetaceae bacterium | reverse complement strand
GGAAAACTGGGACCCCGAGATTTGTTTTGGTTCCAGTAACGTGCAGTAGCCGCTGTTGACATGGTTCAGCACGCCATCGACCACAAACGTTCGCAACTTTTTGTGATCGGGGTCGAGTAGCTTGTGATAAACCACTTTGGCCAGAACGTTTTTTTCGTGCGCCAATGCGACGAGTTCGTCCAGCTCGGATAGTTTCAAGACTGACGGTTTCTCGACGAGCAGATGTGCGCCGGATTGCAAAATCTGGCGAGAAGCCTCGAAGTGGCGATCGTCCGGCGTAGCGACGCAGGCGAAGTCGATACCGGAATCGAGCATTTGTTCGACTGCCGAAGTTCCCACAAAGCTGGAAAACGCCTCGATCCTATCGCCGGATGCCTCCAGATATTGTTGGGCCCGTTTTCCGGTACGAGTGGCAACGGCCCGCAGCGGAACGTCTATATCGCCAAACCGCCGATCATAGAGGCCACGTGCGTGCGTCGTTTCGAAGAAGGGGCGGTAGGTTTCGTCGAAGATCATGCCCATGCCGACCATGCCGGCACGCAATGTCTGGGGCGGTGGAATCGTACTCATAACGACATATTACGACGACGGAATGGCAAGATCTACGAATCGGGGCCAATTGCAATCATCCGCAGGATGTCTGTTGAGCGGGAATTGCATCCGAAGCCGGGGACTCTTGAATCTCGCCCGATCCAGGCCAACAATGGCGACTCGCGACAATGACAACAGCATCGGCATCTCGATGTTGGCAAGCGGTAACTGTTCAAGCTGGCAGAATCTCGGCCGACATTCATTCAAAGCACTTTCATCGCATAGAAACACCAAGCGGATCGATGACGGTGACGATGTCGGCAATTCCATCGATTTTGTCACAGCTCGGCGCAGCCGAATAGATCACGACACAATCATCATTCACGAATGGTTCGAAGGGAAACCCATAGCAGATGGCACAAACACCACAGGTTATTCTTAGTGCGTTTGCCGATGAGGCCGCAAATCGGAAAACAGCGATTGAGCAATTGTCGGCATTGGCTGCAATCGGACTGAAGTATTACAGCCCGCGATTTGTTGATGTCGCCGGCAACGGACAAATCAAACATGTCGTCGAACTGAATAAGAGCGAACTCTCGTCACTCAAAAAACTACATCAAGAATACGGGATGCAGGTGACGAGCATCGGGGCAAGAATCGGCAAGGTCAAACTGCTCGACGTTGACGACGGCTCGCATAATAAATTTGTTCCGTTTAAGAAATACCTCAAAACCGAAGTTGCGTCGACGATTCGAGCGGCGGTAGCGCTGGAGACAAAATTGATTCGGGGATTCTCATTTTACCATCCCCAAAATGAAGACCCGGAGCCGTATATTCCCCAAGCGGTCGAACAGATTCACGAAATCGTTGAACTGTGTGCGGCTGAAGGGCTGGTTTATGGCTTGGAAATCGAGCCGAATCTAATCGGCGAGACCGGGCCGCTGCTGGCGAAGATCGCTCGAAAAGTGAAGCACCCCAATATGGTTCTGATCTTCGATGGCGGAAATGTTGCGGCTCAAAACAAGAATCCCATTCAGTGTTTTTCCGAATACAAGGAAATGCGAAAGGGATTGGGATGGATGCATGTGAAAGACTATGCGATTGATCCCAGTTTGACTTGGTCGGGAGCCGTTGATGAGGAGCGTTTGAAAAACTTCGTGCCGGCAAATGTCGGGGATGCCGGACATGAGTTAGTCTTGCGAGATTTGAAGGAGCATTTGCCCAAGTTGGAGAAGAAGATGAAGAAACTGGGCGTCCCTGGTTTCTTTATGGAAGTCGAGCCGCATCTCAAGGGGGGCGGTCAATTCGGCGGATTTAGCGGACCCGATGGAATGGGGGTGGCCGTGAGAGCTCTATGCTCGGTCTTGGACTACGTCGGGATTGGGTATCAGTTGCGGTCCTTCGATGATATCCGCGAGTTGCGAGGCTTTTGAGCCGTTGTGTTCCAGCGTAGAATGATGTGGGCTAGCGAGTCGCGCTACTGGCGAGGCCTTGAAGCGATACGAATAAGTGCGAGGCTATTTTCGAGGATTATTTATGGCATTCGATCTGGAGTCGCTGCAGGACATATTGGTTTGCCCAAAATCGAAGGCGCCATTGGTCCTGCATGAAGAAGCGTTGGTTTCGTCCGATCCCGAAACACGGTTGCAATATGCAATTCGCGATGAGATTCCCGTGCTTTTGGTCGAGGAAGCGGTCGAGATTCCAATCGATCAGTGGAGCAAGATCATGGCGGCTCACGGTTGCGATCCAGAAACTGGCGCAAAACTAGCCGAATAGCGCCGTGGAGATAAGTTGGTCGCTACCTCTTGGATCTGAACATTGTTTTCGGTTAACCGGGCCGAATCGTATGATATTGGCGATTCTCTTCGACCGTACTTCCACCGGTTGGCCCGGCTCATTCGAGATCGCGGAGCGAGGTCGTGACAGCCGCCTGAGAGGAAGGAAACCTTCCGATGCTTGCAAGATTTCGCGATTGTCAAATGCCGGCACTCGTGTGGGCAATTGCTTTAACGTTCCTATCCAGCCGAATTGGATTCGCTGACGATGCCCAGCAACAGGTGAGTGATCAGGCGACATCGTCCAAGGACCATTCAGTCGAATCGGCGTCGGGCGATGAGACCGACGAGGAGAACTCCCGGTATACACGCCGAATCATCCACGACCCGGATGGCATTGGGAAATTCTACATGGGCCGCGAAATCGCCCACGTGATGGGATTCCTCGGTGCGGAATGGCTGGAACGCCCGGAACGCGAGGCCGAAGAAAAGCTGTCGTTATTGGTCCGGTCTCTCAAGTTGCAGCCCGGGCATGTTGTTGCCGATATCGGTGCCGGCAGCGGCGTCATTTCGGAGTTGATGGCTGAGAGAATCTTACCGGAAGGCAAAGTGTTGGCGGTTGATGTCCAGCAGGAGATGTTGGATCGCCTCGCGCAGCGGATGAAGGAACGGGAGATTACCAACGTCGTCCCTATCAAGGGAACGCAAAAGTCATCGGGCTTAGGTCCATCCACTGTTGATTTAGCAATCATGGTGGACGTTTATCACGAATTTGAATTTCCGTACGAAATGATGATCGACCTCTCGCGTGCGCTGAAGCCTGGCGGACGGATTGCCTTCGTGGAATACCGCAAGGAAGATCCGACTGTTCCCATTAAGCTGGTTCACAAAATGACGGAAGAGCAAGTCAAGAAAGAAGCGGGTCAGCCAGAATTCGGGCTTCAGTGGGTGGAAACGATTGGTGTCCTGCCGCAGCAGCACATCATTGTTTTTCAGCGTAAAGAGCGCTTGCAGCAGCCTGCTTCAGGGAGGGACGGCAACTGATGCTTCTCGAGCGGCTTACTTTTTCTCGTGGGCGTTTCTGGTCCGTGGGAGCCGGCTCTTACAGGGCAAAAGAAACCGATTGTCGTGGCCACAAGTTAGCGTTATACGCCATAGGTTCGGGGGCGACATTGCTCTTTGATTGCCGCGGGAAGCTATTCCAGGTTTTCGACTGAACCGAAAAAAACGCCGTCATCATCCGAGGGGGTGGACGATGACGGCGCTAGCGGTAAGCGGACCGACAACAAGTATTGATCGTTCAGGTGGTATCGCTCGAAATCTCTAGCTCCACATCTCGATAGCGAAAATGTCGGGAATCTTGTGCCGGCAAAGATTGCTGAAAGAAATAAGGAATTTCGAATCAACAATTCGACCGGCGAATGAGAACGACTTGTGAGCCGATCCGCAAATCAGTCATCCCTCATTGGTGTCAATCTGATGGGTCGGGAATCGATCGACGTCAGCCGGCACCTGCAGTGCGTGCAGAACCTGCAGGCGAAAACCTCCGCCGACACGCAATTCTATCGACTTGATTGCCGCCGGAATCGAGTGAAACGTATCTGAAGCAGGCTTCTATCGATTGGCTGCGAAAATCCGATCGGATCCGATAACAACGTCGTACCGATTAGAGTGCTTGATACTGCGGCAGACACCACCCTGGTGGATCAAGCCAGACCTCTATCGTGTGAATATGACAAGAAGCCGGAGTGGAGCGCTCTCGACGCAGTTGACAGCCAGGGGGATTGTGAGGGTCGTGACAGCCGTGAGACCCGCGCACGGTCACATTTTCTGCGAATGAGCATGCCCCAATTCCGGTCGTCCTTCCGGAATTGCTATAACCCGACCGGCATTCGCATCGCGGTTATGGCATTGTGAACTGGTGTCCGGATGGGCGAACAGTCAGAACAGGGCAGGCTGCTTTTCGAACGACTTTTTCCGTAACACTGCCGAGCAGCACATGTGCGAGTCCCGAACGGCCGTGCGTCCCCATGACGATCAAATCGATGTCGTTTTCCCGGGCGTAACGAATAATTTCGAGAAACGGTGGACCTTGGCGAGTCGTCTTGACCACCTTGCGGTCTTTCTCCCAGTCGGCGTCAAGAACTTTATCCAGGGCTTTTTCCGCACTGGCCTGAAGCTCCTGCATATAATCTCCAGGCAAGGGAAACGCCAATCCCGGTTCTGGGACAGAAGCCACAATGTCCTGCAGAACATGCAAGAGGTGCAATTCGGCGTCGAATCGGGCCGCGAACTCACAGGCATACCGTACTGCTTGCCCGGATGAGTCACTAAAATCCGTCGGTAAGAGAATGCGTTTCAGGTCGATCATCGAGGTGTCTCCTGTAATACTGTTATCCGCAAATGCATCTTAGCCGTTTTCAAAATTCAATTGCAACATGATCGATCCCACCGACCGCGGACAATTTCTGAATCTCGCGGGATTGGTCGAGGGTGGGTTGGTGGGTGTCGCCTTTATTCTCGGATGGTTTGCCGGGATTTCGCCATTGGAGCAACTGACACTGTCCATCGATGCCCTGCTATGGGGGATTCTTGGCGCTGTTCCCCTGTTCGTCTTGTTTTTGATTTTCAATCGCTATCCGATTGGTCCATTCAAAAAAATCAAGGACTTTCTATTCGAAGAAATGGGACCATCGCTAGCGGTCTGTCGATGGTACGACTTAGTGTTGCTGGCAATGCTGGCCGGTATTGGTGAGGAAATGGTGTTTCGCGGAGTGCTTTTTCCTTGGATTGGCAGCGGCGGTTACTGGGTCGGACTGATCGGCAGCAGCTTACTGTTTGGCCTGGCGCATCCTGTTACGCCTACGTATGCCGTCATCGCGACCGTCATTGGTGTTTACCTGGGGTGGTTGATGAGCCTCACTCCGCAGCCCAATCTGACCACGCCGATTGTGACGCATGCTGTTTACGATTTCTTGGCGTTTTGGTGTGTCGCGTCGTCGTTTCGCAGAAAAGTCGTTGCTGAGGCATCAGACTCGATTGACAGCGATAACCTCGACTTGCCAGGGTGAGATTCTCGGCGAATCGGTCTCCCGGTTCGTGCGGTAGAAGCATCGGCGTTTCATGCATTCCGACTTGTCAGCGGTTGGTAGCCAGTGACACGATACTGCGAGAATGCCGAAATCGTTTGCCATAAAGAAGTTCTGAGCACAATCGGCTCGCAAAGGATGAGTTCTTTCTTCAAATCGTCTGAACAGCTAACATACCGCAGACTTGCTAGATGAAGCCATGATGCGCGCAGGTTGCGTGACCGCTTTCTGATATGGGCAGAGAACCAGAAAACCATCATCCGGCCTCCTTTGTGCCGGACACGTTACGATCCGTTACCCGATTTGTCTCGGAACGGCCTGTCGTATCTCTGGTATCGGTGGCCGTCACCGCATGCGTTTGCGTTGTGATTACGGTTGGCTATATCCGATTCAAGACAAATCGTTCCGATTTAATTGATCCGGACGCCCCGTTTCACCAGCGATGGTTGAGCTATACCGAAAGTTTCGGCGACGAATCAGACATTATTTTGACCGTCGAAGCCGACACACCGGTTGCAATTAAGCAGGCGATTGACGTGCTGGGAAGCAGGATGTCGCGCGAAACAGAATTATTTCGCAGCGTCCTTTACAAAATTGAGCCGGGGCAACTGCGGCAGAAGGGCTTGCAGTACTTAAGTCCCGAGCAATTGACTGAGGCGTTGATTCGACTGGAACGATACCGCCCGGTCCTACAAGGACGTTGGGATTTGTTAGAGGTCGATTCGCTGTACACGCTGTTTCATCAACAGCTGACGGCGCAGGATGCCGCCAAAAACACCGGCGGTGTAACGACGTTGCTGTCCCAGGGCCAAATGCTGTCGGAAAGCTTGGCGCGGTTTCTCGCCGACCGAAATGATTTTCAATCACCATGGCCTGAAATCCTTCCGGTGGATCCCCGTCTGCGAGACAACGCCGATGAAGTTGTCTACCTGCTGAATGATCGAGGCACGATGGGTTTTGTGAAAGCTTTTCCTGTCGAGCAAAGCCAAGATTTTGCAGGTCCCACGCGTTCGATCACGCGCGTTCGCGAGATTGTTGCTGAAGTGTCGCGGATGCACCCGAATGCTCGTATCGGAGTGACCGGTATCCCCGTCTTGGAACATGATGAAATGAGTAAGTCGCAGCAAGACATGGTTTCTGCGTCAATCGTTTCCTTCCTCGGCGTTGGTATTATTTTGGTCATCGGATTTCGAGGTCTCAGGCATCCGCTGCTGGCGTTGATAATGCTGGCCGTCGGCATGTGTTGGGCGTTTGGATATACGACGTTGGCAGTCGGCCACTTGAACATATTGTCGATCTCATTTGCGGTGATACTGATTGGGCTCGGGATCGACTTCGCAATTCATTATCTCGCTCGATATTTAGAGGTCCGGCATTCCGGGGAATCTCTGCAACCGGCGCTGCTTCGGACTTCCGGGAGCGTTGGGACAGGAATTGTTGCGGCAGCGATTACAACTTCGCTGGCTTTTTATTGCGCCATGTTTACGAACTTCGTGGGCGTGGCGGAATTAGGGATCATCGCCGGTGGCGGAATCCTTCTATGCGCATTGGCTGCATTTACCGTGCTGCCTGCTTTGATCGTGATTGTCGATCGATCTGTTGAACCGAAACAGCTTCCGACGCCGTTTCAGGGAGACTATCTGCGATACCTGACTTCGAAATCACCGGTCGTTGTCGTTTTATTGTCTTCGTTGGCGATTGGATTGTGTGGTAGTCAGGCCCTGCATTGGGATGGGGGCCATTTGCAGTTTCGCGTGGCCTACGATTCCAACTTGCTAAATCTCCAAGCGGAAGAGTTGGAATCGGTGGAAACGCAACGTCGGATTTTTCGTGAATCGGATAGTTCGCTGCTTTACGCCGTTTCGGTTGCAGATACAGCGGCTGAGGCCCGACAACTGCGACGGGCGTTTGAAGGCCTTTCTACGGTTCACCACGTCGAGGAATTGGGGTCGAGGCTGCCAGAGTTTCCAGCAGAACAAACGCAGTTATTGATTCAGGCGATGCGGGCAGAACTGGCAAAAGTCCCGCAGTATCTTCCGCACGGTAGCAGTGTCGACCCTTCCAAAATTGGTCGCAGCATGGAGCAGGTTTTTCAATTGCTACAACATCGGGACGATGATTCAGCAATTCGCACAGCGGCGGCCATTGATTGGTTTCTGAATCGTTTTGAACAATTGGGACTAACGGAACAGATTGCATTTGTCACGGAGTATCAGGCACGCGCAATCTCTGCGCTTGTCACTCAATTTCGAATGCTCGCTGGAGCGGCCGATCCCGACCCGGTTACTTTGTCTGATTTGCCGGTCGAATTAACGTCGCGGTTTGTCAGCTCTGAGGGAAAATGGCTGTTGCAAGTTTATCCGAAAGACCAAATCTGGGATTTCGCGCCCCTCCAGTCATTCGTCGAACAGATCCGCACGATCGACAGGGACGTCACGGGAACTCCTCTTCAGAACTTCGAAGCCTCACAGCAGATTAAGGAAAGCTATCAGCGAGCTGCACTTTACGCTTTAACAGTCATCTGTTTGGTGCTGATGATTGATTTATTGAATCGGAAGCATGCCCTAGCGGCGACCGTTATTCCAGCGGCCGCAATTTTTCTGGTTGGCGTTGTATGCCAGGCTCAAAGCATGCCGATCATCCCAGAATTGCTGGTCGGCGGATTTGTCGCCATGGTGATATGCAGTGCGGCGATCCTTGATTATCGCAGCGTACGTGATACGTTTTTGACCGTGCTTCCGCCGTTGGCAGGAGGGGCGATCATGTTTGGAATCTTGGCTTTGACGGGCGAGCCGCTCAACCCAGCGAATCTCATCGTGCTGCCGTTAATCCTTGGGATTGGGGTTGATGATGGAGTGCACGTCGTGCACGACTTTCGAATGCAAAAACAGGATTACAAAATCTCTTCCAGCATCATCAACGGTATTGTGTTGACGTCGTTAACATCGATGATCGGCTTTGGAAGTATGATGTTTGCAGCCCATCGTGGGTTGAGCAGTTTTGGATACGTTTTGGTTGTTGGAGTCGCCAGTTGCTTGTTCGTATCGCTTGTTCCTCTTCCCGCAATCCTGACTATGGTCTCAAGAGTCGGACGCGGCCAATCGGTGCGAAACGAGGAGATCGTTTCGAACAAGCCGCAGCGGGCCGACAGTTCCGCTCGTCGAATCGAGAAGGTTCCGTCTTAAGAGCCGGCTGAAAGCTCGAACGTCTATTTCGAAGACGTCGTCGCTGTCGCGCCAAAACAGGAAGTCGCAAAACCTAGCTTCGTCGCAAGCGCATAGGTGATCCGCTGATCAATGAGCGCTGCGAATCCATCCGCCGCCAAGCACTTGATCATTGTCGTACAAGACAACAGCTTGGCCTGGAGCGACTCCAAATTGAGGTTCCGTGAATTTCACACGGAGCGTATCGTCATCAAGCAGATCGACCTCGGCGTCGGCCGGTTCATGCCGATATCGAATCTTTGCCTGGCAGCGGAACGACCTGGAAACGATTTGAACCAGCCAGTTGAGGTCGTCTGCTGTTAGCACGGTTCGGGCCAAATCGGCTTTCTCGCCGATAACGACTTTCTTTTCCGCGGCGTCGATCGCGACGACATATCGGGGTGAACCGAACGCGATTCCCAGGCCTTTACGCTGTCCGATCGTGAAATGTTCGTATCCGGCGTGAGTTCCAACCACACGTCCCGACGTATCGACCATTTCACCAGAGGTTTCCGGCATGTCCGAATATCGCTCGACGAACGCGGCATAATCGTTATCGGGAATAAAGCAAATTTCCTGGCTATCTGGTTTGTCGGCGACGCGAATGCCGGCTTGTCGTGCCAGCTCTCGGATTTCGGCCTTTGTTGTGGAACCGACTGGAAAAAGAATCTTGTCCAACAGTTGGGGGGCGATGCCGAACAGGACGTAGGATTGATCTTTTGAATGATCGCGACCGCGCACAAGTTTAGGTTGTTTGGCGGCGTTCTGTCGCACGAGCTGAGCGTAATGTCCGGTTGCGATCTGGTCGGCGCCGACCTGCTGCGCAAATTCCCAGAGCTTGCCAAACTTTAACCAGTTGTTGCAGACAACACAGGGATTCGGAGTGCGCCCCGCGAGGTATTCGTCGACGAAATAATCCTTAATGCGTCCAAAGGCTTCGTGAAAATTCAACGCATGAAAGGGAATATCCAATGCATCGGCCACCCGGCGGGCATCAGCCGCATCGGCCGAACTGCAACAGCCTTGTTTGTGGGGGCGCGCGTCAACAATGGGAAGGGAACCGGCGAGATCCGTTGCACACGCCGTCTCTTCAACAGCACCCGAGCGCATGAACAGGCCAATCACGTCATGGCCTTGCTGCTGCAAAAGGTAGGCAGCGGCCGAGCTATCGACTCCGCCACTCATCGCGAGAACAACACGCATCGGCAATCTGGTTAACTTGAGTACTACGACTGAGCGAACGTCTTCAGTGCGCGCTCATTGGGAATCAGTCGGTTTGGAAACATTCCCGACTCGAACAAATCGAGTTTAGGCGGTCTTGGCCGATTCGCCAAGTTCCATGCCTTGCCGTGCAAGTTGACAATATCATTTTGTTTGCGGCCACCGAGTTCGTGGCGGAACCTGTTGTCGCACAGTGTTGTCCGAGTCCCTGAGATGTCGGCATCGAGCCGCCCAGAAGGCGTTGTGATGCTTATCGAGAACGACCTGCGTCCGATGCCGCAAATGCGCGATCTGAATCGTTTCGCGACCCCGCAATCCCCTCATTCTCGGGGTGAAGCAAATTACACTCAACCATTCCCTGGATCAGTTCTTTCGCGACCGGTCCTGCCATTCGGCCACCGGATCCGGCGTGTTCCAGCACCACGACGAATGCGTACTTTGGATCGTTGGCCGGCACATAGCCTGCAAACCAGGCGTGGTCTGGCTTGCCGCCGCCCACCTCCGCAGTTCCGGTTTTTCCTGCAATCGGGATGTCCTTCCGGTGGACGTAACGATGCCCGGTCCCTTTGGAATGCCCGACGACCATCTCCAGTCCGCGGCGGACCTCACGGAGTGTTCCGGTCGATAAACCTGGAATCCGCCGAGGCGTAAACTGGTTAGTCGTAAGATCGCTGGAGCCAGTCGAGCGATCGGTAAAACGAAAGCTCCTTTCGAATGGATTTGACGATTCCGGGGAGATCACCTCTCGAACGACGTGCGGAGTAACCAGCCAGCCATCGTTTGCAACCGCCGCCATCATGCGGGCAATTTGCATCGGTGTGACAGTCAGCCGAGATTGGCCAATCGCCAGGCCGAGCGTGTCACCTGGGTACCATGGTTCGCGGTGTCGATGACCAGAGTCGCTGCTGCCATGAGCGGATTCGTTTCCGGTCGGGCGCGGCAAGTGTCCCCCTTGTTCTCCGGGCAGATCGATTCCCGTCGGCTGGTCGAAACCAAACCGTTGCGCCCAATCAACAATTCCCTCGGGACCAATTTCTCGTGCCATGGAGAAGAAGTAAACATTGCACGACTGGCAAATCGCATCGTGAAGTCCCACGTCATGATGGCCGATGCCGTAGTGTCGAAATATATAGCACCGATGGCTGTGCGGATGATCGAGGTAGCCGCGGCAGTGGACCGTTTGGTCGGTCTGAATTTTTCCACTCTCTAACAGGGCGACCGACGTCAGTGTTTTGAAAATGGATCCCGGCGGTAGTGTCATATGGGTCGCACGTGGAAAGAAGGGCCTCCGAGGGTCGTTATTCAGTTCCTGCCAAGCTTGACTATCGGAATTGACCATCATGTTCACGTCGAACCGTGGTGCTGTTGCGGCGGCAACGACTGCTCCGGAATGGACATCGAGCGCCACGATCGCACCACCGGGGGCAACTCCATGGTTGGGATTCGAAGGCACTTTCGATATGGCTTCGTCCAAAATGCGCTCTGCCGTTTGTTGCAGATCAATCGACAAGGTCAGATTC
Organism: Planctomycetaceae bacterium; assembly: GCA_028284485.1. Lineage (GTDB taxonomy): Bacteria > Planctomycetota > Planctomycetia > Planctomycetales > Planctomycetaceae > JANQRQ01. The sequence continues at coordinate 18,773 of JANQRQ010000316.1, read as the reverse complement.
AGGTCTTTTCCGCTTCGCGGAGCCCGCAAGACCTCAGTTTGAATAATCTCACCTTGAGAATTCACCACGAGTCGTTGCTTTCCGACGACGCCCGCCAATTCGTAATCGTAAGACCGCTCGACTCCGCTACGACCGACCGTTGATATTCCCGGTGCTTGCGACACTTCTTCCCCCGAATGCATACCGTCATGCGGATGGCCTTCGTCTTCACGGAGCACCGTCCGGCTGCCGACGACGTGTGACGCGAGAGTCTGTTCCGGATAGAAACGATGGGTCGTCAGCTTGATCTGCAATCCGGGAAATTGTTCCGGATGTTGCTTGATGCGAGCGGCAATTTCGAGCGGGACGCTGTCGATCAGTTCATAGTATCGGGACTGCTCCGGCAGGATCAGAGGATCAACGCTGCCTCGATCGGGTGATGTGGTCACTGTGGTGGCGAGCAATTCCCAAGTTCGTTTCCACCAAGGAGCATTCTCGTCCAGGTTTTGATGGGCCGATTCCTCCTGAAGTCGGCGGCGTTGGACCCGGTTTTTTTCGACAGAGGCGACCATGCGTTCGATTCGTGTCTGGATAGCATGTCGATTCTTTGCCAATACCGATTCAGGCGTGTCGGTTAATTCGGCCAGTGATCGCCACAATTCGTTGCGAGATGACAATACCTGCTGTTTGGCGTGTGCAACGAGGTCGGCGTCGTATCTCTCATGGGTGCCGAGGCGACTGAGAGCTGCCTTCCTCAGCCAGTTAGGGTTCGGCGGGTCTTCCAACCAGCGGTAGTGTGCCAAAATTTGAAACTGCTCGACATCGTACGCAAGCACGCGTCCATCGCTCGCCAAAATACGGCCATTCCGAGTTGGAATCGCCTCGAACAGGACACGGTGCTGGTTTTCCTCGAGTTGGAATGCTTCTGCACGTGCCGTTTGCAGGTAGACCAATCGTCCGGCAACAGTGCTGAAGAAGGCAGCGAAAATCGCGAACAGAAGAGTGAGCCGAATTGTGGGATTCTGATCGACGTTCCAAGCAGCATCACTCGTACGGGGGCTTCGTTCGGACGACTTCAGATGTGTGATTGGACGGTTTAACATCGCGTTTCAATTCATCGATCTGCTGCTATCAATCGTTTGATGATAATCGCTGCCGATCTCTATGGTTCTCGGTTGCTGCTGAGCTGGAGTCTATTTGTCAAAATCTACGTTTGACGTATTCGCCCAAGTCTCATTCATTGTTAAGACATCGTGCCCGCATGGTTGAGGAATCGGCGAAAGGTGATGGGGAAGAGGTATCCGATCCAGAGCAACGCTGTTTTCAGATTGACCAGTAGAAACAAGGCCAAGATCGTTGAGTAAAGGGAGTTGCCGGCAGCTTGTGTCATGACCGTTGCTGTTGGCATGTTGCCTGCGGAGACGACTAGCCGAAGACTTGTCGAGCCTATGCTCAACAGCAGAACGGCCGGGAAAACGAAGGCGATTGTTTGGAACAATGATCGCCGGTTGTGATTCTTCAAGATCAGCTGTAGTGCCAGGGCCACTAACGAAGCCCAAATCAAATTGATTCCGAGTCGATCGGGGGATATGCAGTCGAAAACAAACCCGACGAATCCCGCCCAGGCGACCCCGGTCCAGCCATTGACGTACAACACGATGCCCACCAGCGCAAGCCATACGAATTCCGGGGAGTACCCTCGGATCGCCATCTGGTTCGCAACACTTGATTGCAGAACAAATGCCACATATGCGGACGCCAATATTGCCAAGTGCTTCATAGCAAAGTCATGTTCGAGTGATGGGCCAAGCGTTAATGAGCAAGCAGTCTCCCGCGGTTGAAAGATTTTCTCAGAATATGAACGCTTTTTAGTTCGCTCAGGTTGGCTGCGGGTGCCACCTCGATTTCCCAGTGTGGAGCGTCGGACCCTAAATCAGCCTTCACAACCGTTCCGAAGAAGACTGGGAAAGGAAAGAGTCCGTCGCGTCCGCCGGAAACAACGAGATCGCCAACGGAAACCGCAAAAGTCGATTCCACAAAACGCATCCTGCAGGTCTTGCTGCCTGTTCCTTCGAGGATTCCTTTGGCGCCGTAATGAACGCCTTGGGAGCCTGCCCTGGCTAACTGTGCCAACGCGCTGAATTCCTGATGGGTGACCGGTTGAATGGTGCTTGACCAGTGGCCAACCCGGGCCACTTTTCCGACCACAACTCGTCCAGCGTAAGCGGGGAGACCTTCCGAAAGTCCCACGTCGTGGCCACGGTCTATCAAGGGCAATGGGTCTTCGAGCACATAAGACGATTCGACCAACTGTGAATTCGATCCCACGTCAACGATAAGGCCGGCTCTCCACAGCTCGGCGGATTCTTCACCGATAAGGTTCGCATGCAACATGTCGGGAACCGCCAATGGCGAGGGTGCAATACTCCCAGGCGCCCAGTGTCGGTCACCGACCGGGTTTTGCAGAACTTCGTGAAGTGTTGCGTTTTTGATCTGAAGTCTTCTCAGGGCGAGCTGAGTTTCTTCAAGTTGGTCGTTGTATTCTTCTTGGGCCTGCGCCTGTTCGATTGCTTCGATGTACAGGCTGGACTTCAGGCGAAGCCAATTGACTGTCGATCGCGCAACTTGCTGTCCTGGTTGTAGAACATCGTACGCGATGATTCGAACGCGATCGGTCGCGTCGTCGGGCGCAAAGGCGATTCCGATACCGGCTGCGGTCAACATCACCGCAGTTCGAATGGATCCTTTGTCGCTAATGTGTCGCATCGGACAATTGAATCTTTTTGTTTGGTGTCACAGGGCCGGTGACTTCGATTTACAATGCGAATACCACGAGATCACATCTCTCCGTCGCCGGAGTCCAGGCTGTCACGCCAATGCGACAAGTGGTCGAGGCAAATCGAAGTTCCGCGCGCAACGGTCATCAGTGGGTTGTCGGCGGAGCGAACGGGGATCCCAAGCTGCTCATTCATCAGTCGGTCAAGGCCGCGCAGCAGCGCGCCACCCCCCGTCAGAACCAAACCGTTGTCAACAATGTCGGCGACAAGCTCCGGCTTGCATTGCTCGATGACATTCTTAATGCAGTTCAGAATCGCTTGAACCGGTTCACAAAGGGCTTCGCGGATTTCCTCACTCGTGGCAACGGCTTTGCGCGGGACACCACTGATCGTATCGAGCCCCCGAACTTCGGTCGTCAATTCTTGATCGAGCGGATAGGCACTGCCGAGTTCAATTTTGATTTGCTCCGCCGTTTGCGTGCCGATGCGCAACGAAAAATGTTGTTTCATATACTCGACAATCGCCTCGTCGAGTTCATCGCCGGCGATTCGGATCGAATGGCTGACCACAATGTCGGCCAGACTAAGAATCGCCACTTCGGTTGTCCCCCCACCGATGTCGCAGACCATGCTTGCCATCGGCTCGGAGATGGGTAAACCGGCGCCGATGCCGGCGGCTTTCGACTCTTCCATGAGGTAGACGCGACCCGCACCGGCGCGTTCGGCACTATTGAACACGGCACGCTTTTCGACCGGAGTAATTCCGCCGGGCACAGCAATGACTACGCGCGGCCGCATTCCGAGTCCGCGGCGGCTTGCCTTTTGGATGAAGTAGCGAAGCATCGCCTCACACAGTTCGAAATCGGTGATCACGCCGTCCTTAAGAGGCCGGATGGCAGTGATCGAATCGGGGGTGCGCCCCAGCATTTGACGTGCAAGCTTGCCTACGGCCGTACCTTTTCCGAGGACCCGACGTGTTCCCTTTTGGAGTGCGACGACTGAGGGTTCATCGACAACGATGCCATGACCCTGGATGGCCACCAGGGTGTTCGCCGTTCCCAGATCGATGGCAAGATCGGGGCAAATCCATTTGCGCAGCCGATTTAGCATTCGTCGAGCGATAGCAGTCGCGAAAAGGAAGGGTCATGGGGCCCGCTGCGCGCACTGGCCGCGTTTTCGTGTTGACCGGTGCGCACGATCCCTGAAATACGGGAGCGGTTTTGTACAGTGACTTGGCTTTTCTTGCAAGATCCACTTCGCCGACAATAGTGCACAAGTGAATCGTTCGGCTAACGTGGTTGCCAAGGCAGAGGCAGGGGGTTACGGTCCGCCAATCGCAAAGCCGTACGCCGCGAGTGCCCGCCACAGGAAGATGATCCCCATCAGCAATGCCGAGGTGGATACGATGAGCAATCCAACGTAGATATCGAGGGGCGGTGAATTAGAGCTTCGTGGTGACATTGTCGCCTCGTTCAATTTCGCCGTTCTTGGCGGACAGGATGACTTCACAAACGGCCTTGTCGGCGGTGGCCCGTACGATGCGGGCCTTCCCCAGATACTTGGCCTGACGCCCGTCGTTCAGTCCGGTGCGATAAACGTAGACCTCGTGCCCCTCGACCAGACCGTCGTCCTCACCGACGGAGATTTCGATCAACTCATGGCCGCCGGATCGCCGCGGCTTCTTCGCATCGAGGACAACTCCGACCACCGTTGGCGGTGGCGATGTTTGAGCCCGATAAAACTCGGGATCGTCCTTAAGTCGATTCGCCAGCAAGACCTTCTTTAAGGTCGCGTTGTCTTCGAGTACCTGAGTATGTTTCGCAATCAATTCCTGCTTCTCGACTTCTCGATTGAAGAGTTCGTCCTTCAACGCGGTTAACTCTCGATCAAGCTGATTCATCGAATCGTGAAGTTTCTCGTTGATCACGCGCTGTTTAACCGCTTCGTCGTATCGACGCTTGGCTTCGTCGCGAGCGACGACCGCGTTTTCGCGTTGAGCGTCCCGTTCGATTTTGGTTTGATCGTTTTCTGATTGTAGCGCTTCGTACCGGGCCGTTACGTCGAGCAGATCGGACTGCAAACGATTGGCTTTTTGGTTGGCTTCGTCAACGACCGTCTGCTGCGCCATCTTGTAGCCATCGTACTCGGTTTGCAAAGAGCTGAACTCTGCGCCGGCATTGTCCAACTGTTCTTGCAATCCTTGAGTCGCTTCACGCCAGTTGACTTGCGTGTTGTAGACGGCTGCACCGAAAAACATGAACAGAATTGCCAATCCGGCGTTAACACATACCAGAAACTTGCCAAAAAATTGCATCGATGCGCTCCACAAAGCGTCTTAACTTACGGCTTACCCTGATTTGAAGTTGTGACAGCTTGCCACTCGAGTTTCGGTTCCGTTATTTGACCGTTCAGTTGCCGCGGGACAATTGTTGGTTGCGACTCTCGAGACGGTCCAATACTCCTGACATCACGTTTAACCAGTCCTGGAGGTGGCGACGCTGTTCCTCAATCTGGTACCGATCTGTTTGAATTTCATGTAAGTTTGTTGTTAATCGAAAAACGTCTTCACGACGGTCGGCCGCCTCGTCGCTGATCTCTCGCACGCGACGCGCGAGCTGCAAGCCCTGCAGCGTCTGCGCGTCGGCCTGTTGATTGATTCCCTTGAGAACTTCCGCAAGTTCATTCTCGCGATTTGTCATTGCCACGTTGTGATCTCGGTTCAGTCGCTTCGCTGTGCCGATTTGATTTCGTAGGTCCTCTTGCGGCTCGGTGGCCGCCGCGATCTCGGCCTGCAGCCTTGTTAAACGATCGTTTCGGGCGGCGACGACAGCTTCAGCGAGCACCTTGGTGGTCGTGACATCCGTCGGCTGACCGGCATCTCCACGACGAACAGTGACTTTCCAAACGGGGGGATTTCCGCCGGTGTTCTCGAAAACGTATCCGGTCATCTTGGCGGCTTCAGCCTCCCAATTCGGGCCACCGCGCAAGTTAATAAACGCAACGCCCATGAATGAGACGCTGGCGACCGTAACGAATACGACGAGAACCTTACTGATTTTCGTCATGAAAGATTTTCCCCGCCCCGGTTATCCGCGGATTTGAAAGCGAACGTGCTTTCTCAGTTGTTGAAAGGTCGTGCCGCAGATCGGAAGTTGATGATTGGACACCTTTTGTGAAGATCGGCTAATTAAAGATTATAGGTGGGCCAAAAAAGCACTGTCAATCAAAAAGTCTTCTCACCTCAATTGTTGTTTCATGAAGGTGCTTTTGCGGTCCGGTTGCGTCAACCTGGCCCTATTATGGGGGGACAGACGGCCACTTATGGGAGTATGTCTTTTCGAATAGAGGTTTGGGAACTGCGACGATATAATGCCAAACCCTTGTTTCATGGCTACTTCTGGAGAATTACTAGTGGAATTGGGATCGCCGCCCTATCGATTTGAATCGGCCGATGGGTATTCGGTCATTACCCTCATGCCAGGGATGAATGATGCGGGATGGAGCGATATTGAAGCGATCGGCGACAATTTGCTCAAAAAACTGGCTGAAGCGGATAGGCCGGCCTTCCTGGTCGATCTGACTTTGCTGAGTTTTATGGGAAGTGCCGTCGTCGCCCTGATCGTTCGACTATGGAAATCGATCAATGCATCCAACGGCAAGATGGTTGTCCACAACACTGATCCGATGGTCTTGGAAGTCCTTGAGATCGCCGGATTGACAACGGTCTGGACGGTCGTCACCGATCGAGACGATGCGGTTCGTGCACTCGGGAAAAAACCTGCGGCCGATCGAGGTAAGGGTTTTCTGACATTGCTGTTTGCCATTGTGGCATTTGCCAGCGAAGCAGTCATTGTTTCGCTGCTTTTCAATGACACATTGGAGCTTCCAAAGAAGTATCTACTGGTCGGTTCCTTTGCGAGCGCTTCGGCAGCATTGGTTTTGGGAACTCTCGGTGCGACGACCTATCGCGGTTGGAAACGATTCCTTTGTATCATCGTAATAGTTGCCGCTGTGTCGTGTGCGGTTGCCGGATCTCTGGCAGTCTCGCAGTAGCATCGGCTTGATATCAGATGGGGAAACAGACGTTTTACACGACAGATCGATTCGATTTGAAGTGGCAGTTTTGTGACGGCTCAATGGCATCGATGAACAAGACAGCGAAGATTCGATAGGGGAGCATGTGATGGCCAAAGACATTCGTCAAAAGGCCCTGCAAGAGGAGTTACGAGAACTCGTCGGCGTTGTAGGAACAGGGCCGTTAGTTGATCTTCTATTGGAACGCTCCTTCGAGTTGAGGGCGACCGATGTCCATTTCGATCCGAAAGAGAATGGGCTACGAGTTCGTTTGCGGGTCGATGGGATGCTGCATGACGTTGTCGACCTGCCTGAAGAAATGCGTTCGCATGTCATTTCCCGCCTTAAGCTGATGGCCAATATGGACATCACCGAGCGGCGCTTTGCGCAGGACGGTCACTTTTCCAATACGGTCATGAAACAAAGTCGCGATATTCGGTTGGGATGCGCCCCGACGATTTATGGCGAACGCCTCGTCCTGCGACTGATGCCCGATGTCTCCAGCTTCAATACGTTTGAAGAATTGGGGCTCGAACCGGATCAAGTCGAAGTGCTCGAAGGCCACGTCCGCATCCCCTATGGGGTCATATTGAGTGTCGGCCCCGTTGGTTCCGGCAAGAGCACGACCATGTATGCTTGTCTGCGGTTATTGAACGAGCCGACGAAAAGTCTCGTCACCATCGAGGATCCTGTCGAACGCCGACTGCCGGGCGTTAATCAAATGCAGGTTGACTCGAAGATCCAATTCGGATTTGTCGAGGCACTTCGCGGTGTATTGCGCCAAGATCCCGATGTCATGATGGTCGGTGAAATTCGTGACCCCGAAACGGCGCATATTGGCGTTCGTGCCGGACTCACTGGCGTGACAGTACTCAGCACGCTTCACGCGAGTGATTCGGTGTCAACGATCGACGTATTTCGCGAGTTCGGCGTTCCGCCCATGTTCATTGGGGACAGTTTGCAGGCCATTATCTCGCAACGGTTGCTGCGTAAAGCCTGTCCGCATTGCCTGGAAACCTATCACCCCGATGCATCTTCCGCCGCGTTGCTCAAACTCAGTGCGGACGAGGCCGACTCGGTCGAGTTGTCGCGGGGAACGGGGTGCGACGCCTGTTTTCAAACGGGCTATTTGGGGCGGACCGGAGTCTTCGAGATTCTCGGTGTTGACTACGAGGTGCGTGACGCGATCCTTAAAGACAAGGCACCAGCAGAACTGATGGAGCTGGCACGTTCGAAGGGAATGAAAACGTTGGAAGAGCGCGCCACTCTAAAAGTTCTTCGTGGGGAAACGACGGTCGAGGAAATGCACCGGGTGTTAACGACATTTCCCGGTTAAGTCCTTGACCGTAAACTCTCAATGCGCAACAGCGGCTTTTGGGACAAACGTCAATGTCCACAGACGGTCTGTTTGGCGTCATTGCGAAGCGCATAAAAAACGCCCGGAAGGAAAAGAAAAGCGGCATCCATGCCAACGGTCCTTCCCTGGTGCCTGAGAGCCGTTGGAGGCTGGGTCAAGTGGATACTGAATGAGTCGTCGCTTTTCCAATCCGTTCCGGGCCATGGGTGGCGAGAATTCCAGCAATACTGCTGGACAACGAGATCGGGCGAACGGGATTTTGAATGAAGTCGAGCCCCGACAAGATTTCAGCTACTCAAGTCTGTAAGCAAGTGCTGAAACTCGGGCATATCTTGGCGAAGAGTCTCCAACCAAGCTTCAGGGTTCCATATCTCAATACAGATGACGGCCCCCACCAGCATGACTTCTTGATTGGGCTTCACGTCGAGAAATTCTCGAAAGCCTTCCGGAATGAGCAGCCGAGAACGATTCGCCAATTTGACGGTGCGATGACGAGTCGACAGCAACCTTCCCAGACGCTGCACCTCTGACCATCGGTTCGACATCCGGCCGGTTTCGATCTTTTGCCGAATCAACGACACGCCATCGTCGAGACGTTTTTGCCACTCCTCCGCTTTCCAAACACTGATGCAACCATAGCGTTCTTTGGTCAAAATGGCCTGCCCATTTGCATCAGAAACAGCTTCCGCCATTTCGGCTGGCAATGAAACACGAAATCGGTCGTCGATTGTGCGTTTCAGTTCTCCGGTAATGAAAGGCTCGGAGGGCATTTTCGGTGGATACCGCGACGGAATGGCAAAGGTGCGTAGCTCGTGCTGCAGGCTTCGTTAGCCCATCGTACTGGGTCAAAATCCCATTTTCAACAAGTTTTTAAAGAGCAATTGGGCGAAAAACCCACAACTGGGACTGAATTTACACCTGATGGCTCGAAATGGCAAATGAAAACGGTCCGATTTTTTCAGTTTTGACGAAATTGTCGCCGTGGCCATCTTGCGGTCTGGATCCAAGGGCCAACGGGTGCCGGCGATCGACTGCGGGCGACAACTCTTGCCGCGGGACTTGGGCTCGTCTCGCTCATGAAATAGGATCAGTCAGACAAAGCGGAAATTCGATTTCCTGGGCTCTGGTCACAACATGGCGAATCGGCATCGATACGACGGGATAATCCTGGGCACAGGCCATAATGCTTTGATCCTGCAAGCCTATTTGTGCCGCTGCGGATTGGACATTCTTTCCGTCGATTGCGCGTCCGTTCCGGGCGGTGGTTTGACAACCGTCGAGAATCCAAGTCTTCCTGGCTTTCATCACAATACACATTCATTCTTTCATCGTGCGTTGACCGCGATGCCTTGGTTTGTCGATCTGGAACTCGCCAGGCACGGCGCGGAATATGTCGAGCCAGAGCTCAACGTCGCGATGATTCTTAAAGACAAGCGTTCGCTGCAATGGTGGACCGATTTTGAACGCACCTGCGATTCGTTTGCCGAATTCTCTCCAACTGATGCACAATCGTTGCGCCGGTGGCGCGACGACTTTCAGCCAGTCGTCGAAAAGATTTTGCGTCCGGAAGCACAGTCGCCTCCGTTGCCACCCGACGATCGCAGGCGGTGGCTCGACCAGACCCCTGAAGGGCGTTTGCTGCAGTCCGTCTCGGAACTTTCTCCATTGGAGTTTGTAAAATCAGAGTTCACAAGCGACGTGGTGCGCGCCGGGCTGCTGTTCTTTAATGGGTTGCGTGAAGTCGATTTGCGATTGAAGGGCTTTGGGCACTCGATTCCGGCGCTTTTGGCAAGCGAACATATGGCGCAGATGTGCCGAGGTGGTTCCGTTCGGCTGGCGGAAGCAATCGTGAGCGACATCGAGGAGCACGGCGGCGAAGTTCTTCTCGGCGTTTCATTGTCGTCCATCCTTGTACGAAATGGCCAGACGATTGGCATCGAGTTATCGAATGGCGATCGCATCCACTCTGATGCCTTTATTGCGTCGGGGCTGAATCCGCAGCAAACGTTTTGTGGCTTGATAGATGCTGACGACGCACCGAAACGTCTCCGAAGTCAGGCAAGCCGATTTCAATACAACCTGTTGGCGCCGTTATTTGCACTCAACCTGGCACTTAAAGAACCTCCGGCATACGCTGCCGCCGAGACGTCACCGGAACTAAACGACGCCTTTATGGTGATACTCGGGTTAGAGCGATTTGAACAGTTTGAGCAAATCGTGGCCGCACACGAGCAAGGGCGAATTCCCGATACCGTCATGTGGGGCACGTGCCCAACTGTTTTCGATCCGACACAGGCACCTGACGGAATGCATACAGCGTTTATGTGGGAAAAGTTGCCGTATGAAATCGACGGCGATCCGAGAAACTGGGATCGGTTATCGGACGAACATGGGCGTGAGATGCTAAAAAAATGGAGCTGCTATGCGCCGAATCTCACAGATGACAACGTGTTGAATTGGTTCGCCAGATCCCCACTCGATACGGAACGAACGTTGCCGAATATGCATCAGGGAGATTTGCTTATCGGCTCGTTTGCGAATGACCAGGTTGGTTTTCATCGCCCGTTTCCGGGGGCCGGTGAGTATCGAACACCGATTCCGGGGCTTTATCTCTGCGGCGGGAGTACACATCCTGGAGGGAACATTACCGGGTTGTGTGGTTACAATGCTGCCAGGGTTATCGCGGCCGATCTGAAACTGGATCGTTGGTGGGAAGTTCCCGAGATTGCGTTCGGTTAATCGGCAACGATGGCTGGCGAAATCAGTAATGCCAAGGTCAACGATTCTGCTGGTACTCTCCGCCTGCTGTTGACGACGTTCGGTGATGAGCCCCAAATACTGAATGTGTAGTACACCTACCGTACAAAAAGTGACAATTCATGCCGGTTCAGATCCTGCAAGCAGATGCCTTCGTCATCGAATTAGACACACGCATGCCATTTAAGTATGGCATTGCGACCATGACACGTGCACCACATCTGTTCGTGCGGGTCGTGGTACGTGTCGATGGTGAAGAATTCACCGGCGTTTCAGCCGATCACCTTCCGCCGAAGTGGTTCACGAAGGTTGCTGAAAAGCCGATAGGGGAAGAAGTCCGTGAAATGATGGATGTCGTGCAACACGCGCTCGAGGTTGCGCGGGGCATGTCGGCGGAGACGGCGTTCGATTTGTGGCAAGAACTCTACGATCGGCAGTTGGAGTGGGGAAAACTTCGCAGGCTACCGCCACTGCTGAGCAACTTCGGGGCGACCTTTGTTGAGCGAGGGCTAATTGAGGCAGTCTGCAAATTAAACGATATGTCATTTGAGAAGGCCGTTCGTCAAAACGTCCTTGGGATCCGGCTGGATGCGCTGGATTCGCGTTTGGCAGGCCTGACGCCGGCAGAGTTGCTTCCGAAAGCCTCGTTACGCACGGTGATTGCACGGCATACCGTCGGCATGGCCGACCCCTTGGTCGATTCTGATATTCCCGCAAACGACCGGTTGAATGATGGGTTGCCACAATCGTTGGCGGCATGCATCGATACGTATGGGCTTCGGCATCTTAAGGTGAAGCTGTCCGGCGATATCGAGCAAGACATAGATCGTTTGCAACAGGTTACCGGTGTTCTTGCCTCTCGCGAAAACAACGGTTTCTTGTTGACGTTGGATGGCAATGAACAGTTTCGATCCTTGAGAACTTTCCAGGATTATTGGGAGCGATTCTCCAAAACGGAGTCGGTGGCTTTTGTATTCGACCGATTGATGTTTGTGGAACAACCATTTCATCGTGAGATGGCCCTCGACGAGGACATGTTATCTGGATTGACGGATTGGTCCAATCGGCCGCCGATCATCATTGACGAATCCGATGCGGAAATCGAAAGCATCAAACAGGCTGTTCAACTTGGTTACAACGGCACCAGCCACAAGAATTGTAAAGGCGTGTTCAAAGGGGTGTTTGCGGCATGCCTTTTGGAATTCTTGAGACGGGGACAGCCATCGGCCAAATACATTATGAGCGGCGAAGACCTTGCCAATATCGGTCCTGTCGCATTGCTTCAGGATCTTGCTGTCGCGGCAGCACTCGGAGTCAATAGTGTCGAGCGAAATGGGCACCACTATTTCGCGGGTCTTTCCGCCTTTCCCCGTTTGGTGCATCAGCAAGTATTGGAAGCCCATGCCGATTTGTACCACCAAGGGCCTCGTGAATGGCCATGCCTGAAAATCAATCAAGGAGTTCTGCGGCTCGATACGGTCATTGACGCGCCGTTGGGAGTCGGATTCGAGTTGGACGTCGAGCAGTTCTCCCCAATCGATGCCTGGCAAGACGAGTGACCGAAGGAATTGCCAATGGCCTCCGGTCGATGGTCATGGCACGGGGGGTTGACCGGCGTCGTCGATTGGAAAAAAGGACCTTGAAATGCTCCTCTGTCAAATTGGTTTTGATATGCTGTTTAAGAACTGGTCGCCGAGGTCGTGGGTCCGAGAGAAGTAAATGTCATCGCAAATAAAGACAACAGTGGTCGGCAGTTATCCGGTCCCCGCATGGCTTGCGGTGGTTCCCAATGCGAGTACGCTTCGCGACGCCGTATTGGTTGTCATGAAGTCTCAAGAGTTGGCCGGCATCGATGTCATCTCAGACGGCGAACTATCGCGGTTCGACGTGAATCATCCCGATACGAACGGGATGATCGACTACTTCGTCCGCCCCATGAGCGGCATCGACCCGACTCTCGGGCGGGAAGACTTGCAAAAGTTCCGGGCCCAATCGGGAATGTCGTTCCGGGCCAAACCGGCAGGCATCGTGCGTGGAGCAATCGGCGAAGGGACTCTCAATCTCGGCGACGATTACAACAACGTGAAAGGTCTCACAGCGCAGCCGCTTAAGTTTACAGTCACCAGCCCGTACATGCTGGCAAAAACTTTGGTCGATACGCACTACAACGGTCTCGAACAACTGGTGATGTCGATTGCTGAAGTCCTCAAACAACAACTATCGGGCATCGATGCTTCGGTCATTCAGGTGGATGAAGCCAATCTTCCCGGTTCCCCTGACGATTGCGGCATCGCAGCGCGCGGAATCAACAAAGTGCTGGAAGCTGCCACGGGCGAAAAGGGCGTACATTTATGCTTCGGCAATTACGGCGGTCAGTCGATTCAAACAGGCTTGTTTCGGGAATTGATGCCATTCTTCAACGAGCTGGAATGCGATCACCTGGTGCTGGAATTTGCGCGCCGGGGATACGAGGAGCTGGAAGTCTTTCGCGATTTGAAATCATCAATCGCACTTGGCGTCGGCTTGGTCGACATCAAGGACAACGAAGTCGAAACTCCAGACGAGATTGCTCGCCGAATTGAAAGTGCCGTTGATATTTTGGGGGCCGACCGTGTGAAGTGGATTCATCCAGATTGCGGATTCTGGATGCTGCAGCGCTCGGTCGCCGATCGGAAGATGCGGACACTTGTCGAGGGCCGCAACCGGTTCGAGGGCATTTGAGCGGTCTTGCACAGCCTCTGCGAATCGAATCGGCACTTTACATTTGGCGAATCATCATTCCGCCATCGATATTGAGAACCTGTCCGGTGGCATAAGGGAGGTCGCCGCGAGCCAGCATCGCCACTGCACGGCCGACGTCTTCCGGTGTTCCCCAGCGGCGCTCTAAAGTTAACCCTTCCGAGATCAGCTTGTCATATTTCTCGGTCACGCCGGCAGTCATATCGCTTTGAATGATCCCCGGCTGAACCTCGTACGCTGGGATGTCGAACTCAGCCAGCCGCACGGCCCATAAACGCGTCGCCATGCCGATGGCTGTCTTCGTGAGACAATAGTCGCCACGATTGGTCGAAACGATTTGTGCCGATACGGACGAAACATTAATCACGCATGCCGAGAATTTGGGATCGGACTCTTTTTGCCGAATCATCCAGTTGGCGGCGAGTTGAGTCAGAAAGAATGGGCCTTTCAGATTAATGCCGAATACACGATCGAACGAATCTTCGTCGGCCTCGAGGATGTCTTTGCGCCCCGGTGAAGTAATTCCGGCATTATTGACGAGCACATTGAGCCGGCCAAAGTGGTTTCTGATGTTATCGATGATCTCCTGCCGATCGTCCCGTTGGCCGACATCACCGCAGCAATAGATGACGTCGCATCCGCGACTGCGCAAGGCTTCCAAAGACGATTCCACATCGGCCTCGGCCCGAACACCATTCACAGCGAGTGAGAAACCGCTGTCAGCCAGTTGCAGGGCGATACCCAGCCCGATTCCACGTGTTCCGCCGGTGACAAGTGCCACGTTCGAATCCGTCAATGGTTTCTCCTGTCAGTTGTCGCGATTCAATCGTGCTGATTGTTGAAAAATCTGGTTCCAAGAAATGGGCAGTGGCTTCAACGGAGCCGTTCAATCGGCATCAATTGGTGCGAAAAAACTGTAGTAAGGACTGTCATGAATCAGCCGTTCGAGCAGCAAAGCCGCTTCTCTCAGATGGTAATCTCCCCACATGCAGGCTTCGCCAAACGGTATTTTCGAGCCCGCGGGGATATGGTCCCAACCGCGGGGGCGATGGTAAATCGAATGCTTGAGCAGCCCTTGGTGCGATTCCTCGATCGCCAGATATGGCTCGTCAAGCAGTGTCCTCAAGACGGTTAGGCCAGCCTGCCAGTAGTTTTGTGCAGCTGCGGGGTCCGTTGGCTTAAGATAGCGGCCCAATCGTAGGAGGCCTTGCGATGCGATCGCTGCGGCCGAGCTGTCGACCGGTTCAAAATCGTTGAATGGTTCTGCAGGACGATCTTTATAGTCTCCCATACTCGCGAGCCCTGGCGCTCCGGTGTCCCAGTACGGGATACCATCGGCCGGAGTTTCGGTGATGTAAAAATCGCTGCTGGCCTTTGCGGCATCGAGCATGAATTGGCGAATCGCCTGCCGGCCGCCGAGAGGTTTCAGGTCGCTGTCCGCCAATGTGTCGAGAAACTCCAATTGTTCGGCGTAGCCCAGCATGATCCAAGCCAGGCCCCGTGTCCAAGTTGAGAATGGTGAGTATCCTTGTTGTGTGCTTGGGCAGCGGAAACGTCCATCGTTGGTGTTGAAGATACTTTCATGAACAACGCGCCCGCGCAAATCGTACGTATCGCGATCAGTGCCATAGTAAACATTGTACTGCGCGGTTGTTCGAGCATGCTGGACGAGCCGCTGCAGCAAGCAGATCGGTTCATCGTTCTCTCCCATCAGGCGATGGCCAAGAGAGTGAGCCAAGGCTAACGCTCGCAACGACCGGATCGTGTCGCTAAACAATGAATGCGGACCATTAAAGGAATAGATGTATCCGTCACCATCAATGGTATTGCTCCAACGCAATGCCTGAATGGCTCCAGATGACTTCAGCGCCAACTCGTAAAAGTCCAACTCTCGCTCGTTGGGTTCGATTCGGCCCTCCAACATCAACCGGCGAAGATTGCCATAGGTGCTGACATTGTTGAATCCGTGATCGTGCACTCCGGTGTGTGTGACATGCGAAGCCATTCTGGCGATCGTATTGTCGCGGCCAATGGTCAGGAACTGCCGATCATCGGTTGCGTCGAATTGTAGAATTGCCGATCCGAATTGGAATCCCTGTGTCCATTCGGTCCAGCCTTGTGCAACGTACCTGCCATCGACAGTAAATACTGGAGTGCCGAATTCGGGTGTGCACGTTTCTTCAATAGAAAGAACCTTGGATGCGGAAACACTCCATAATCGCTCGAGTGGCCCGCCAAAATCCTCTGCTGTGAGTGAGTCGTTGATTTCGATCATGTTACTAATGCTTTGCTCGGCGAATGGACCGAAATTCCAGTGCCAGGTAGAATGCGTTTCTTGAAATATTCTCAGCCCGAGTTTATTCGTTAATTATGCGTGGTTTTCGATGAATTCACCATCAAAAACAAATGACTTGGAAGTCAGTTGTGCGGACGTTAAGGCCAAGCTCGATGCCGAAGAGTCGTTCGTTCTTTTGGATTGCCGCGAAACAGACGAGTTTCGACTGGTGCACATTGAACGGGCGCAATTGTTTCCTATGAGCGAACTGGGACAGCGCGCAGAGGAGCTTGAAGGATTTCGCAACGACGAAATCGTTGTTTACTGCCACCATGGCGCACGAAGTCTGCAGGTTACAATGTGGCTACGGCAAAATGGGTTTTCGAATGTCCGCAGCATGGCCGGGGGAATTGATCGCTGGGCCGTCGAGGTCGAACCGGGAATGCGGCGCTATTGAGTGACGTTGGCCATCCTTTGACGCTCGATATCCCGATTGTGGCGTACCGATGCTGCGCAGTTCATCGCGTTGGTGAACATTGTTAGGCAGCAGCGCCTCGGGTCACGCCAATGTCGACTGCTGTTACGGCGTCGCCGCTGCGCGCAACCCAACATCAGATCATATGCTGCCAATGAGACCCCTGCGTGACGAACTGCAAGAATCGGTCACCCGATCGATTAGGAATCGGCCAGCGGTTCCTTCTTTTCCGTCAGTACGGGACACTGAGGTGCGAGTTCGGCATTAAGTTCCGTATAGGCTGCCCACTCCTCAGGCAGATTATCTTCGTGGAAGATCGCCTCAACGGGGCATTCCGGTACACAAGCCTCGCAGTCGATGCATTCGTCCGGATGAATGTAGAGCATCGACTCGCCTTCGTAAAAACACTCAACGGGACAAACGACAACACAATCGGTGTATTTACAATTGAAACAAGGTTCGGCAACAACGTGAGTCATGGTGCTCTTTCAACCTCCTGAAAGCCGGCCTAACACAGCCCGATTAACAGTGTCCGCGAGTGACAATAACAACTTAAACAGCCATCAGACATGAACCATCCTGGCCAAGTGCCTTAACGACCTGTCGCCACTTGGACGGCTTCAAACATGCTTCGACACAATCGGTCGAAAGGATGCTGGATTTCGCCCCACGAGCATTCCGATAAAGAAATATGACAAGTCAGTGAACGAACGTATCGAATGGGCGGTTCACGTCAATTTGAGCCAGTTGCAAACCGCAAAGCACGAAATATGCACGGTTTGCGTTCGCCGAATCTTAGTGCTGGCACAACAGAGTGTCAAGTCTGCTGAACGGATGATTTCGCCCCGAATTCTGAGATTGAGACAGATACGCAAGTCTTTAGCAAATAAGCGTTAACAGGTCCCAACATCAAGCCGTATTGCCTCGTATTTTAATTGGGACTAAATTAGAGAGAAGACGAAACGGGAAGACGGTCTAAAATAACGCGGAACGAGCATCAAGATTCGTGGTTTAATAGGGACGAGGTTGGTGATCGGCTGAAATCACTGATTTGCGTCCGTTGAAAACTTATGTTGTTGACCGGCCAGGAGTAATCGGCTGTGGCCCTGACGGAAGTTGACCGCAACCTGCTGAAACGTTGTCTGGACCGTGAGCCAGGTGCGTGGAAGGACTTTGTGGACCGTTTCATCGGACTGTTCATCCACGTCATCAACCACACAGCGCACGCCCGTAGCGTTCGACTCTCCCAAGATGATGTCGACGATCTTTGCGCCGAAGTCTTCGTTGGACTACTTTCGGACGATTACTCGGTATTGCGGCAGTTCCGCGGCCGTAGCTCGCTGGCGACTTACTTGACGGTCATCGCTCGGCGAATTGTCGCTCGCGAGATCGCCCGGCGACGCATGGCAGAGGCTTTCGGCCATGTCCCCGCTCATCAATCCTCTCTTGAGCAGGCTCAAGCGTTAACTTTCGAGCAGAGTCGCATAGAAGATCGCGAAGAAGTCGAGCAAATGCTCGATTCACTTTCCGAGCAGGACGCCGATGTTGTCCGCCAGTTCCATCTGGAAGGAAAGTCGTATCGCGAAATCAGCAACGGCTTGGGAATTCCCGAGAATTCCATCGGAGCCACGTTAACGCGGGCACGCAGCAAGCTTCGAGAGAGTCAGGTCAAGTCCTGACTTGGTTTCTCTGGCATTGTCATCGCGGCTTTGTCGATGTGGCACTCGGCCCCAAAAGTTCACACGATCTCTCTAATGAGCTTCGTGTCCTCGAGTATGTAACGGGGGCGTCCCGAGTTATCGGTAAACGTCTGGCGAGGATCAATGCCCAAGTGGCGGTACAGTACAGCCAAGACGTTTTCGGGGCGGTACGGGCTTTGGACGGGAACCGCTCCTTGGGAATCGCTGCTGCCGATAACCTGGCCGGTTTTTAAGCCTCCGCCGGCCAAAGCGACGCTCATGACACGCCCCCAATGATCGCGGCCTCCATTCTTGTTGACCCGCGGGGTCCGACCGAATTCTCCCATCGCAACGACGACCACTTTGCGATCGAGACCGCGTGTGTGTAAGTCTTCGATCAGCGCGGCGAATCCCTGATCAAATGCCGGTCCCTTCTGCTTCATGCGGTTGGCGATTTGGTTGTGATCGTCCCAACTGGGATTCGAAATCCTCACTGTCACGAAGGTAATGCCGTGTTCGACCAAACGCCGAGCGAGCAGAATATTTTGGCCTAGTTCGGTCATGCCATAGCGCTGCCGGGTGGCGTCCCCTTCGGCTTCAAGATCGAATGCTTTCCGGGCCGAATCCCCTGTGACCATTTCGAACGCCTGCAAAGTAAACT
>JANQRQ010000302.1 GCA_028284485.1 Planctomycetaceae bacterium | reverse complement strand
ACCACCCTGCGCAAACTGCACTCCACCTCCGACCCCCGAATTGGGGAGAATCTTCACAGTGTTGCCTCGGCCGACAGCCGCAATATTCCTCCGTGGCTGGCGGGTATCGGCGAATCGTCGATTCTCGGCAAAGTCGAGAGGAGCGTGCAGCACCGGTAGTGGAAAATCCTCACCAGAGTCTTTCTGCGCAGCGATTCTGTCAGAGTTACCTTCTATCCAACTTTCGAAGGCCTTGATCTTGTCACGTTTCAGTTCCTTACGTCGGTCCTTCAGAGAACTAAGTCGCGTGATGAGTTGTTCGTGCTGCGATCGAGTCCCAGCTGTGTACACCGACATGCTTGGTTCCGGTGCCAGCGAACCATCTTTGCCCTTTTCCGGAACGTTGTTAAAGAAGGCGAACAGGCTGTAGAATTCGCGCTGTGGAATGGGGTCGTATTTGTGATCGTGACATCGAGCACAACCAACCGTCATTCCCAGCCAGACGGTGGACATTGTTTCCACTCGGTCGGCGACATATTCCACAAGCCATTCTTCAGGGATAATGCCGCCTTCGTTGTTGATGCGATGGTTGCGACAGAATGCAGTCGCTAACCGCTGCTTATCGGTGGGATTCTCTAACAGGTCGCCGGCAAGTTGTTCGATCGTAAACTGATCGAACGGCATATTGCGATTGTAAGCTTCAATGACCCAATCACGCCAAGGCCATTGGCTTCGGCGAAAATCGTTCTGGTAACCAGCGGAGTCGGCATAACGGGCCGCATCCAGCCAAACCAACGCCATCCGTTCCCCGTAATGCGGCGAATCGAGCAGTCGATCGACAACACGCTCGTAGGCCGACTCGCTTTCGTCGTTCAGAAATGCCTCGACTTCTGCTGGTGTCGGCGGCAAACCAGTTGCGTCGAGAGTGACTCGGCGAATCAATGTCTCGCGCGATGCCTCAGGCGAAGGTGAAAGCCCTTCCTGTTCGAGCTGCGATATGATGAAATTGTCGATTCCATTTCGAATTGCTCCGCCACTCTTTTGCGATACATCCGGCAACGCCGGGCGCTCGGGTGGCTGAAACGACCAATGGGAATCGTACGTGGCCCCTTCCGCAATCCAACGATCGAGCAGGATTTTTTCATCGTTTGTGAGCGACAGCTTCGAATCGGGTGGGGGCATCCGCACATCCGGATCGTCCGCATGAATGCGTTCATGCAGCGGACTCGCTTCCACGTCGCCGGGAACAATAGCCGACTGTTTGGCAACTTCTTCGACATCCAACCGCAAGTCCGCTTCGCGGCGGCTTGCATCGGGACCATGGCAGACAAAGCACTTGTCCGACAAAATCCGACGAATGTGCCTGTCGAACGAAACGGACTCGTCGACCGCAACTGCTGTTGCAGCAAAGGCAAACGAAACCACAGCGTACGCGAATACGAAATTGCTCAGCTTATAGCCCAAAAGTGACCTGCTCCCATTCTCTATTGTGCAAATTGTATCTGGAGCTGTCTCATTGACGGCTCCACACGAACAAGCGTATGACCAAGCGTATGACGACCAGCCCGGTCAAAGTTAACCACCATTGTCCACTGTGAAAAGTGGCGATGCCAGTCTGGAAACTCTAGAATCGCATTCAGCACCGAATTGAGTGCACATCTCCAGGACATCGTTCGCAGGTCGGGACATCGATTCAGTACGACTGACGCTCCGAATCACCCGCTGGCAGGTGAAGATGAGAGGTTTGAAATGAAATCATGGCTATTGCTGTTAATTGTTGGCGGATTCCTTTATTACCACGCAATTTCGGCCCTCGGAGACGAACAACGGCAGCCCTGGACGACATCGAACATTCAAGGTGCTCCGTATCCGCCCGATCCGTATCGGATCAACCCAGCCTTCCCGAACATCCGCTTCGAGAATCCGAGCTGTCTCGAGGAGGTCCCCGGCGCCAATCGACTATTGGTCACTGAAATCGGCGGTAAGGTTTTTACCTTTGTGAAAGATTCCAACATCCAAGAATCGCAACTCGCCATCGACTTGGCGAAACAATCGCGCGGTGATGTACGACTGTTCGATGCCGATTTTCATCCGAAGTTTCTCGAAAACCGATTCGTCTTTCTGTGCTATGTGCATCCGGAAAATGGAGGCGTAACACGCGTCTCTCGTTTCACAATGCCGGATGAGGATCCCCCACAAATTGATCCGACCAGCGAACAGGTGCTCATCACCTGGCCAACCGGTGGCCATAACGGGGGCTGCCTGGAATTCGGCAAAGAGGGTTTTCTTTATATTTCCACCGGTGATGGATCGGGACCGAACCCTCCGGACGGTTTGACAACCGGGCAGGATATTTCCGATCTGTTGGGCGCCGTGTTGCGGATCGATGTCGATCAAAGCAACGGTGACCAACCATACGTCGTTCCCAGCGACAACCCTTTCGTCAACCTCGACGGCGCGCGGCCGGAGATTTGGGCCTACGGACTACGGAATCCCTGGAAGATTGGCGTTGATTCGGAGACTGGCAATGTCTTCGCCGCCGACAACGGTTGGGAAACTTGGGAGATGGTGCATCGCATCGTGCGCGGTGGCAATTGCGGTTGGCCGGTAATGGAAGCCCGTGCCGTCCTTCGAAGTGAAGTAGAAGTCGGCCCGACTCCGATCATTCCGCCGATTAAGGACCATTCCCACACCGAGGCCAATTCGGTCATCGGCGGTCCTGTGTATCGTGGCGAAAAACTGCCCGGATTGGTTGGATCGTTTATTTACGGTGATTACATCACCGGGACGATTTGGGCCGTGCGGTTAAACGACGACGACACTATCACCCACCAAACGCTGGTCGATACCGATCAGCGAATCACCAGCTTCCATGAGGGCAGCGATGGGGAATTGTATGTCCTCGACTACGACTTTACCGGAATGGTTTATGAATTGTCCCCCTCGGGACTGGCAGATACGTCGGCCGATTTCCCACGAAGACTCAGCGAGACGGGACTGTTCACGTCGCTTCGAAATCTGCAACCTGCACCGGGAGTCATTCCCTACGATGTTCGCGTGCCACGCTGGATGGACGGTGCAGACGCCCAGCGGTGGATCGCAATTCCCGGCGATGGAGTTGTCAGTTTCGATGCCGAAGGCGGAAAGCCGCAGTTTCCGGACGGAACGGTACTGGTGAAGCAGCTACAACTCGCCCATGACGATGCGTCCGATCCGATCCGCCTGGAAACGCAACTATTGCATTACGAACATGGCACATGGCGACCGTACAGCTATTTGTGGACTGACGAAGGAACAGACGCCTTTCTTGTCGACTCGATCGGTGCCGACCGCCCGCTACACATGGCGGACTCCGCCGGGGAGGCCCACGAACGGACCTGGCACGTCAGTGCAACGAACGAATGCAAATTGTGCCACAACGCCGGTTCGCAATTCGTGCTCGGATTCCGTCCCAATCAGCTGGAAGGGCGGCTCGCTTCCCTCACAGCTCAGCGCGTCCTGCAAAAAGAACCACAGGTGGCTACAGCATCGAAGTTGGTAAATCCTCACGACGAGTCACATTCCTTGGAAGACCGGGCCCGCTCGTACCTCCATGCCAACTGCAGCATGTGCCACCATCCAGGTGGTAACGCCATCGTCTCTTTTTATCTCAAACGCGACTTACCGTTTGATAAATTGAATACAAACAAAGGAACCGGCATTGGAACGTTTGGCATGCGTAATGCCAAACTCATCGTTCCTGGCGACCCCTACCGCTCGGTGCTCACCTATCGCATGTCGAAACTCGGATACGCTCGCATGCCCTATATCGGCTCACAAGTGGTCGACAGTGCCGGGGTCGCGTTGGTCTCCCGCTGGATTCGATCGCTGGCCGCGGAAACGACCGACGGATCTCCGTCACCGCCGATTGCCGGCGGATCAGCGGAAACAAAAGCTCTGGCAATCCTTGCAAGCAGCAACCGACAACTGCGCAATTCGGCCATCCAGACACTTGTCCAATCGACGGAGGGATCGTTGGCGCTACTGGAACGATTACATGGCGGCGAGCTCTCCGCAACAGAGACTGAAACAGCCGTCGCCTTAGGGAACCAAGTCGTCAACAGCAATATCAGCGGATTGTTCGAAACGTTTCTCCCCGAGTCACAGCGCCGTGCCCGGCTGGGCGCGAATATCGATCCGCAAGTGATTCTTACCAAAGATGGAGATGCGGCACGGGGCAAACTGATTTTCTTCAGTGACGGTGCCCGCTGCAAAGCGTGCCATGATGTAAGCGACAAAAGCAAATCGCTCGGTACGACCTTGGTGGAAATCAACAAAAAGTATCAGCGTCCCTCAGAGATGCTGCAGCACGTATTGCAGCCATCACTCAAAATTGACGAGCCGTTCGCGGCATATGCCGTCATCACAACAGACGGGAAGGTCGTCACCGGATTGCTCACCGAAAAGACGGACGATGCGGTCACGATTCAAACCGCTGAACGCAAGATGATGCGCATCCCGTCAGATGAGATTGACCAAATGCAAAAAAGCAACAAGTCTCTCATGCCGGATCGGATACTGAGCGATTTGACGGCACAAGAGGCAGCCGACTTGTTCGAGTACATACGTTCGTTGGGCGCTGCTCCCTAGTTATATCACCTTATCAATAAAGGTCATCACAACATGACAATTCGTCATTTCGCCGTGCCGGTGCTTCTTGCATTTACGTTCGCCGTTTGTGGATTACTTCTGACGCTACCAAATTCCGCTTCAGCGGCCGAGCAAAGATCTCTCAACGTCTTATTCATCGGCAACAGTTACACGGCTCGGCACAATCTGGCTCAGGTCATCAAGTCGATGGCGGAAGCCGGTCACCAGGAACTGCAGTTCGATGTCTCCGGGGTCATCTATGGCGGTCGCCGATTAGTCGACCATTGGCAATTGGGCTCACAGAACTTCGTGAAGATTGCGGCGCTTTCTGCAGACGAAGTGCAGGCCACGATCACCTCGTTGGAAGAGCTGGCCAAAGATCCAACCAATCGATATGCGAAGGCGGCCATCGGACGCCAACGAGAACTCCTCAAGTCGCTCGATGCTCCACGAAAAAAGTGGGACATCGTTGTGTTGCAGTCCTACCGCGATGACTTAACAGGCGATGATTCCCTGTATGTCGAATACGCCCCCAAGTTTGCCGAATTGATCAAAACGCAGGGCGGCCGAGTCGTGCTGTATGAAACGACGCCGACGACACAGAACGCCGAACCACTCACTGCGCCGCCCGATCGCGAGCCAATCATCACAAAGGCGAAAATGATGGCCGCGCTCGGCAAGAAAATCGACGCCACGGTCGTGCCGATGTCGCTCGTCGCCCTGCACTGCCAAACCGAACGGCCCGACTTGACGTTGCGATTCGTGAACGACGCGCATTTGAATCAGACCTTGGCCTATCTGACCGCTTGCACATTTTATGCTGCCTTGTTTGACCGTAGTCCCGAAGGGCTGCCCATTGACTCGGTGACGGACATTCGATTCCTGGAAAACAAACACAAGGACCGGGATCGTGACGGCGGACCGATCACTCGGAAATTTAACGCGAAAGACAAAGCCGATCTCCAACGCATCGCCTGGGAGGGGCTCCAGCAGTTTCAGGAGCTGGCGGAATCGATCGATCCTTAAGGACTTAGTCCGGCGGCACTTCTCAACGCCCAGCGGAATTGACTCGCGGATTCCAAACCAGGAACACAGCTGGAGGCATGAGGCAGACTGGTTGCAAAATCTGCCGGACGATGATTCACTAAGGTATGTCAAACCAACACTGGCCGGGTGACATCTGGCAGTGCTACAAAATCCGATCGAATCATTTTTGGTCGTGGAATCCGGCCTATTCGGTCACCCAACGGAAGTCAGAGTTCCCGAAAACCGAACGGTGCAGCCACCAATCGGGTGCCTCGCGCCAGACTTCGAAACGAAAGCAATCCGTGAGAAGAATTATGCCACTGAAACTCGTTGTCGCTGTTTGCCTATTGGTGTGCTCGACCGGAACTCTTCGTGCTGATTGGCCCGAGTTTCGCGGACCAACCAAAGACGGAATTGTTACCGGTATCGACCTTCCAACGGAGTGGTCGCCAGAACAAAACGTTCGCTGGCGCACTGAACTGCCAGGCGAGGGCTGGTCGAGCCCAATCGTCGTTGGAGGTGCGATCTACCTGACAGCGGCCATACCGACTGATAACAATGCCCCGAAAACGACATACGATTTGGCATTGCTCATATTGGATGTCCAAACTGGCAAGCTGACAAATCAGGTCTCACTGTTTACGCAGGATGCCGACGCTCCAAAAATTCACAGCAAGAACTCGCACGCGAGTCCCACGCCGGTCTGTGATGGTAAACATCTTTACGTGCACTTCGGCCACCAGGGTACGTCCTGCACAACATTGGAAGGAGAAATCGTCTGGAAGAATGAATCGCTGAAATACCCACCTGTTCACGGGAACGGCGGATCCCCCGCTATTGTCGACGATCTGCTGATTTTCTCACGCGACGGCAGAGATATTAGCGTCATCACTGCACTCGATAAGACCACGGGACAGGTCGCATGGCAAACTGAGCGCGACGCCATAGTTGACAGGCAATTCTCGTTCGCAACACCTTTGGTGATTGAAACAGACGGCCGGCGGCAATTGATTCTTCCTGGAAGCAACGTCGTCCAAAGTGTCGATCCCCAAACGGGTGCGGAACATTGGCGGCTTTCGTATGACGGTTATTCGGTCATCCCGCGGCCGATTTACGAATCCGGCCTTGTGTTTGTATGCACCGGCTACGACACACCGAGTATTTTGGCGATCGACCCAACCGGCAGTGGCGATGTGACGAAAACACATTTGGTCTGGCAATCAAAACGCAACATTCCCAAAACTCCTTCGCTGATTGGTTACGACGGAAAAATCGCGATGATCAGTGACAAAGGCATCGCTAGTTGCTTTGAGGCGCAAACCGGAAAGGTCCTGTGGACCGAACGCATCGGCGGAAATTTCTCAGCGTCGCCCATTCTGGTAGGAAAAAACCTCTACCTGCTAAGCGAAGACGGCGTTTGCACGATCCTCGATGTATCCGGGGAACCGAAGGAGGTGGCCGTCAACCAGCTCAACGAACGCAGCCTGGCATCACCGGCGGTTGTCGAGCAAGACCTGCTGATTCGTACGGATGCGGCGCTGTACCGCATCAGCGACAAGTAGCCACAGCGGCGACACAACCGGTCGCAAATTCTTTGGAAGGACCAGTCGTGTCTCGAATTGATCGCTGACAGTGAGTGATCCGGCCGTGGCGGTGGAACTGGCTGGATTTCTTGAACCTGACGAATTACGCCGGGCCGTTTCAAGTTGGAAATGTCAATCGTTGTTCGAGCAGAAACGACACATCATCAAACCAATCAACCATTTTCTGAAAATCGGGCCCTCAAATTCGTTTCATCGATTTCCAATTCAGAGAGCAAACTCCTATTCTTGAGTCAGGAGTACAAGCCTTTCACCTCTCCTCTCGTCAGTAGTCCTGCTTCACATCTCAGCGGTCATTCCATCTTGAAATAGAATCTGGCCATGAATAGCCACTCGCTATTAAGGACAACGGTCGCGCATTTCGCACAATCGTGGAAAGTCCTGGCGTTAACCGATGTCGCTTATAAGATCATCGCATTCATTGTACTGACGCCACTTGTTGGAGTCCTGTTTCGTACGTTGATCTCACTGTCCGGCCGTTCGGTATTGGCAGATCAGGACATCTTGTTCTTTTTTCTGGGGCCTATCGGTTGGTTATGTTTCGTTGTGGTTGGGGGACTTTGGCTGGGTGTCGCGGCTTTGGAACAGGCTGCCTTAATGGGAATTCTGGCTGCGGCTGCCACGGCGAAACGCTTAACGGTTCTCGACGCACTGAAATTCGCAGTCGCGCACGGTCGTCCGGTTGTCAAGTTGGCAGCGAGGTTGCTAGCGATCGTCTTACTGGCGGTGGCCCCTTTTCTGCTGGCCGCAGGGCTAACGTACTCACTGCTCCTCGGCGAGCACGATATCAATTTCTATCTGAAGGAAAAGCCGCCCGAATTTCTCATCGCGATTGGTATCGGCGGTATCATCGTCGCTGGATTGTTGGCAGTCCTCCTGCGATTGATTACCGGCTGGTTCTTTGCGTTGCCAATTGTCCTCTTCGAAGGTCGCGGTGCGTCGGACTCACTGCGAGTTAGTGCTGGACGAACGGTCGGCCAGCGCAAACTTTTAGTAAAGTGGGTGGTCGGCTGGGCGGTCGCGTCCATGGTCGTCTCCTCAGTCACGAGTTCAATTGTGATTTTTGTGGGCCAACTCACCGTACCGCATGCGACCGAATCGTTGTCTCTCATGGTGGTTGTCTTGGGAATCATGCTATTGCTGTGGACGATTTCTAACTTGGCCGTCAACTTGTTAAGCACTACCGCATTCGCAGCCATTCTCTTTAACCTCTATCAGCACGTCGGGACGGAGGGTGAGCTTGATGTCTCCCGGCTCAATTTGACTGATGAGGAAGCTGCATCGGTCCGCGGCTTTACCCGCGGACGTGTGATCAGCACGGCTGTCATCGGATTCCTTGTCGCGGCCATCATCGGCGTCGCTGCAATTGAATCGGTGCGACTGGAAGACCATACCGAAATCACCGCCCACCGGGGCGCGTCTGCCGCAGCGCCGGAAAACACGATGGCCGCGGTCAAGCAGGCAATTGCGGACGGAACAGACTGGATCGAAATCGACGTTCAAGAGACAGCCGATGACGAAGTCGTCGTCTTCCACGACAGCGACTTTATGAAAGTCGCAGGCAACAGCCTGAAGATTTGGGATGCCACGATGGCCGACCTGAAAAACATTGATATCGGCAGTTGGTTTGCGCCGCAATTCAGAAACGAACGAGTTCCCACA
Source organism: Planctomycetaceae bacterium (assembly GCA_028284485.1). Taxonomy (GTDB): domain Bacteria; phylum Planctomycetota; class Planctomycetia; order Planctomycetales; family Planctomycetaceae; genus JANQRQ01. Next base: position 4,688 of record JANQRQ010000302.1, on the reverse strand, counting down.
CTGGCGGAAGTCCTCGATACCTGTAAAGGTCAGGCCCGTGTGAACATCGAACTGAAATACTACGGTCACGATAAACAATTGGAGCAGCGTGTCATCGACATCGTCGAAGCACACAACATGGCCGATGAAGTCGTCCTGATGTCGCTTAAACTCGATGCTGTCGAAAAAGTAAAGGCCCTGCGACCCGGTTGGACCGTCGGATTGTTGCTATCCGTCTCTGCAGGCGACCTCAACAAAATCAACGCCGATTTTTTGGCAATCAATGCCGGCTTTGCAAATCGCCGTTTTGTTCAGTCGGCACACGACCGCGGACAACAAGTCTACGTCTGGACGGTCAACGATGCTCCCACGATGTCGACAATGATTGGTCGTGGCGTTGACAGCCTGATTACCGACAAACCGGCCTTGGCTCGCTCGGTCCTTAAGCAACGTGCGGATTTGAGTGCTCCGCAACGACTGCTGCTCGAACTGGCCGGTATTTTCGGTGTGATGCCGGAAATCGCTGAGCAGTAGGTCGCATTCTTCATGAATTGTGAATCGGCGATGTCGCCAATGCCTCTGCAACTCATGAGTCTGTGCTGATCATCGCAATGCCGAGGTCGAAGATGACGCCACCAGGATACCGCTTGTGGCGATCTTCCGTGGACGACATGATTTCCTACAATCTCGCAACGCTACCGATCAGACCAAACCGCAAGTTCATTCCCATTCGGATCGGCGAATTGAAACCGGCGCCCACCAGGAAAAGAAAAGATTTCACGCACTAACGATCCGCCGTTGGCCAGTACGACCTCTTGAATGGCTTCTAAGTTCTCGGCATAAAGTATTACCAGCGCCGCCCCGGTTTCGGTACTGGACTTCAATTCCGAGCGATAGAATCCGCCATCCAGCTTCCCATCCGTGAACGCGAGGTACTCAGGCCCGTAACTGGTAAATTTCCAGCCGAAACAGTTTTCGTAAAACGTTTGAACGCTGCCAAAATCACGTGCGGGCAGTTCTACGTAATCGATCTTCATGTCGGTTGGCATATCACCACCAATGCTGTGAGGACCCAAGGGCCAATCTTTGTTCGCGGCGAACAGATTGTTGCTTCCGAATTGTAACGAACCTCGGCGAACAGTTTCGACTATTCCGCGACGTCACCCACACACTGTGGTCGCGAAGTCCAGTCGCATGCGTTGACCCGCACTTTATGTCGTTTATCTTTGGCTGCAGTCAAAAACCTGCTTTGGCAGTGCCTGAGCACGTTAATCGGAGCGAGACACCAGCTCCGTGGCGAATTTGTGGTCAATTCCACATGTATAAGCTACTTGCAGCCAATGCAATAATTTGGACGATTGAAGGCCAATGATGAAAGCAGTTATGATCAACCGACGTGCTGATCACGTCACAATTGAGTAGGATAGCAGCGTCATATCGCAACCAGAACTCGCTTTTGTTGCACAATAAAACTGGCAGACTTAAGGTCAGCTAATATGAATTCGAAGCTGGACGGACAATCAGTCCTGACATTCATTGACGATGGCGTTGCCGCTGAAAAACCGCTTTTGAAAGAGCGCATATTGATCGGCCGGGCCGAGGGCTGCGATCTTTGTTTTCCGTTTCATCAGGAGGTTTCCCGGCTGCATGCTTCGCTTTCTGCCACAGAACAAGGCTGGGTCGTCGAAGATGTCACAAGCCGGGCGGGCACATTCGTCAACGGTGAACGAGTGCTCGAACCGCATTTGCTCAGAGATAACGACGTCCTGAAGATCGGAACGCTGAAGCTGACCTACCGCGAAAAGAAGCACTCGGGCGAAACTGTTGACATAACCGCGGGGATGGCCGCGGAGATGCAGCGCATGCAAGAAGAAATGACGAGTGCTCCCGCTAGTCAGGAAAGCACCAAACCGGTCAGCATCGAAGACACGATTCCGATTAAGACGATTCCGACACCGGGGGAAGAAACTGCAGAGCTCTTTCTCAATTACTATGAAATGATCGGCGTCGAGAATTTCGAACCCGATATTGCTCGCATCCACGATGTGGCCAAAGCGCGGCTGCAGGATTTGCAAAAGAATCCACAGTCGTCATCGGCCGACGAGCCAGCGTTTAGTTTTGATGAAGTCTCGAAAGCGATGTTTTGCCTAACAGACGCCAAAAGCAAAATGGAGTATGATCAACGATTGGCCGAAGATCTGGGATTGGATGTCAACGTGGTCAATAATCGAGTCGTCCCGGCCAGACGCGCCGGCGGCATGGAAGAAGTTGCCATTGTAGGAGTTGCCCTGATTGTCCTTGTGGTCGCCGGTTGGTTTGGCGTCCCTTGGATCCTGCGCACGATTTCCTCATTCTTCGATCAAATCCAACAATCGACCGGTATGCCATAGATACGTTTGCCAGTTAATTTCGCAACTCGTTCACGAAATACAACGACAAGATCGATATCGACCGATTCCATTGAGGACTATCGCCATGACATCTCACTCCTCTCGCCGCTCATTTCTCAAAACGACTGCCGGTTCGGCATTGGCCATTGGGCTTTCTCGCAAACCGATCGAGGCCCAAGACACCGCCGAATGGCGAAATCGACACGAGCAAATGAAGTATCGTCGGCTGGGACGAACCGGTTTTATGGTTTCGGAAATCGTCATGGGTGGGAACGAAATCACGCCGGAAAACTATGAGCATGTGTTAATGGCTCTTGACCGCGGATTGAATTACCTCGACACGTCACCCGCCTACGGTCGCGGAAAAAGCGAACAAGGATATGCCCGCGTCATTAAAGCGAGACCGCGAGATCAGTTCTTTCTCACGTCGAAGGTCAGCCCTTGGGACATGAACCGCAACCAGCTCTTTGCGCAGATTTTCGATAGCCTTTCCGAGTCGGAACAAAAACGACTCCGTACAAAAGCTGCCGATGAAATCGAAGAACGCAATGCGGCAAACCCCACTTACCTTGTGAATTACTTCGGCGGACAAAAAGGGGAACTGGAAGCGAGCGCGCTCAGCAACGTCATGGAAAAAGAGTACGGTCGAAGAATCGATCGAGAGAAAAACTATAAGCAGATTATCCTCGACTCGGTCGACCAAAGTCTGCAAGCGTTGGGAACGGATCACCTCGATATTTTGATGTGTCCCCACGGCGCCAGCAGTCCGACGGAAATCTCCGCATTTCCCGAAGTCTTCGAGGCCTTCGAAAACTTGAAACGAGCAGGCAAGGTGCGCCACCTCGGTGTGTCGTCGCATTCCGATCCTGGCGGCGTGCTGGCAGCGGCCGTCGCATCGAATGTCTATTCGGTGGCAATGGTTGCATACAATATTGTCAACCATTCGTTTATGGACCAAATTGTCGAGCAGGCACACGACGCCGATTTTGGTGTCATCGCTATGAAGGTCGCCCGCGCTGTCTTTCCGGGGCCGAATCGCGGCGACGGAAATGCCGAGGGAATTAAGGCTCTTAACGAGCGAATCCCAGGCGATTGGACGATGCCGCAGAAAGCCTATCTCTGGGCACTCAAAAACCAAAACCTCAGCGCCGTCATCTCCAACATGGTGAATGCCGACCAGGTGCGGGACAATATCGCCCTGCCGTTATCCTAACCGGCGGGCTAAACAGCAGTGCGTCTCGCCGCGGTATTGATTCGCTTTGGGTAGAGGATAACGGCTAAAGCTCCAATTCTGCCGTTTCTCGCGGTTTCTGCCTGTTGGCGGCTCTATTTTCCGCTTGTCATGTGCCGATACGGAGCATGAACTGCATTCTGCACCGGCACGGATGTTCACGAAACGTCCCAACCGCATTGGCGAATCGGCGAGGATTGCTGCGCCAGGTTGAGGATGACAGCCGGTCAGACAGGGAGGTCCTCAAATGTTTGCATTGCGCCCTCTGCGGTTTCTCGCCGCAGCGCTGTCCGCTCAGCATAGTTCCCGCCAGTTGGCCCTTGGATTCGCGCTGGGGATGCTCGTTGGACTCGTGCCCAAAGGTAACCTTACGGCGTTTCTGCTGCTGACGATTCTCTGCAGCACGCGTGTCAACCTGGCAGCCGGCATGCTGTCGGCGTTTCTCTTCTCGTGGGTAGGCCTGCTGACTGACCCGCTGACACACCGGCTTGGGAATTCTCTTCTGACGGCACCAACTCTGCAGACGTTCTGGACGTCTCTGTATTCGCTTCCGGTCGTGCCGTGGACCGCGTTCAACAACACGGTGGTCTTGGGAAGTCTGCTTCTCGGAATTGCGTTGTGGTATCCCGTTTACCGCTTCAGTGAGCCCGCTTTCGCAAAAATCGTCCCGATTCTGCAGGATCGCCTGCGCCGGTATTGGGTCGCGAGGGCTTTGTTCGCGGCCGAATGGGCAGGACGAGTGGAGGGAAGCTAATGCGCTGGAGCTACGTCATCCCTCGCGGTCTGATTGGCCTGATTGTTTGGCTGTTCTTTGTTTTCGCATTCGACCCGTTGGTGCGTCATTCGTTTGTGATCACGAGTCAACACATTGTGGGTGCCAAGGTTGACGCCAAACTGTTCGAATCGTCGCTGTTTCCCCCCACCGTGACACTCGATGGAATCCAGGTCGCAGATCCCTCTCGCCCCGATTTTAACCTCATACAGTTTGATCGCTGTGAACTTCGCCTAAATGGTGACGCGCTTTTACGAAAATCGTATGTCATCGAGCACGGAAGTCTATCAGGACTTCGTTGGGGAACACCACGAAC
>JANQRQ010000285.1 GCA_028284485.1 Planctomycetaceae bacterium | reverse complement strand
GGAAAGCCTCATCCGCCAATTGCCGGGAATGCGGTCGAGTTGTCGAAACAAATGCCAAAGCCGAAAAGGCGGCCGGCCTGATTTGCCACGGGTGGTGTCGACACCGAAATGGCCGACGTGTATTCCGGAAAGAACGATTTCCAAATATCCGTTGTCGATCAAACGGCGAACTTCGTCCTCGATATCTTGAGGAGAGCGGCTTTGTAGTCCCGGGCGGACCTGCGGAATAATGCAGTAGGTGCATCGAAGAATGCAACCATCCTGCACTTTCACGTACGCTCGCTTGCGGCCATGGAATTCGCTGATGCCCGTTGGCATGTCGACGACCCCCAATCTCTGAAGGACGTCGGGTAACTCTCGCTTGTCGGTCACGACCTCAAACACGCCGGGTAATTGCGAAACCGTTTTCGGATCCCGCGTCGCATAGCAACCCATCACGACAGTTCGTGTACCGGGATTCTGGCGAGCCAACTGTCGAATCGTTTGTCGCCCCTTGGAATCGCCGGTCGAAGTCACGGTGCAAGTATTAACAACGCAAAGGTCGGCCGATTCACGTTCGTTGGCTTCCCTGAACCCATGACTCAGCAACGCCTCTTTGACGAGCTGGGTTTCGTACTGATTAACCTTGCATCCTAAGGTTACCAGGCGACAGGTTTTTTGGTTCTTCATCGATGCGTTGCTTTACAGCGATCTATGCCGATTCGTGGTAGCTGTTAACGGCTTTTCTTCAAAAACTGCTGTCGTCGACGAGATGGATCGGCTCATGCGATTATTGAGGCTACATTGAGGATTGCCGTAAAGGCCTTTGTTTTTCAACGCGATACTACCCCGACCACTTTTCGTTGATCGCGTTCGATAGAGTTTGGCACGGCGCGATTTGTTTCGTATTCCGCTCGATCCTACGACCGGCGACGACGTCCCCGTCGGCCGGATGACTTCTGTTTGTCGCCTTTACCAGAGCGACTTTTTCCACTGTCAGGCGTGTTGGTCGATTTTCCAACGCGGCTGGGATCTAAAAGATACGAAATGGCATCCTCCCACGTGGGAAGATTACGGTAAGCAGCAGAGGTTGATCGACTAGGCTGATCATCTTCAATATCGCTGTCAGCTGGTTCCGACGTCTCCGCCTCGGCGGTTGGCGATGAACTCTCAACCCGTTTCTTGCGACGCCTCGGTGATCTGCGACGAGGTTTTGCTTCTTCTTCGGCTTCGGTGTCCGCTGGCGACTGTGACTCAACTGCCGGTTCCTCGTTTGCCGGTTCTTGGGCCGCCTCGGGTTGAGATTCGATTTCGCCTTCGATCGCTTCGTCAGTTTGCGGTTTACGTCGTCGCCGTCGCCGTCGCCTTTTCTTTTTCACTTCCCCTTCGGCCGGCTCTTCGGAACTATCCTCGCCTACCGCCGGTTCGCTGGCTTTCGATTCCACAGCAGCACTATCGTCTTCTGATTGGCTCTCTTCAATAATTCCGGAACCGAAGGAACTATCGACAATGAACTCTTCGGTTGTGGATGCTTTCTCCTGTGACGGCGCACTGCGACGTTTGGGCGATTTTTCGGACCGCTCTCGCTCCCGCCGGCCACCAGACGACCGTGAACGTCGGCCAGAATCGCGACCCGTGCTCTTGTCAGCATCGGCAGCAGGAGAATCGTCCCATTCCCAGTTCTCTAATGCATCCCAATAGGTGTCTTCCTCTTTGTCGTCGTCCGCGGCGCTGATTTCGTCAGCTTCTTCCTCTTGAGAGTCATCCTCGGATTCATCTGCCGATGATTCAACAATGTCAGCGGAGTCGTCCGAATCTTGCGAGGTAACCGGCGACTCCGCGACGACGGAATCGGAATCGGTTTCTTCGACCGCCGCAATCGTCTCAGTAGCCGGAACCGTCTCATCAGTTGTGGGGTCGGGCTCCTCAGCGACTGGTTGCAGGAATTCTTCCCCCGACAATTCGTCGCTGTCGGGAGGGATCTCCTGCTGAAAGTCGATGCCGAACAGGTCCTGGGCGAGCGATTCCCAAGAGTCATCGTTTGCCGGAACTTTTGAGCTAGATTTGTCTTCCTTCATACTACGAAAGCTATCGTGTCGGCAGCGTTTTTGCAAGATGCCGCAATTACCCGACCAAGGCGAAGGCGACATGTTGGCCGTTCGTCTAACTGATAGCCTCGCCTGACCTTAAGGCGCAACAAATTTGCAGTTCGTCGAAATCAGTCGCCGTGATGAAGTGCTCAACGGAAACATCGAAGCAAACGTTGGCAGGACGATGCGTACGATTTTCACCGGGTTGACAGTAGGTTCAATCTGCCCAAGACACGTTCGGGTTACGTCGCTCAGCGAGCGTTTCGAGTCGCTTTGGCCTGTCTCACGCGTGCCTGAAGCTGTCGTGATCGCTCCAGCGTGTGATGATACGTGTCGGCGTTCATGTAGCCGACCAGACGGCCCAAAAGATCAGCTTCCGGGCTAAGAACGACGGCGCAAGGGATGGATTCGACTTCCAGAATCCGGGCGATCTCCTTATTGCGATCCAAATTCAAGTGGACGGGCACAAATGCTCCGTTGAGATACGTGACAATCCGCGGATCCGCCAGTGTGCTACGTTCCAGTTTTCGGCAGTGATTACACCATTCGGTTCCGAAGACAATTAACATCGGTTTGCCCGACGCGACGGATATGTCGTGAGCTGCATACAAATCCCTTTGCCAGTGAATTCGTTGCGTATCGTCGGCCCCAATTTGAGTCATCGCGATGGCGCCAGCCGCCGAAAAAAAGAATCCGACCAAAAGGATTTTGAAGTTCCGTGACATGGCATCTCTCCGTCCGCTGCGAAAGAATGCTGTTCGCATTCGGAAACCATCGATCTCGTCCAGACCCCGTCTCGTATTAGCTGCAACGTCTAGCGCACAGTGAATTGCGTCGAGAGCAGCTCCATTAATTACGGACACGCTCTAAAGACGATCGTCGTGGAGCTCGGCTCCCGCGTCGCTACCGATTAAAGGGTTTGTATAAACTTTATCGGTGAGTCAAAGCTGCAGACTGAGATCCGAAGTACAGAAATCGCGACCGCGACAACGAAAGTTCACCCGATGTGATAAATTTGGGCGAATAGGGCGACTGGGCTGAGTTCTCGCGGGGCGGCTCTGCGAGAGGAACTGCGACGCACGGACCGGCGTAACCGGTCACGCGATTTCATAGCCGTGAAAGCCGCTCACTTTTTCTTGTGGGCGTCTCTGGCTTTTAAGAGCCAGCTCCCCGAGAACAAAAAGCGATTCTCGCGTCTAAAAGTCAGCGTAATTCGCTATAGATCGGCAGGAGTCTATCCGTTGGGATTCGCAGGCTCGTCACCCGAGGACGCGCCGCTTTCAACTGCCGGATCGCCCTCAGTCGATGGCTCGCCACCGTCGGAATCCGTTCCGTCCGATTCGGCGGCGGTTTCTGAATCCGCGTCGCCGTCCGGCGAATCATCTGTTGAGTCGGTTGGAGATTCGCCCGCGTTTTCTGAATCGGGTGTCGAAGGCAATTCGGTCGCATCCGAGTTGACCGCTGGATCATTCGTCGCAGGCCCGTCTGGAGACGAGTCGATACCGCCGGTCGGCAGCGAATCTCCGAGTCCGGCGGCGCTCCCGGCATCGGATTCGTCTTCTTCCTCTTCCTTTGGCTCGACGTAGTCGCTGCGTTGACGCATGAGTGTTTCCGCACTCTCGGCCGAGATCAGATAGTACCAATCAGCGAAGCGGTCGCTCAGTTCTTTGGCCTTCTTCTTCCCGTCTTCGATCTTTTTGCCGTATGCGTCGAGTTCCGCTTGATACGTCATCAGATCGGCGTTGTATTGTGCGAGCGCTTTTTCGTATTCCTCTTGCGGATCGGGTTCGGCCTCTTCCTCGTTTTCTCCGGCGTCGGCACCGGCTTCGTCGGCGTCCGAATCGTCCGAATCGGCTTCGCTATTCTCGGAATCATCCGCATCGCCGTTCTCGGTCGTGTCACCATCGCCGGGCCCGTCGGCATCGTCGGCTTCGTCTTCTATTTGAGGTGGCTCTTCGGGTTTCACTGGCTCGACCGGTTTGTCGCCGAGTAAGGATTCGTCGAATTCCACGTTCACGAAAATATAGCGGCTGCGGTTTGGTCCTTCTTCCTCGTCGTCTGCTTCTTCGGCTTCCTCTTCTTCGGAATCCGATTCGGTACCTTCAGGCTCGGTTTCATCTTCACCCGATTGTTCGTCGCCCGATTCCTCTTCCTCGGTTTCTTCGGTCGAATCTTTTGAGCCGCCGATTTCAATCTCTTCTTCAGTACCCGTAACCTGATTTCCAAAAAAGAGTTTGTAAGCCAACCCTTCATTTGTGGATGCAACCAGCTCTCCCTCGCGTGACACAATACGAGTTTTGTCATCGGAACCGGTTGCGAGAAAGAACCCTTTGTCGGCCAAGTCTTGCAGCAGTGATTGTTGCACGGCCTGCATAATGATCGGGTTGGCCGAGGCCGCTTTCGGTGGATTAAACTTCAAATCGGTTGTCAGCAGTGGTTCGTCGTTGTCACCGCGCGGCTTGGGGCGCACACCGACGAGTTCCAAGTTGTCGAGCGCATTAACAAGCTGGTTGACTTCGGTGGTTTTGATCTGTTCCGTTGCTTCGTCCAATCCGTCGAGTGTCCAGGAATCGGACGAGGTTTCGCGGTCGATGGTGAGAAGTGTTTTTGGAACAATTCGGCGTTCTGCGTCAACGTCGCTGGTTAGTGCTTCCATTTCGACGAGCGAATCGCGATCGAATTCCAAGAGATCACGTTCGACCCAGTCACTGAATTTCGTCGACAGGTCAATCTCGAATTCAGTGATGTAGGTGTCGTTTTCGCCTTCAGCACGCACGTAGTAGACGTTGTCTTCCCCTTCGACCTGTTTGCCAATAATAAAGTCGACCAGCGGAACGTTGCCCTCTTTAAACAGTGTTACACGCTGACCACGTCCCTTGAGCGTCGCCGTTCCCTCGTCGAGGGGGTCGATCACGCCGAATCGTTCGTGGTCGGTCGGCCGGCGACTCGCCAGTGCGCCGCGCTTGATTTTCAGGACCGAGGCCGCGGTCTGAGCCAAGCGATCCTCGCCGTCCGCTGGGTAATTGTGATGAGATGGAATCCGCCATCGGCCATCTTTGTAATCGACATTGAACATCCGGGCCGAAGCGGTGTCTTCGTTGTAGGAGACAACTCGCAGACCCTTGGCTTCCGAGGGGTCATCAAAATCGGGATAGAAATCTTGCCCGACTTTCTCGAAACCGGCCACCTCAGGGGGCATCGTCATGCGGTGAGAAAGGAAAGCAACTACGACGGAACCCGCGGCCACGGCCACAAACGTGATTGTTCTCGCCGACTGATTCATAAGCCTAATTCCCTACTTCCCAACGTGGCCAGGCGGCCACAATTCCAACTTCAAAACGGTCGATTTCAAAATCTGCGAAACTTCTTGCGTGTCACCACATCGCACTCACGACTTGACCAGGCGGCTCGCTTCGATGTCCCGCTGTTCAGAAGACATACGCATAATCAGCACCATGGCCCCCAATAGGATGGCGGGCAATGCCGGGAAAACAACAGCTCGAATCCAAATGCCGTTTTCTAAAGCGCGAATCTGCCGCTGTTCAAGCGATTTGATCTGCTCGATCTTCTTGTCTTTTTCCCGATCGATATTCGCCTCTGTGACATCGAGAATTCGCTGTTGACGTTCCTGGGCGATTCGAATGCGCTGGTCTTTTTCCGCCGAAGTCAAAGTGGCATCGTTTTCAATTGCTTCAACTTCGGCTCTTAGCGCCTCACGTCGGGCCTCGAGCTGTTCGTCGGCTTCGCGTTCGGCGGCTTCCTGTGCACTCGCGCGTTCGTCCCGAAACTTATCGGTTTGCTGCTGAATCCTGGTAAGCGTTCGATGTTGTGCCCGACGCTTGCGGAGTTCAATATACGATTCGTCGCCGGCCAGGTAGTCGACTGCGTTCAACACAAATTTTACGTTGTCCAATCGCAATCCATACAATTGGCCCTGAACGATACTGAAGAGTTGATCAGAAATCATGTCGACGTCGGCGACGTAAATCACGTTGATTCCTCCCTCACCGGCATCGTTTTTCGACTTGATCTGGGCGGCGATGACGTGTGCATCGTCGTCAGCGAATCGGACAGGATCGGGAATGATCGTCAGGCCCCTGCCAAAGAAGCCGGGCTGCGTGATTTCGTTCCAATCGAGAACGCCCGACTTCATTCCGGTTCGCAACAGGGGGGTAAACTCCAGGTCGCTGCCGGTTCTCGGTCGAATCCGCCCGGGGAAAAAGGCAAGAGCTTCCTGCAATCCGGAAGAGATTTCGCTGTCCGGATTGAAGGCTGATTCGACACCACTTTTGGGGCTGATAAAAACGAGTTCAGGACGAATTACCTCTCCAAATTCGGGGTGGAGCGTCGTTCCTGTGAGATCCCAAACGACTTCGCCGTTCTCCCAGGCGATTTCCAACTCATTCAGCAGCGAAGTGGCGCGGCCCCCGTCTGCTTTTTCTTCAGGAGGTTGGCCCCCGCCGAACATCCCGCCACCGCCGGCGCTCGGTTTGGGTTGGCGTGGTGCACTTTGGCCCCCGTCAAATACGGGCAGAGGATCGTCGAAGATGACGACCGGTTTACCGGTTCTGACGTAGGCCACGAAATTGGCCATTTGCGGTTGTGTCATCGAAGACGGCATCACCGCCAGCAATACGTCGAATTCCGTTTGGCTAACGGTCGTATCTGGCGAAACTTCAACAACGTCGTATTGCTTTTCGAGTTCTTCCTGAATCTGCCAACTCGGGGAACTGGAAAACGTGGTCATCGACATCCCGCCACCGACGCGGGCATCGGTTTGCAGAATGCCGACGGTCAAACGATCCTCTTTGGAGACTGTTCGGATGGATCTTGTCAACTCGTACTCAATTGGCATTCCCAAATCAAAGTACGGAATGACCACTTCGTCGTAAGGGCTGCTGACGACGGCCCCCATGTAAACGGTTTCTTGATCGAATCGTCCGGTTCGCTCGGTCTGCACTTGCCGAGGTTCGATCCCCATCAGGACGGCTTCTTCGGCTTCAACGCTGAACGGTTCGACATCGACAAAGCGAACTTCAATCAGCCCACCCCCAATACGGTCGTATTGCCGCAACATTCCGCGTAGACGGTTACTGTGGTCGACAACCTCGCGGGGTACGTCAGGGCTGAGATAGGCTTGGATGGTAACCGGCCGCTCTTTGTCGATCTTGTCGATCAACTCGCGGGTCGTGGGGGAAAGCGTATACAACTTCTCGGCAGTCATGTCGTATCGCAAATCGAAGACCGCCCCCGACGCCAGCGTGACGACATTTAAACTGATGAGCACGACCGCGAGCGAGATGACGCGTACCAGGTATTGCACGCCCATGTTGGTTCCCTCGCTGCTGCTCCAATGCCGGCGGGTGATAATGACGAGATTGAGGTACAGCATCAGGATCGTAAGTGATAGAAAATAGATGATTCCACTCATGGGGAACATTCCCATCGTGAATTCGCGCAGCTGCTCACTGAGGCTGAGATCGCGCACGAATTCCGAAGTTGGGGCAGCACGATCGATAAACACGGGGACCGCACAAATGATGGCCCCGAGGATGAACGCTACGGTAACGCTACTCGTCAACGCTGAGGCAAACATACCGGCGCTGAGCAGCGCGGCACCGGCCAGCCAATAGCCAAAATACGACGTGATCAACAATCCCCAATCGGGGTCGGCGTAATAGGCCAACACGCCGAGTTGAGTGACGGAAAACAACAGGGCAATCGTGTAGACGGCCAGAACGGCCAAGTATTTTCCGAGAAGGATTTCTAAATCGGTGGCCGGCAGTGTGAACAGCAACTCGTCAGTGCCCAGTTTCTTCTCGTCAGCCCAAGCGGCCATCGTGATGGCGGGGATAATGAACAGCAGCAGACTGGGAAAGTACAAACTCAACTGGTCGAGGTTGGCCAGATTGTTCGTAAAGAATTGCGGATTGAATGCCACCGCAGCGGACGCCACGACAAACACAATAATAAACAGGTAGCCCAGCACGCCGGAAAAGTAACTCGCGACATTGCGTTTGAAGACAGCCAGGATCACGTGACGTCGCAACATGATCAATTTTCCCCTTGTATCAATCTTAGAACGCTTCGTTCTGTTTTGTTATTTGGCTGAAGCAGTGGTCAACTTACGGAAACGGCCTTCCATGTCGTGGTCGCTTCCTTCCAAATCGCTTACCGTTCCATCGAGTACGATTCGCCCGTCATTGATCAGAATGACCCGGCTGCAGACCGCCTGCGCTTCCCGCAAAATATGCGTGGAGAGCAAGATTGTTTTTGTCTTCGACAGACTATTGATCAACTCACGGACCTCGTGCACCTGATTGGGGTCGAGCCCGCTGGTTGGTTCGTCGAGGATCAGGACTTCCGGGTCGTGCAGCAGCGCCTGAGCCATCCCGACACGTTGCCGGTAACCACGCGACAGTTTGCCAATTGGTTTTCCCCAGACTTTTTGCAGGGCGCACTTTTCGGCGACATATTCCATTCGCCCTTGTAACGCCGAACCTGTCATACCACGAGCTTCCCCCAGATACTTCAGCAGGCCGCTGGGAGTCATTTCGAGGTAAAGCGGCCCGTTCTCCGGCAAATAGCCAATCAGTCGGCTCGCTTCGATTCGCTCGGTGGCGACGTTGTGTCCGCCGATGACTGCGTGCCCACGTGTCGGGGCCAAATATCCGGTCAGCATTTTCATGGTCGTCGATTTCCCAGCACCGTTCGGCCCGAGAAACGCTGCGACCTGACCTTTGGTCACCGTGAATGTGACATCTTCGGTGGCCACAAATGGGCCGTAATACTTGGTCAATCCAGCCGACTCGATCATCGTTTGGCCGTTTTGACTCGTTTTGGACTCTTCTTTTTGGCTCATCGAGCGAATTCCGGTCAATTGTGGTGTACTTTTCGGACCTGGGCCGGGAACGGCATCAAAAGGGGGCTGCTACATTGTTTCCGCCGTCGTGGAACAACGACAGACTGCAAATACGAATCCCGGTACAGAGCAATCTGGTTCCAAATCTTTGTTGCTCGTGGGCAACATTGATCAAACCGCAAGCTTTGAAAGCAGTTTATGATTGCAGTGGCGTTGGCCAACTCTTGAAGGCGCCGGGCAAAACCGGGCCCGCGCAGCCTCCGACGAATAGGCCCATTCTCTGCACAGTAAACTATAAACTGCTTGGTTGTTGCGTCAATCATCGCAGGACGGGTTCAAAAGAGGGACCGACGATCTGCAGTCCCGATTCCTAACTCGCCAAACGAATGCTGACAAGGCAGTACAAGCAGCCCCAGCGGCTGCCGCGCGGTACATCCAGCGACTCTGCCCGCGTCAGTTGATCCAAAAACTCCTACGTTAATGAATACAACTAGCGTTTGAGGAAGTCCAGCCATCCGCAAAAAAAGCGGGCGTCGAACTGTTGAATCTCCCGTTGCAATCTGCTCAATTCGGAGCCGGTTGAGTTTCCGCGAATCGGACGGCATACCCATCGAGGAAATTCCGCCGCCAATCAAAAAAGATTTGTTGGCGTTCGTCGCCGGCCAAGGCCTGAAATTCTCGCCCAAAGGGGACGTCGCTGGTTAAAAATCCGTTTTGCAGATTCTGTAGGCCATCGGTCGCACCATCGTCAGCCGGCGTTCGCTGTAGCAGTTTAATGGCGTAGTAAATGCTATGGTCGGCATTGGGAGCCACGCCCGTTTCTCCGACTTTGAGTTGCTGAAACACGGTTTCCATAAAATCGGGGCCGGCATTCTCGACGGACGACACTTCACTCATCCGTACCGGTGGTCCCGGCGGGGGTTCAAAGGGATTTAGTCCCGGTGCGCTCGGAGTATTCCGGCTTAGCCACGAAAACTGTGAGGTTGTTAAAGGCGTTAGGGGAAGGCTGCCTTCCTGTCCTGTGACGGTTTGCCCGTCCAGAATCTCGCGGCTGGTTTCCGGCGGTTCCTCGGTTTCAGCGTCCTCGGTTGCCTCGGTCCCGTCTGCCTCCTCCTCCTCTTCGGTTGCGGAGTCTTGTCCAGCTTCGGTCGAGTCGATTAATGCTGCGATTGCTTTGGCGCGTTCTTCTGCTTTGGATCGGGCTTGGGCAATCTTCCAGGCTTCGACAACCTGCTCCTTAACGCCCGGTTCGTCGAGCGTCGGAACATGCCGGTCCTTATATTCGGTGGCCCAATAGGCGAATTGGTTGCTGGTGAGAAAGCGATCGACCGCCTGATCGGACATATATATCGTGTTTGAAGAGGACCGAAACAGTCGTTCGGCAACTGTCGGTGCATTACTGCCGAGTTGGGCGGAAGGTTCTGTCGCACGTCCGATGGGGTGTTCGTCGGAATTACCCAAATCCAAGTACGAAAGCAGCCCTGTCTCGACATAACGCAGACCGTTGTTTTGCGCCCACGTTTGAAGTTCGGCAGCAACTTGCTGATCGGAGAGATGTTGTGGGTCATCCTCTTCCAACGTTCGCCGATATCCCAGGTCGCGCATTTGCGTCAGCGCGGTTGAGATCCGTTTCTGCATTTCGGCTTGTGTCATTTCGCGAAGCAATTGATCGCGGATTTCATCCTTGACCTCGTCATAACTTCGCAGTGTTGGGGTCGATCCTGCGGGATCTGAAGCCAGCGATGGCAGAGCCGGCGGTGGCGGTCCATCATTGGAGGGATCTTCGACTTCGATCGTTAATCCTGCAGTCGGATCGAATTCGTCTTGCTGTTCGTCGGCGGATTGAGACTCGGACGCGTCCGCAGCAGAACCTTGGGGTTCGGTCAGGCCTCCGAGCGCTGGTCCTTCATCGCCGCACTCTTCATCCGGGTCGATATCAGACTCGTTGGCCGATCCCAACGACGGACCACCGCTTTCTTCTCCTTCGGTCGGCTCACTCTCGTCGGCTGCGTCCTGTTCGCCCGATTCGGTTGGGTCAACGCCAAACTCGAGTGCAGGACCACCGGCATCGGTATCGTCGTCGGATTCTGTCGAGAAATCGCCAAGGTCGAAGTCGAGTGAACTCGACGAACTCGAAAACGAATCCAAGAACTCGTTCGGGTGCTCGTCGTAATAATCGCGGGTCAGCTGATCCCATTGTTCGTCGGGAGTATTCTTCGCGATTTCGTCCTCAATGGTGACGTAGTCGGCTTCGACGTATGCCACGCTCACCTTGCGCGGCTGCCCGAATTCCGGTTCGGGATCAATAATTTGCGCTTCACCCGATTCGGTGGCCGCGGGAAATCGAGTCTTATACTTTTCGAAGAACGCAACCAGATCCTGCGTTGAGGGTTCTTCGATCGAATCAACGAAAGAATCGACGGGGATCGCGACGGTTTCCGCCTGAGCAGTGACGTTCAGCTTTTGGTAAAAGTCCCAATACTCTTCCGGCGTCGTTGCTACGCGCGGGGCGAGTATCTCGGCGGCTTTTTTGGCTTTGATTTCATCACGCAGGATGTCATAGAGCTCCGTCTCGCTGAGGTTGAGCTGCTTGCGGATATCGTGGAAATCGTCTCGGCTCAGATTTCCTTCTGTGAGCTGAATGATGTATTCGTTGACAGCTTCGTCACCAGCGGCAATTCCCATTTGGTCCGCTTCATGCCGGAACAAGTATCCGGTAACAACGTCTTGTCGGGTCGCTTCTTCCGATTGGTCTGCGGAATAGTCAAAACGGAATTGAGCCATACTCAGTCTTGCTTGCCATTGCCCGTAAGCATTTTGAATGAGCATGTTCCGGAACTGTTCCGGCAAATCGTTCCACTGCTCGATGTCCGGTGGGGGAACAGAGCGGCTGTATGCATCGGAGAGAAACTTGTTGGCAAGCCTTCGTTTGGCGATCATCTCGCTGAGTTCCTGTTCGGAGATTCTGCCGATACTCGTTTCGACGGCCGCGGCCGGCCCGATAAATCGAGGCAGAATGATTCCGAGAGCCCCCCCGACCACGGCTCCGGTCACGACGAGACTGAGCGGATTGGATCCACGGGTTGAACCGAACAGCCAGAAGGCGGCTCCACCGAGCACAATGCCCAAAATCATCGGCAGCGACGTGGAGTTAGGATCCATCTGGCCCATGATGATGAATGCAAACATGGCCATTCCGGTGAGGACCACCGTGAGTACTTTTTGATGCTTGCGGAAGATGGCAAAGGGCGATTTCATGAGCATTTCCTTGAGAGGGAACTTCGTGATGCGGCCCGCATCAGGGCTTACTCTCTTGACAGACCCTCAAATAATGGTTTATGGATTGCCGATTCCTACTGTCGTTATTCCGATAAGATGTCGACGGCGCGCATTTTAGCTTTGATGAATTTCGAGACAAGGCCAACGTCGTAAATGCTTATTTTGTGGGGAAATACACCGCCCGTTGATCGATTGGCCCAGTCTTGATTTGGCAATGTGCTCGTCGGCGAAAACTGGCGGTTGAATTTCGATTCGGAGAAACATATCACCGGATGCGAAATTTTCTCGCCTGTGAATAGTTGACTGAAAGGTAGCAAATATCGCGGTATTCGAGGCCGTGCCGAAATGCAGATGAGGTCGTTTTGGTGCTTCAATAGTGAGTTTCCTTCGACCGACAAGTGGTGTTGGAGCTGCTTCCAGTAACCAAAAGGGGAATCGCTCGTGGCCGGAAAGAAGTTAAAAGGACTGGTGATTGTGGAATCGCCGGCCAAGGCCCGAAAGATCGGCGACTTTCTCGGCAAAGACTACAAAGTCATGGCGAGCATGGGGCATGTGCGGGACCTGCCGGCCGGAGCAGCCGAAATCCCGGTGGCACTGAAGAAAGAGTCCTGGTCGACCTTAGGAGTGAATGTCGAAGCTGATTTCGAGCCGTTGTACGTCATTCCCAAGGAAAAAAAGAAAGTCGTCAAGGAACTTCGCGATGCGCTAAAAAATGCTCAGGAATTGATCATCGCGACGGACGAAGACCGCGAGGGAGAAAGCATTGGGTGGCATTTAACGCAGTTGCTCAAACCAAAAGTGCCCGTAAAGCGGATGGTGTTCTCCGAGATCACGAAAGAAGCAATCCAGGCGGCTATCGATCATCCTCGCGAAATGGACGAAGACCTGGTTTCGGCGCAAGAGGCAAGGCGAGTGCTCGACCGTCTGTACGGTTACCGCCTGAGTCCATTGCTGTGGAAAAAGGTTCGGCCCAAACTTTCCGCCGGTCGAGTGCAGTCTGTGGCCGTCCGCGTATTGGTCCAAAGGGAATTGGAACGATTGGCGTTCCACAGCGGTACTTACTGGGACATTAAAGCCGAGTTGGGGGCTGATGGCGGGCAATTCTCTGCACAATTAACAACGGTCGATGGTCGAAAAATTGCGACCGGCAAAGACTTCGACGAGGCAACCGGCAAACTCAAGGACGGGAGCAACGCACTTCTTCTCAGCGAAGAACATGCGACGCAATTGCGCGAAAAGATCTTCAAGACGGATTGGAAAGTCGCCTCGATTGAGGAGCGTGCCCAGGTTCGCAAGCCATACCCGCCGTTTACCACCAGTACCTTGCAGCAGGAAGGAAACCGCAAGCTCGGATTGACGGCGCGGCAGACGATGCAGATCGCACAGCGTTTGTACGAAGACGGCTACATTACCTATATGCGAACCGATAGCGTGAACTTGTCGGGCGAGGCGATTACTTCGTCCCGGGCACGCGTCGACGATTTGTACGGCCATGAGTATCTTAGCCCTGAGCCAAGACAATTTACGACGAAATCGAAGTCGGCCCAAGAAGCCCACGAAGCGATTCGGCCCGCCGGAACGAAAATGCAAACCGGCGAAGAGTTGGGTCTTGCCGGCCAAGAACTCAAATTGTATTCGCTCATTTGGAAGCGAACGATGGCCACGCAGATGGCCGAAGCTCGCTTGCGGTTTCAGACGGTAACCATTTCGGCGGATGAGACAGAATTTCGCGCGACGGGACGTCACGTCGAGTTTCCGGGATTCTTTCGGGCATACGTCGAAGGCGTCGACGACCCGGAAGCGGCGCTCGACGATCAGGAAGCGGCGTTGCCGCCTCTCAAAGAGAATCAATCGCTGAAATGCCAAGAATTGGAAGCGATTGGTCACGAAACGAAGCCGCCGGCGCGTTTTACGGAAGCGACCTTGGTGCGTGCCCTCGAATCAGAAGGGATCGGTCGTCCGAGTACGTATGCGACGATTATTGGCACGATTCAGGATCGGGGCTACGTTCGCAAGTCGGGGAACCAATTGGTCCCGACGTTTTTGGCATTGGCGGTCACCCGCTTGCTGGAAGAGTACTTCCCCAAACTGGTGGACTTTCAGTTTACCGCCAAGATGGAGCAGACGCTCGATGATGTCGCGACTGGGAATGCCGATCGACTGCCATATTTGAGGGAGTTTTATTCCGGAGCCGATGGGCTGGACAGTCAGGTCAAGGCGAACGAGGAAAACATCGATCCGCGAAAAGCCTGCACTTTGGAATTAGAGGGCGTGGAGTCGAAGGTTCGAGTGGGGCGATACGGCCCGTATTTGCAAAAGGAAGATAACGGCGAAAGTATTACCGCTTCGATTCCCGACGACGTCGCTCCGGCCGATGTGACCAACGAAATCGCTGAAAAGCTGATCGAGTTGAAACAACAGGGACCGACTTCTTTGGGAATGCACCCGGAAGACGGGCTTCCAATATATGTTTTGAGCGGCCCTTTTGGACCGTATTTGCAATTGGGCGATGTTGTCGAAGATCAGCCGAAGCCCAAGCGGGTCAGCATTCCGAAAAATGTCGACCCGACGACGATGACTCTTCCGTTGGCGATCGAGTATTTGGGGCTCCCGCGGACAGTTGGGCAACATCCGGAAACCGGCAAGGTGGTCAAGGCTGGCATCGGCCGATTCGGGCCGTATGTTCTGCACGATAAAGTTTACAAGTCGCTTCCGAAGGAAGACGATATTCTGACCGTCGATTTGCCCCGCGCCGTGGAACTGTTGAAACAGGCACGCAGGCGGTCCGCACCGGAGCCTCTCAAGGAGCTAGGTAAGCATCCCGACAGCGGAGATACGATTGGCATCTACGAGGGACGCTACGGTCCCTACGTCAAGCAAGGGAAAATCAATGCGACGATTCCCAAGGACAAAGAGATCGAGCACGTAACTCTCGAAGAAGCGCTGGTTTGGCTTGCGGACAAGGCGGCGAAGAAAGGTGGCGGTCGGGCTGGGTCGACGAAGTCGTCGGCTGCTAAGAAAACGGCTGCGAAGAAAAAGAAGAAGGCGGCAAAAAAGAAAGCGACCAAGAAGAAGGCCGCTGCGAAAAAGAAGAAGTCGACGAAAAAGAAAAAGTCTTCCGATTCTTGATCAGTGTGCGGCGCCGATTATTCCGAGGGCGTCCCCCAGCGTCGATGCAGTTGATGGTCGACCCCGAGTTGATCGCAAATGCGGCCAACGACGAAATCAACCAAGTCATCAATGGACGTCGGGGAGTGATAGAATCCCGGCATGGCCGGCAACACGACCGCACCAGTGTCGGCCAGTCGTTTCATGTTGTCGAGCTGTACGCTACCCAGAGGCGTCTCTCGGGGGACGACAATCAACTTGCGGCGTTCCTTCAAATGAACATCGGCTGCTCGTTGAATCAGATTTGACGACATGCCATTCGCGATACATGCGAGTGTTCCCATCGAACAGGGGCAAATGACCATGCCACCCGTAAGGAACGATCCGCTGGCGATCCCCGCGCGAAAGTCTTGGAAATGGTGGTAGACGATGTTGTCTATCGGACTCTCTTGTGGTGCTCCCTTTGGGCTGGCGGCAGTTGATTCCCGACTCGCGTCGCTGCCGAGAAAAGCTTCCGGCTGAAAATTCGAGAGATCGATTTCGATCCCGACTTCGCAACGCATGACCTGAACGGCTGCTGGACTGATCGTCAAATGGACTCGGTGTCCGGCATCCAGTAAGACATTCAGCAGCCGGACCGCGTAACGAGATCCGCTTGCTCCGGTGACCGCGAGAACGAGATCGTGCATGGTACTTCTGATCAGTCAGTTTCGGTCTGTTGTCCTTTGGTCCCGCAATAGAGCGTGGCAATTCCGAAGGTCATGGGAGTCCAAGTAACCGCTTCAAGACCACATTGTCGCATCAGGTCGGCCAACTCATCTCCCTGTGGGAACTCCGACACCGATACCGGCAGGTAATTGTAGGCCGATTGCTGGTTACGGGCCAAAAGTTGTCCGAGTCGGGGAAGAATATTTCGAAAGTACCATTGGTAAACAGCGCGAATCACTCGGTTTTGGGGCATCGAGAATTCGAGCACGAGGACTTTTCCGCCCGTTTGACAGACGCGTGCCATCTCTTTGAGACCACCAAGAGTGCTTTGGACGTTGCGCAATCCGAAGGCAACGCAGACGAGTTGGAATTGGTCGTCGAGAAATGGGAGTTTCTGTGTGTCGGCTTCGCAAAAGGAGAGAGGGCAGTTTAGGTCATCCGACCAAAGTTTCGCTGATTTGCGATTGGCCAATTGCAGCATTTCGTGGGTAAAGTCCGTCCCCACAACTGCTGTGCGTCCCTTACTTCGTTTCGAATAGGCAATTGCCAAGTCACCTGTTCCCGTGCAGACATCGAGAATCGGAGCGTCGCCGGATGGGGGATTCATGCGCACCGTTCGCCAACGCCAGTAAAAGTCGGTGCCACCGGAAAGAAAATGATTGAGAAAGTCGTACCGTGTTGAGATTTCAGCGAACATTCGCCGAATGCGCCCGTCCGATTTGTCGACGCTCATGACCGGCCCCATTGGTTGAGGAATTCGGTCAGCTCGTATTCGGACCAACGATCGTTAACCAGACCGCGAATTTGATCGGTCATGGTCAACTCTTGTGGCCAGGCTCGCGTGTGGCCCTCGTCGGGAAGCTTGCGGGTGGCGTCGATTCCCATCTTGTGTCCGATGCCGGGGACGGGCGCTGCGTGGTCCTGCATGTGAGTCGGACCTTCGCAAAAGGTCACATCACGACCCGGGTGGGTATTGGCGCCAACATGGAACCAAACCGACTGTTCATCTTCAACATTGACATCCTCATCCACCACGACAATGAGTTTCGTGTGCGAGAATCTGTCGTTGCCCCATAAGGCGTGCATAATCTGGCGGGCCTGACCGGGATAATTTTTCCGCAGACTAACGAATAGCAAGTTGCGGTAGATTCCGGCCGTCGGCATGTGAATATCGACGATGTCAGGGTGTAGTAGACGCAGCAACGGCTGGAAAATCCGTTCGAGCGATCGGCCGATGCAATCTTGTTCGTTGGGCGGTGGCCCCCAAACTGCGACCGGCAGAATGGGATTGGCCCGATGCGTCATGGCGGTGACTGTCATCGTCGGCAATTCGATCGGACCGCTTGCGAAGCCACTTGGTAGTGAAACCGACGCTGCCGTTTGCAAAGGCGCGGGGCATTCAATATATCCCTCGATGACGATCTCCGCGTGTGCGGGGACCTCCAGTTCGATGCTTCGGCAGCGGACCAGCTCGACGTTGTCGCCTCTGAAGAATCCCGCCAATAGGCAAGGGTCGGTCCGTGGCGGAAGTCCTGCATGTGCGGCGAACGTTAATGACGGGTCGCCTCCCAACACGATGGCCACCGGCATTTGTGATTCCTGATCAACATGTCGCGACCAGTGCCGGTAAGCCTCGTCGTGACAATTCCAGTGAATGGTGAGACGGTCGCGTTCCAGTACTTGGATTGGAAAATTGGCGACATTGCGAACGCCGGATTCGGGATCTTTCGTGATGCACAGTCCGCTTGTCATCACCGGCGAAGAATCCTGGGGCCACAGTGAAGGGAACGGTAGTTCGAGAAGATTAACGTCGCGGCCCACATTGACAACCTGCTGGCATTCCGCGGTTTCGACCGTTTTGGGAGGAATTTTGGTCAGCTTGGCAAACTGAGGCACAAGTTTGAGGGATTCAAACCAATCTTGAGGCAAGTCCGGTTGGAGCAGGGCTGCTATGCGGTCGGCCGCCTCTTCGAATGAGGCCGTTCCCAAAGCTCGGCAAAGACGCCTGGGGTTTCCAAGTACGTTTGTCACGATTGGGATCGAACTTCCCCGCACACTTTCAAAAAACAGCGCAGGTCCGGCTTCAGTCTGCCTGGAAATGCGGTTCGTAATTTCAGTGATTTCCAATGCTGGTTCGACCGTCGCCGAAATACGGACGAGTTGCCCTTCGTCTTCCAGGGCGGACAGAAAATCAAATAGACGGTCGAATGCCATTCGTGTGACTCAGTCTCCGTTCGTTGGCTCCCATGGACATCGGTTTCGGATCATTGGCAGGGGATTATAGCATGCGCTGACCAAAACGGCTTGCTATCAAATCATCCGGATTCCATTGCGATGTGATTTCCAAGCCGGTAGTTTGCGGCAATGGTTGGTCACGAAAGTGATCGACGTCGATTGATTGCCGGTGGGCAATACCTGGGTACGTTATGATCCTGCAACGATACTTACTTGTTTGGCTGACCGCATTATCGCTGGTGGCGTACTATTGGCCGCCGAGGATTGCAGATCCGTTTGTTGCGACCAAGAGCTATCTCGATTGGCTGGTGGCAGTCACGATGCTGGCCATTGGAACTCTGCTAACAAAGGATGAGATTCAACAGGTAATCCGCCGCTGGCCGACGGTTTTTGCCGGTACTGCCGTGCAATACACCGCGATGCCGCTGCTGGCCTATTCGGCAGCGCGACTGTTCCATCTGGACGGTGATTTGATGATGGGTGTTGTTCTGGTCGGATGCGTGCCAGGGGCAATGGCATCGAACGTGTTGACACTGGCCGCACGCGGCAACGTGAGCTATTCCGTCAGCCTGACAACGTCGGCAACGTTGCTTTCGCCGATCATGGTTCCGTTGGCTCTCTATTTCACGTTGGGGGGACTTTCCCAAACGGCGTTGGCGGGCAATGAAAAGATTTGGGGCCTGCTCTCGGGTATCAGTCTGAAGCTCTTGCTGACGATCGTTCTGCCAGTCATCGCTGGCTATTTGCTGCGTTTGCAGTTTGCAGGTTACGCCCGAACGATGGAAAGCTGCGGCCGGTATATCGCCAACGGAGCCATTCTATGGATCATAGCGGTGGTCGTGGGGCTGAACCGTGACCGACTGGGGGAGTCGATCGGCCCGATACTCGGCGCATTGGCAACGGTCAATTTGCTTGGGTATGCCGCAGGGTTTTCGGCAGCGACGGGGCTGAAGCTCGCCGAACCGATGCGTCGTGCGTTGACATTGGAAGTCGGGATGCAAAATGCCGGAGTGGGGACGATGCTGGCAATGGAGTTTTTCAGCACGGCGCAAAAAACGGCGATTCCCACAGCGGCTTATACATTCGGTTGCATGCTGACGGGCACGATTCTTGCGCAGTATTGGTCGCTTCGGGTCCCCCACGACGGTTTGGAGTCGGGCGCTGACTGAGCGCTAGCTTTCCTCCAGGCGCTCACGCAATTCGTCGCGTTCCTGCCGAGTGACCTCGAGATCAAACATCAAATATTTGATGTCGAGCCGGAGTTGGGATAGCGCCTCTTGGACAAGGGCCAAAATGCGGCGGCGACGGCGGACGGAATCGACAACGCGGAGATAAGCCGCGTCCAGGTCCTTTTGCGCGGGACCTGGAATCGTGGCAATCTGCTTCGCGAGGTCGATTAACTCCCTCGGCAATTCTTCAGCGCTGCCGTCAGGCAGGCGAGACGACGAACTCATACCCGGTTGTACTCCTGTTCTTCTGGTTACGTCCCCTAAGAACAGATTCTGTGCCGACATCGGGATTTTCTCAAGGATTGAGTCGTATGTTGTTGTTTTGTAATAGTTTACGGGCTTTGTGCTCGGTTCGTCGTGAAATGGACCATGTTGATTTTCGGCGACGCCTCGTCTTGGCGGAAATCGTAAACTCTTATAAACTTCCGCACTTACTGCAGATTCCTGAGATCGACACAACGTTGCTGAAATACAACGTCGGCTTGGTGATTTTGAGACCGGGTTGAATCGACGTGAATATTTCCGACGCTCGTGGCAAATGGTCGCTAGGAATCTGAGGATTCTGTCGTTTCTACCGAGGAGAAACTTCGAGGTCGCTCTATCTAAGCGATGACACGATCACGCCGGTCCGCAAGACTCAGGAAACGAAGCCGTTTTCAGGTTTGTGGCTCGGTCGTGGATAATCCAACCTAGGCCGTTCGGTCGTCTTCGATACGACCCCGAGTCCATTTCCAGACTATATTTCGCCTTCGACCAACTGTCACATCGAAAAGCCTCATAACCAATCCTGTTTGGGACGAGCGATTTGAGGGCTCGAATACCGCAACTACTGAGTTTGTTGCTTTGCGGGTTCGCATTTGTGAGCCATTCGCCGCGATCCGCATGCGCGCAGTCATCGTCGTTCGTGGAATCGTTCAATGAGGAAAACAAGAGTTGGAGAATTCACTCGAATAACCATCAGGTCAAGGTGCTGTCGCATCGCCGACTAAAGAGCGATGCGGGGGCTCGGGGTGGAATCGAGCAGGTGAGTATTTCGGCTCCCGGTGCGGGCGGGCGATTGCGGCTCGAACATGCGCTTCCTCCCAGTCAAGTTATTGATGATTTGAAGCTAACGGTTCGTTTGAAAGCAGATCGACCGGGGGGGGCCGTTGGAATTCGTGTCGTGTACCCCAATCAGACGGATCCGCGAACTGGGGAGCCATTGGTCACGATTATCGGCGCGCCCGAAATATACGCCCAACCAGACAGTTGGCAGGAACTGACGTGTACGTCATTGGAATCTCAACTGGTGGCTCGGCAACGAATCCTACGTCGACAAATACAATCGGATATCGACACGCGAGGACGTTATGCAGATCGCGCAGTCGTCGAGTTTCCGATCACGGCAGGAACGACAACGATTCGCATCGACGAAATAGCACTCGGCCCCGTCGTCTCTCCGAGAAACAACGAGGAAATCATCCAAATCGGTTTCGAGGATGACCCCGTTCAATCTCCATTGGAGTTTCGGCTTGACCGACTGCTGTTAGAAGGGCGGCCGTTTTTTCCAGTTGTGGCACCATATCATGGCGAACAACCCGCCCAACTTGCAGATGACGGTATCAATGTTGTTTGGGCACCAGATTATCGCCAATACCAACTTCTGAAAGAATTGAGGCAGCAGGGGCTGTGGTGCATCGCGACGCCGCCACGTTTACTGACAGACGAAACTGATAAACTCAAGAACGGTAAGGTCAGTTTACTTCCGTTCTCGAGAGAAACGGCCCCGATTATCGCCTGGTATGCCGGGACCTTGATTCCTGCAGATCGCGCCAAAGATACCGTTACGCTGATCGACCAAATTCGCGCTGCCGATCAGCACTTTAACCGGCCCGTGATGGCCGACGTCGGTGGTTCCGAGAGGTTGTTTTCCCGGCATGTGGGACTGCTCGGCACAAGCCGGCACGTATTGCATACCGAGTTCCCTCTCATCAAATACCGCGACTGGCTGATCCAGCGGGGAAAACTGGCGTTGCCGGGAAGTTTCCAATGGACATGGATTCAAACCGAGCCCGCAACTGCCAATGTGGAATATCGACAACTAGCCGGCAAACCGGCCATTGTGGTCGAACCCGAACAGATTCGCCTGCAAGTGTATGCGGCATGTGCCGCCGGGTGCCGTGGGATTGGATACTGGAACAACACGTCTTTCGACAGCAAATTCCCCGGCGCATTGGAAAGGCAATTGGCAATTCGGCAGATCAATCTCGAACTGCAGCTCATAGGTCCCTGGCTATCAACTGGCACCTTGGTTGGCCAAAGCCCGTTCGAAGTTGAACGATTGAATTCATCGACACTTTCGGAAGAGCTCCAGCAATCGCCGCCCGATCGAGGAATGCGGTTTGGTACTCCCAGGGCCGTCCCGACAAGTCGTCGCAGCACAGTCAGTGCGGAACGTGACCCGAATGCTTCGAACGTTTTAGAGGCGGCGACATTTAAAACCGATTTTGGCCTGTTACTGCTGCCCATATGGTATCAAGACGGGGCCCAGTACGTGCCCGGGAAGATGGCAGGCGAGAACGCCAAAATTGTCGTCGAAAACTTCAACGTCACTGCGCGTGCTTACGAAGTGTCGACGACGCGAATTCAAAGTCTTCCAAGTCGTCGGATTACTGGTGGAACAGAGATCACGCTTCCAGTGCTCGATATGACCGCGGCGATCGTGGTCACTTCCGATCGAGATTTCATTCGCCGAATCGAGCACAAAATGAAAGCCGTGCAGGAACGCAGTGCGCGGACGACAATCGATTTGGCTGCCGCCAAACTGCAACGGGTCGGTTCGATCAATAGCGAGCTTGGATCACTCAAAATGAGAATCGTCGATGCGGCTGCAACGCTCACCAGGGCCGACCAGCGAATTCGCGACGCGGAGTCGGCATTTCAGCGAGGTGAGTTTCACGAGGCCCGAATGTCGAGTCGGCAAGCTATGAAGCTTCTCCGAATCCTGCAGCGGTCTCATTGGGAAGCCGCGGTTCGTTCACTTACTTTTGCGACCGCCAGTCCACACGCCGTTAGCTACCAAACCCTGCCCGATCATTGGAAGATGATTGCCCGTTTGGGGAGTAGCCCCATGAAAATCGACTCCAACTTGATCCGGTCCGGTGATTTTGAAGACATCGAATTGATGAGCGTCGAAGGATGGCAGCACATTCAAGACGATTCGCCAGATTTGCGGAGGAGTGCGGAACTTTATCAGTCAGGGCGGAGTGGAAACTACTGCCTGCGTTTGGTCGCCGCTCCAGCGGCCGGCAACGAAATCCCCCAGGTGATCGATAAAGCTCCCGTGACGGTCAAAACGCCGCCGGTTCTCGTCCGGGCCGGCCAGGTTGTTCATGTGGGCGGATGGGCGCGCGTGGTAGCCCCGATTGCGGCAAATTTCGATGGGGCAACACTTTCAGACAATCTCTTGGGTAATGTGGCAGCGATTCGTTGGAATGAACCACAAGAGTGGCAGCCGTTTGAGTTGATTCGCGAGATTCAGCAAAGTGGGGAACTGCAGCTTACCATCACACTGCATGGATTGGGTGAGATCCATTTCGACGATTTGCAGATCAATACCCATACGCCCCGGCGGCTTGATGCGACAGGCGTGCCCCTGCAAGATCCCGAACCAGAGCCGGAATCGCGGTCGGGCCCCTTGGATTTCTTCTCGCGTTTGCCTAAATTGAGTCCCCGGAAGCCATAATCGGCTCGTGGCGCTCAGCGACCGGTCTTTCGCACTGATTTGTCTGTCAGCGTGCCGGCGCATTCTCGTCTCGCTACGGGGCCCAGTGGACGCATTCGTCCACATCACAAGGAACCAAAGTCATGCCTGTTGCAACTCCCGAGCAGTATCATGCTATGCTCGATTCCGCCCAAAAGGGGGCGTACGCGTACCCTGCGATCAACGTTACCTCGATCGTAACAATTAACGGAGCGTTGAAAGCTTTTGCCGACAAGAGATCTGATGGAATCATTCAAGTCTCACATGGCGCGGGAAAATTTGCCTCAGGACTCAACGTGTCGGACATGGTCACCGGTGCGGTCGTCCTTGCCGAGGCCACTCACCGGCTTGCCGAAGAGTACGACATTCTTGTGGCCTTGCATACCGACCATTGTCAGCCGGACAAAGTCGATTCCTTCCTGAAGCCGTTGATTGCGGAAACCGCTCGTCGGCGAGAGGCCGGCCGGCCGAATCTCTTTCAATCGCACATGCTTGATGCGTCCGAATTGCCGCTCGATCAGAATATGGCGCTCAGCCAGGATTTGCTGAAATCCTGTGCGGAAAACGAGATTATCTTGGAAGTCGAGGCGGGAGTCGTTGGCGGAGAAGAGGATGGTGTCGACACCTCCGGACAATCCAAAGATAAACTCTATACGACTCCCGATGATATGTTGCAGGTCTACGAATCCCTGCAGGGTCTGGGGCGTTACATGTTCGCTGCGACGTTCGGAAACGTTCACGGTAGCTATAAGCCTGGCGTCGTAAAACTGCGCCCAGAGATCCTCAAGAATGGTCAAGAGGCTGTCATTGCAAAATACGGCGACGATGCCGAGTTCGATTTAGTGTTTCATGGTGGCTCCGGCTCTTCGCTGGAAGAGATTCGTGAAACGTTGGACTACGGCGTTATCAAAATGAATATCGACACCGATACGCAGTATGCCTTTACCCGTCCGATTGTTGACCACATGATGAAGAACTACGACGGCGTGCTAAAAATCGATGGAGAAGTCGGCAACAAGAAAGCCTATGACCCCCGCGTCTATCTCAAGCTCGCCGAGGCAGCGGTCGCGGAACGGCTGGGACAAGCGTGCGACGATCTGCGGTCAACGGGAAACACAATATTTCAAAAGGCCTGATCGGACGACCGGCAAAGGAATATAAGGGTTTGGTGACCGATGCCGGTCCCCTAATGCAAGCTGTCGAGTTGCCGCTCGCCGAGCCACGCACTGGCTGGATCGAATTGTTGAGGCCTCACGGAAACGATGTACGCGTTACTCTTGCGCGTAGACCGCTTTGAGTTTTTGCATATCGGCGAGTCGCACGACGATTAGCCGCTGCATCATTTCATCACTCGTTGAAGTGATAAAGAAATGGCGGCCGAGCGAACCTTCATTCGAGTAATCATTGCGATTGTCAACGCTCATGATTGCCATTTCGCCGACGTTTAACTCAACCTCGAATTGAAGCGGATAAAGCGAATCAATTCTCTGGCCGTGGCGAAACTGCCAGTCATCTCCGTCGTCTGTCGGAGAGGGGCGGAGGCTTACGTTGTCGTGATGAAGTTGCGGCAGGAACTTGAGCTTCGCCCAACCATCTTGCTGTCGCTCGACCGTCAAACGCAGGACTCCTTGGGCGTGTTTGTATTCACGAATATCGGCGTCCTCGTCGTCGCGGATCACAAGTGTGCAATGAGAGTACGGCTGGCTTGTTTGAATATTCGTCGACGTTCCCGCCGGAAGGACGAGCGGTTGAATGCTCGCCCGATGCATATCATTGACCATCGTTTGGTCCGCATGAATCCCGTCGCGTGCGGAGTCCATTTGCGAAGCATGGGTGCGATCGTAAAACTCGGACGACGATTGCAGCATTTCTTGCAGAATCGGGGGTGGTGTGGCAGCGACCTGACCAACCCGTATGTCGTTCTTCTTCAAGCGGGACTGCAGGTTGGGGGACCTTGATCCGATTTGGTCCACATGATTCCAAAGCCTTTCCCCCAAATCTGGATCATTGAGAGGGCGATCAATAAAAATAAGTTCCAGGACAATTGCATCGCGTGATGGTGGAATCGGCCGAAGTGTGTGCGTGTTTTCCACGAGTTCTTGTTCGGCATCACGAAACAAGTGGCATCCCGCGAGTGTCATCATCGTGATGGTAACGATGAGCACGCTCCGCGTGACCAAATTGTCGAGGCGATGATACATAAGCCTGCGAGTGGTGTGATGCCGAATGACCGCGATGGAGGTGGTAAGCCGTAGGGTGCCTGGCTCGATAGGAAAGGGGCCGAAGTTTAGGGAGGAATGGGAATTGTGTCAATTTCACTCAGGCGCGTGATTCGCACCAGTGCCCGGAGACCGGGCCGGTTTGGTCGACTCAGGCTGGCAGACAGTTGGTGGATAAGCGATGACTCCTACACATTGTCATAAATCGGGTTGGTCGCTATGATTTCCGCCGGAATCGGCATGTTGGACGGAAATGACAGCCTTTTATCGTTTCGGAGGCGTGCACGATCCAGGTGAGTCTCCTGTACTGCTGTGACAGTCTGCGGAGTTTAGGAAATTCGCCTGCGATCCATTATCGGCACCTCGTATGAGTCGAAGCAGACTGCTGGGACGTGAATTCTTGTCCACGCATTCACGCGGCGGCGAGGAATTTCGAGGTAGGTCCTCCGGAACTTAAACCACGTAAATCTTGGTGAAGAAATTCGACCATGACGTCCTCGCAAATGCGGGTTGGGCTGGGACACGACACGCACCGGTTGGCCAGCGGCCACGAATTGTGGTTGGGGGGAGTTCGAATTGATTTTGACCTTGGACTCGTGGGGCACAGCGATGCTGACGTGTTGCTGCACGCGGTCACAGATGCATTACTTGGTGCCGCAGGATTAGGCGACATCGGAGAGTGGTTTCCCAACAGCGACCCGCGATGGGCACAGGCGGATTCGGCACAATTTGTTTCCGAAGCGCTCGCGGCCCTACGAGAAAGAGACTGGCAAATCGAGAATCTGGATTGTACGGTTTTTGCCGAACGTCCAAAGTTAAAGCCATACAAAGCGGCCATCAACAAGCGGCTCGCCAATCTTTTGCAAGTCGAAGAGAATCAAATTAACGTCAAAGCCAAAACGGGCGAGGCCGTTGGCACGATCGGACGTGGTGAAGCGATCGGTGCCAGCGCGATTGTGTTGCTCACAAAGAGGGATCGCCACAACAAAGAGTGAAACTGGAATCGATAAATCATGACATTACGCGTTTACAATACATTGAGCCGCCAAAAAGAGGACTTTCAAACCGTCCATCCCGGTCGCGTCGGAATGTATCTTTGCGGCCCGACAGTTTATAAGCCGGCGCATATCGGCCATATGGTTGGGCCGGTCATCTTCGACACGATCAAACGATACCTGACGTATTCCGGGTACGATGTCACCTTTGTGATTAATATCACCGACGTCGACGACAAGCTGATCAATCGTGCGCGAGAGAGCAACACGACGGTCGAAGAGCTGGCTCGTGAAATGACTCAGGACTATTTCGACAACCTGGAAACGATGTGCGTCGAAACGGTAGATCATTTCCCTTACGCCACAGAACACATCGCCGAAATGCAAGCGATGATCGGCGAACTGGTGGACGGCGGATATGCTTATCCAATGGATGGCGATGTTTACTTTGAAGTAACTCGCGATGAAGACTACGGCAAATTGAGTCGTCGCAATGTCGAAGAAATGATGGCCGGGACCCGTGTCGAGGCGAACGAGCGGAAGCGAAACGCGGCGGATTTTGCGCTGTGGAAGAAATCGAAACCGGGTGAACCCGCTTGGGATAGTCCGTGGGGGCCGGGGCGACCGGGTTGGCATATCGAATGCTCTGCCATGAGCATGAAACTTCTTGGTGAGACGATCGATATTCATGGCGGCGGGCTCGACTTGATGTTTCCGCATCATGAAAACGAATTGGCACAGTCGGAAAGCTGCAGCGGAAAGCCGTTTACCCGGTATTGGCTTCACAACGGATTGATGCAAGCCGGGGCAGCAGCCGGCAAGGTCGGTGGTGGCCATGATCGTCATGGCGATACGAATCGCGAGCAGGAATCGCAGGAAGCCAACAAGATCGCCGGTTCGAAAGGCGCTGCTTCGGTCAAAGAATTGTTCGCCAAGCACAATCCTGAAACGGTGCGCTTCTTTTTATTAGCGACCCACTACCGAAGTCCGATCGACTTTAGTGACGAGCGCATCGAAGAAACCGGCAAGAGTTTGGAAGGATTCTATCGTTTGATTGAAACGTACGAGCGCGTTTCCGGCGATGATTTTTATTCGCTCAACACGGCGGACAATCGAGAGATAAGCGTCGGCCTCACTGGCGAGCCCGCAGAGTTTTTCGGCGAACTCAGTCAAATGCGAGACCGGTTTCTGGAGAATATGGACGACGATTTTAATACGGGCGGTGCGGTTGGTGTTCTGTTCGATTTGCGAAAGTGTATCAACGGTTACATCAACGCAAATGGTCTGGAGTCCAAAGAAGCAAGCGAATCCGCGGCCGAAGCCTTGCAGTCTGCGATGGTGTTGCTGAAAGAACTCGCCAACATACTCGGCGTATTTTTAAAACCAATTGAGAAATCCACAGGTGAGGACGACGATTTCGTCGATAGCCTGATGCAGTTGATCATTGAGATTCGGTCGTGTGCACGTTCCACCAAAAACTTCGATATGGCTGACCGGATTCGCGACGGATTGGATGAACTCAAGGTCGTGCTCGAGGATCGTCCGGACGGAACGTTATGGCGGCGAGGCTAACGCCCGGTCGCCATTCGCACGGATGCCTGAGGTAGAATAGGGGGCCGGATGCCCACATCTCGAATTTCCTCGCCATTTAGCAATCGGCAGGCGGAATTCGGCCGTAATGGCCAGAACTCTTCCTGTGGCGATCGTTGCCTTGGGATTGATCCCGGTCTTGTTTGCACAGGGTACGCTGTTATTGAAAGGACCACGCAAGGGCCAGCACTAAAGGAAGCGGGCGTTATCCGGTCGACGGCTAAACTCCCTCTGGCTGCACGCGTTCATGAAATCGGCAGCGGGTTGCGGGAAGTGATCCGCGACCTCAAGCCCAATGTTCTGGCCATCGAGCAAGTGTTTTCTTTGGTGCGAAACCCCAAGTCGGCGATTCTCATGGCGCATGCCCGCGGTGCCATCTTAATGGTCGCGGCTGAGAATGACCTCCCGATCGTGCATTACACGCCGAGACAAATCAAGAAGCTGTTGACCGGATCAGGGAGTGCCTCCAAAAAACAGATTCAACATGCGACTCGAAA
>JANQRQ010000275.1 GCA_028284485.1 Planctomycetaceae bacterium | reverse complement strand
AGGTAAACGTCGCCGTGCCATTCTCGAATTCGAGAATCGCCGATGCCAAACGGTCGGTCTGGAAGTTGGGATCGTATTCGACCAGCCCCATGACGCGGGTCGGTTCCCACTCAAATAAAAACCGGGACAGCGAAATTGGATAGCAGCCGATATCCATCAATCCGCCGCCCCCCGTTTCGGGTTTGTTGCGGATATTGTTGGGATCGTCGTTGTAATAGGAGAAGAACGACTGCACGGTCCGCAGTTCGCCGATGCCGCCGTTCTGTGCCAATTCGCGTGTTTTCTGCCATTGGGGATGGTGGCGAAACATGAAGGCTTCCATCACTTTCAATTCGGGATGCTCGGCAGCGGCAGCGACCAATTGTCGACCTTCGTCCGACGTCAAGCCGATCGGTTTTTCGCAGAGCACGTGTTTGCCCGCTTCGATGGCGCGAATCGACCAGGGGACATGCAGGTCGTTCGGCAGCGGGTTGTAGACGGCATCGATATCGGGATCGGCGAGCAGTTCCTCGTACGAACCGTACGCTTTGCCGATGTTCAGTTTGTCGGCGGCTACCTGGGCCGACGATTCGCTGCGTGACGCGATCGCGGCGATGTCGCATCGCGTGCCTTGCTGCATACCGGGAATGACTTTTTCGACACCGATTTTGGCCGTGCTCAATACGCCCCAACGGACTTTGCTCATGATTCTCGTTTGTGATCTCTCAGAGGAATTGCGGGTTCGGATTCAAAAATGCGCGGTGATCGTACTGATGCGGAGGGAATTGGCAAGCACCACATAGCCGCCGACGCGCAATGTCCCAAGAGTACTACCGAGCTGGTATGAAATCAAAGGGACGCGCAAAGAGTCGGTCGATGATTGCCGGTTTGGCGTTCGCCATCACGGAGCCGGACGATCATTCCGGTTGAACCATTTCAGCAGTTGCTGTGGTTCGATGTCTGCCGGGATCACGCGGACTTTTCCGTCGCAAAGGACTGCCGAGAAATTGCCGTCGGGTTGTCCGACGAAACCCCAGCCGGGATTGTTCTCGTCAAATTCGTAGTCTTCCGGCTTCGTCCAAGGAACAACGTGAGTCCGTTCGACCTCAACGACCATGATGGTATTGGATGTTCCGCCGCCAATTTCGCGAAAGGGTCGACCTTGGTTTCCTTCGAAGACCGACTTTGGCCCAATCGGCAACTGGTACTTAGTCATCTCGCGATTGCCCCTTCCGTCACCGGAGGCGAACACAATGGGAACTTTCCTAAGTAGAGATTGGTTGTGTGGGCTATCCCACGGTTCGTCGTGGTGAAACTCGTCATACAATTCTTGCATCCCCAAAAACGGAAGAATCTCGACGCGCCAACTCAGTAGCGGCTCTCCGTTTGGTCCGATCGTGTAAGGATCGGGAAGCCTGCTGTTTTGTGCGTGATATTGGTGCATTGCCATTCCAATCTGCATCAACATCGCTTTCGTTTTCGCGCGGGCGGGAGACTCTCGACCATGCAAAAGATTATTACGCGGCCCATCGATTTCGGGTTCATCGACCGGGACCATTCGCATACGAGGGGAACTGCCCGAGGAAAACGGGCTGCCGCCCATGCCGCTAAGCATCGAGGGGAGCATCATCATTGCACCCCCAGGCCCCATATTTTCGAAAGCGTCGGCTATGTCGGAAGGTAGCGTCCCTTCGAGGTAGCAAATGGAGCCGCTGCGGGAGATGTTCAGACTTTCGATTAACGTTTCGGCGATTTCGATGATCTCTTGGGCCTCTTCCGGCGCATCGCCTTTGGATTCGTCGAATTTGGATTTCCCCTCTTCCAGCAGCTTTTCGAGTTCTTCCACAATCTTGCCGGCGGACTCGCTGTCGCTGCAATTCACCTGAACCTGAAAGTCGATATCTTCATGGAGGGTGACACCGAGCGCGAAACCTTCCAGCTTACCGTCAGCCGCATCGACGAGGGCTTGCGCTGACTCGGTGTCGCCAGTCGGTGGTAGATTGGCCGAGGAGAAGTCGAACGACTCGTTAGGAACATACGCGATCGTCATATGCCCCGAGGCGTCGACAAAGGAAAAATCGTTCTCAACGTCCGATCCGTCGATGGCCGCTTTGATGGCCTCTTCATCGCCCATAACGAAAGTCGTCGAATTCGGCATATACAAAATGCTAGTTCCAAATCCACGACTCGATTTGAAATACGTTTCGCCTTCGTAGACGACTTCATCGCTTTGCTCTTTTAGTTCGTCGAGTTTGTCCTCACTGAGCGCCTTACTCGTACGGATGATTCCGACCGACGATGAAGGATCAGGAGACCCGTTGCGCAACCCGCCGCCGAATGTGACGCTTCGAACATCAGACGGTTCCAACCCCAGTTCTTCGTTCAGTTTTTCGAGTCCGCCAGTGACTTGCGGTTGGTTTTTGACCGAATCGAGAATTTCTGCGTCCCAAGCATCGGCGACCTTAAAGACCATGACGAATTCCGTGTCGGCCGGCAGGTACTTCATGTTGACACCACCGCCCAACAAACCTTCCAAGGCGGAAACCAGGCCGCTGCCGGCGTAGAACAAGCCGACGAGCACACCGACAACTAACATCGCAGCACCGCCCATTAAAACGGGCTTTTGCCAATTGATGGGACGTGATCTCCGTTTGGACCGGCGTCGTGACGATCGCCGACGGCCGCCGGGTGGCAGCACCGGCGTGCCGTAATCCTCATCTAGGACATCCGACCATTCGTCGACGGATGCAACATCGTCGAAGACTTCGAATTCGTCAAATTCCTCTTCTACGGCAGGTCGCCGTCGTCGCTTCGGTCGAGCCTTTCGTGTCGATTGTTTTGAGCGAGCCGGCGATGGCTTTCGGCGTTTCGGTTTTTCTGGTTCCGGCGCGGTTTCCTTCGTACTACGGCGTTTGGCAGTCGGTCGAGTTTTGGAAGGCCGTTTGCGTTCGGTTTCCTTCGGGGGTGACGGATCCTCGACAGTGAATTTTTCGCCACATGTCGAGCAGGGTAGTCGCTTGCCGATGGCGGCACGCGTTTTCATCTTGAAGCGTGCTCCGCAATGGGGGCATTCAACATTGATGGGTTCAGCCACGGAAGGCTCCTAATCCCGGAACGGGAGGGTTGGTTATCTTTGATGGGGGAACTTGGGGAACATACTATTTTAATCGAGAACGTTGCAATTGCTGCAGAACTTTCTGGAATTTCGCCCGGCGAAACGAAACAATTCGACGGCGGAAACTAGGTAGTTTGCCAACGAAAACGTCGTCGTGGGCGAATCGGATCAGGAAATCTTAGGTCAGAAACTGATATGTCTGTTGAAAGTGGGCGTTTTCGCGCACGCTGGGTTTTTCCCGGCGACGCGGACCCGATAGAAAACGGCTTGGTCGAAGTAGGCGATGGGGTCATCGTCGGCCTCTCTGACAAAAGCGATCCGGACGCCGTTGACCTGGGCAACGTGGCTCTGATTCCCGGATTGGTGAATACGCATACCCATTTGGAGTTCAGCGATCTTTCCGAGCCGATCCGGCCCGCCGAACCGTTTTCCAGTTGGATCAAATCGGTTGTGCAACATCGGCGCTCGCGCGAGACGCAGACACCTGAGGTTATCAAACAGGGAATCGACGAATGCCGACAGAACGGCACGACGTTGATTGGCGAGATTGCAACGGAAGATCATGACAGTGCCGTCTACGCAGATCCCCGACTGTCGGTTGTCATGTTTCGGGAATTGTTGGGGCTGACGGAGCAGCGTGCCGCTGATCAGCGACAGATTGCAGAGACACACGTGGCGAGAGCCCCGAATGAAGAAGCGTCGCGTTTGCGGCGAGGCCTGAGCCCGCATACGCCGTATACGGTGCGCCGCGATTTGTTGGATTTCGCGTCGCGCCTGGCGCAAGACGAACGATGTCCGATCGCCATCCATCTTGCCGAAACCGAGGCGGAGAGGCAGCTCCTCAGTAGCGGAACTGGTGAGCTATCAGAAATGCTGCAAGCGTTCGGGGAATGGGATCCTGCCAACTTCGAAGTGGGTCGACGTCCGCTCGATTTTCTCCATATGTTGCAGGACGTGGACAACGTTTTGGTCGTACATGGCAATTACCTCGACGACGAGGAGATTGAATATCTTGGGAATCACCCTCAGATGACTGTGGTTTATTGTCCGCGGACACATCATTACTTCCGACGTCGCGAGCATCCGTGGTTGCGATTGTTGAACGCCGGTGCGTCGGTCTGTTTGGGTACGGACAGCCGTGCCTCGAATCCGGACTTGAATTTGTGGGGAGAGGTGCAGTTTCTTCGCCGCCAGTTTCCACAGGTCGCTAGCGAGACACTACTACGATTGGCAACAAGCTCTGGTGCCGGCGCCTTGGGGCTGTCGGCGAGAACCGGCTCCATTACGTTGGGAAAAATGGCCGATTTGGCGGTGGTTCGGCTGCCGGACGTATCCCATCGCGATGCGTACGGACTGCTACTTGAGCCACATAGTCAAGCAACTGCGTTCCCACCCGGTCTGCCGAGTTAGTGTGGTCGTGGTTGCAAATCGGCGGCGTTTCCGTACGCTACAGTCCTCACAGTTGCGGTGGCATCGGTGAAGATTTCGGGGGCGCGCCTGCTCGTTTTGTCTCACGGCTTCGTTCTTCGGCACCTCGCGAGCGAAGTCTTCACTTTTCCATTCCGCGTGTGGATGTGTTGCGAACGACAAACCTGCGATCTGATAAGATCGATTGAAAAAATGAACGAGCCGAGGACATGGACGGAACGAAATTGAAATTTGGCGAGGCGGTGACTGGTCACGATGCGCTCACCGATTCGAAATTCCTACAATCGGTCGCGTGGCGAAAATCGGCTGATAAAGCATTGGTCCGACTGGCCCGACGGGGAGAGTCCACAGAATTCTGTAATCGCTGGCTGAGCTTGTATGCGAACCCGCCTAAGCCGAAACGAAAGCGAAAACGATCAGCGAAAGGCGATTCGATGGCCTACTGGTCCCGAAGCGCTTTCGAGTTGAGCAGTCGGGCTTCGCAGTTGTTCGACATTCTCGATCTGGTCGAAAACCGAGAGATCGGTGCGTTGTCGGTTGTCGGCGAGAATGGGAATGGCCAAATTCGCTCGAAACATCGTCAACGAGTACGGCGGATCAACGAAGGTTTGCTCGAATGGATCCAAAGTGTTTTGACAGAGTCGCCGATTTCTCCCATTGAATTAGTCGGGCTGCTCGATTTGTTGGTTACCAGCTCCGCAAAGTTGGATCCGGCGATTTGGTTTCAAATCTGGCGCCAAACTCTGACCGCGACCCTGCAATTGAATCAATCGCTGGAAGAGCCTTATGGCACAGTCCTACCGGCAGATCATTACCTGTTGATCAAGGGAGAACTTCCCTGGCGCTATGGCCTTTTCTTTTCGGATCTGCAGAACTCGGGGCAATTTCGCCGCAAAGGCCGAAACTACTTGCGGACGGTATTGTTAGACGCCACCGACACGGACGGTTGCCCCAACGCGGCATCCCTGGAGCGATTGCCGTATTGGCTGGCTTCGTTTGTCCGTTCACTCGATGCTGCGAACCGTCGGCGTGTCAGCTTGTGGAAAGGACAAACCGCGGATCGGTTTCAATTCTTCGTCGAAAGGGCTGTCTCGTTTTTGAGGTCCGATGATCGGCTGGCCCTGAGCGATACGCCTTCGATCAGACCGTCGGAAATCCTGGAGGTGGCGGCCAAACTGGCCGGGTTCAAGCGAAGTTCGCCTGTGCGCAGACTTCCGCAGGAGATTTCATCGAATCCGACCAAACGTCCAAAACGCCGAACGATGCGCCGCGATGACGACTACCCGGGGACGCAATCCGATTGGTCGGAGGTGGCGTGCTTGCGAACCGATTGGTCGCGGGATGCCGACCTGATGGTTGTTGCTCACCATAAGTCATTTCCCGTGATCGATGTCAGCGTGATGGGACAACCGCTCCTGGAAGGACAATGGGAAGCAGAAGTTTCACTGAACGGGGAAGCTGTCGCCCTCGATACCGACTGGGAATGCGTCTGCTGGCATTCCGATGACGATGTCGACTATGTCGAATTGCAATCAACGATCGAAGGTCGACTTAAAGTCGGTCGGCAAATCGTCCTGTCGCGTGACGATCGCTATTTGCTGCTCGCCGATTCGGTTGCCGGCGCGGGCGAACATCAAGTCGAGTACACATCGCGCTTGCCGCTCGCGGAAGGAGTGCAAGCTGTCTCGCAAACGGAATCACGTGAGTGCCGTCTACGTCGTGACAAAGTGACTGCTCGTCTTTTTCCATTGGCATTACCCCAAGATCGAGTACAAAGCACGGCCGGCGGCTGCGGCCCATACAGCGATCATGTGTTGCTCAAACAGGTGTCGTCGCGCGAGGGATTGTTCGCGCCGATGTTGATCGATTGGCATCCACGGCGGCGACGCAAGGCAGCCGAATGGCGCACCCTAACGGTGACCGAATCGCGAACGATTTTGAAGCCGTGGCAAGCTGCGGGTCATCGATTGCGATTGGCCGACCTGCATTTGTTGGTTTACCGGACATTGCAGGAATCGGAATCGTCCCGGGCCGTTCTCGGCCACCATACGCTACAAGAGACGGTCGTCGGCAATTTCGACGACTCGGGCGAGGTCGAAGCGCTCCTGTTGGTGGACCAATAACCGTAGCAGGTCGCTGCCATCGGATTTCGCTCGCGAGAAGTGCTCGTACCTTTCGCGCCGACGACGCCTATTTTCCGTCGTGCGCGCAGAGTCTCCCGTGATGCGACCGGCCGTGGTCAGGCAATTCGCACGTGCAATGAACTCCGAGTTGCACATCTTTCTCGGCGATAACGGTCGGTGGATGTTGCCGATTGGCAACATGTCTCAATCCGGCAACACGATCAAAACTTTAATGAAATTTTGACAGGTTGCGAATGTGGGCTACTTTTCACATGGAGCTACAGAGTTTCTCTGTATTGCAGATCGAAGGTTTTGGCAACGATGATCCGCAGGACAATTCCCTCGTCGAACTGCGGCTGCGTCGGATCAAAGGCCTCAGGAAGTTGGCCCATGACAACATGCCGGTTTTAGTGGGGCGCGATGACAGTTTTGACAACGGAAACCGACAAGCAACTGCTTCCGATTCGAGCGTCGATCGCTCATGCCGCCCGATGTGCACGACGGGTGCAAGAGATGTTTCAGCTGGCTTCGGAGGAAGAGTCGCAACGATGCGCAGCTGCGATTGATGCAGCCATCAATCTCGCGGAAGAATTCGCCATTGGAAACGACCCGGAACGCTCGGCCGTCGACCAGGCGGAAGAAGGCACATGTCGCGTTCTCGAGGTTCTAGGGCAAACGGCGGATGTCGAACAACGTGTCGCTTTAGCGGCAAATGCGGCGTACGCGGTCATCAATGCGACCGCAGCGGCGTTAGAAGTTTCTGTGTCCACCGATTCCGAACAATGGGCCCAAAAAGTTGCCGACTCGTCAGCTATTGCCCGAGATGCTTCGCAAGCCGCAAATCCCGATGTCGTACGCGCGGCTAAGCTCGACTGGGAAATGTTGCAGCGGATGCACTTGGGACATTATCCCGAACTGGGCGAACCGATCGATCCCAAGGCTTCAGGCCTTTTGGGGCCATTGTTTCGCCGTTCCAAGAAGAAGCCAAAGAAAACGACCGGGAAGAAGTCAAATTCCCCCGCTGAACAAAAAGTCGACAATTCGCAGGACGACGCGACGGCGTCAGAGCCGAACGTTCATCCGGCCAAAGCCCAAGAATTGATCGGCAAACTGCGTGAAGCCAAAGAAGGGCTCGAAAGCGAGCAGCTGGCGCTTCAATCTCAGCGAGAACAGTTCGAATCGCAACGTGCGACACTGAAGTCGGAGCAGGAAAGCTTCGAAACAGAACGGGCCCAGTTCAAAGCACAACTGGAAAGTATCGAGTCGGACCGGGAACAACTGCAAACTCTTCAAAAGGAATTGTCGCGTCAACAACAACAAATCGAACTGCAACAGCAGTCACTTGTTGATGAAGAGTCCCGAATCGAGACCGAGCGCCTCAGGTTGAAGGAACTCGCTGAACATCAAGCCGATGCCGGCGAGCAATCTGATGAGGAAGCGGCTTCTCGCAGTGCCGAAATTGAACGAGCGCATGAGCAACTGGCCAGACGACGGCGACGTTTGCAGGCGGTCAAGCAGATCTTGCGGCAGCAGCGCGAGGAGCTTTCGCGCGATCAACAACTCATTCAGGACGAGCGGGCTCGCCTCGAGCAGGTCAACGACGAGCTCGACCACAAGCGAGGCGAACTCGACGCTGCAGCCGAGCAGCTTACCCAGGATCGACAAGAGTTCGAACAGCATCAGCAATCGATTGCCGAGAAGCAATCAGCCAGACATCAAGAATTGGAGACCCAGTGGCAGCAGCTGGACGAACAAAAGGTCCAATTGGAAAATGAGCTACGTGAACTGCAAGACCAACGTGAGGCGTTGAATCAACAGGCGGAACAACTCGATGCCGAACGTGCCGGATACGAGAATGCCGCCGAAGAGCCATCGTACGATGAAAGCCATGCCGCCGAAGAGTTGGCGCGCATCACCCGCGAGCGGGAGGAGATTCAGGCGCGCGACAACGAGCTGAACTGCCAAAGCGAGCAGCTCGTGGTTCGTCGACGTCGGCTGAAAGCCCTGCGAGACGCCCTTCGTGAGCAGCGCACGGCAAACGAGACCGAATCAGCCCGGCTATCGTCTGAGCGGAGCACTCTTAGCGCCGAACAAGAGGCGATTTCCGCGGCCGGTGCCGATCTGGAAGAGGCACAGCGTCAGCTACAAACCCAATGCGACGAGTTTCAAGCTGCCCAAGACTCGTTGGAGGCACAACGCGAAGATCTCAGTGCCGAATCTCAGTCGATTCAAGAACAGCGTCATGAAGTCGAGCGTCAATTCGAAGAGCTTCAACAACGACAAGGGGAAATTGAAGCTGCCGAAGCAACTCTGGCGAAGGAGCGGGAAGCTCTCGGTTCGGCTCGCGATCACGAGGAATTGACCGACGACTTGCAGAAAAAAGTTGAGGAATTGGAATCTCGCCAGGAGGAACTCGATCGTTTGCGGCGTGAATGCGAGACCGAACGAAAAGGGTTGAACCACGAACGCGAGGACGTTCAGCAGCAGCAGGAAGCGTTGGAACTGAAGGCCGGCGAAATTCAAGAACAACTGGAACAGCTGGCGCTGTCGCGAGACGAGATCGAGCGCCAACGAGACTCGCTTCGCGAAGCGAAAGAGGCACTGCTGGAAGAAAAGACCGAATTTGCAAAGCAAGAGGCCGAATTGCATCGAATGCTGGTGCAACTCGAACAAAAATCCTCGGGGGAATTCTCCATCGGCCTGACCAGTCAGGCGTCGCCGATCAACCACCAACTGAGTGCCCACGATCCTTCCAACGTGGACGAACTGTTGGCCCGGCTTCAGTCCGAACGCGAGCAGTTGGTTGAAGAGCGAACACGGCTCGCGGAAGAACTCGAGCTATCCAGACAGTTGCGCAAGCGTCGGGCGGAGAGTTCTCCGAAGCAAGCGGGAACGAATGTCGATAAACCCCGGTCCAATTCCGGTGCACCGTCGTTCCGCATGATACTGCAACCAGGTTCCGCTGGAAGTAACGAGGTCGTCGAACTACTGGAGACTCTCTCGGCGTTAAACCGTC
The DNA here is from genome assembly GCA_028284485.1 of Planctomycetaceae bacterium. Classification (GTDB taxonomy): domain Bacteria; phylum Planctomycetota; class Planctomycetia; order Planctomycetales; family Planctomycetaceae; genus JANQRQ01. Next base: position 7,726 of record JANQRQ010000275.1, on the reverse strand, counting down.
AAATTGGAGGAACAGGGCTGGTCTTCGACGTCGGCGACTATCGTTCCTGGAGACTGGCACAACCGGACGAACGATTGCAGTCGTCGGATCTCGCAGACGAAGAGCGACTATTCGTTTCGATTTATGTCTCCGCCTTTCAATCGAAGGAAGACAAAAAGAAAAAAGATGCTGCGGATACCATGCCCGTTTGGGAACGGTTCTTGTCCAGTTTGCGGATGTCGTTCCGCTGCGAAACCAGCCTGGACGACTTTTTCGAGTTCGGCAATGCCGTCGACGAGGAACATCCCAAACGCCGAATTGTCGCACAAGCCGCCAAACAGGCATCAACGGTGACAATCGACGGACGCGATTCTGGGCGGCTGCCGATCGATTCCTTCCATCACCAGTTACAACGCGTGGAGCAATTGCGTCATCGATTGAGCCGCGAGTTTCGACTGAATCTGGAGCTGTCGCTCGATGCCCACGAAGAGGGCGTCCCGTCCGAAGAATCCGCGAATGAGTCGTCAGGCAGGTGGTCGAAGTGGAGACGATGGTTCAAAGTCTCCGTCGTTGCCATCGTGGGGGCGATCGCGGCGATGCAATTCGTCGGGTAACGGCCAGATTCCAGCCAATGCGGTGGGATACCGACGCCACAGCATTGTCGGCTGCTATTTGCAATCAGTGGCCGATCGTTGTGATGTTTACCATTGATTCGTCGTTGAATCAGCGGCAGCGGTTGGCAATTCGTCGGATGCGGATATAGCGAGCCGCCGAGAGTAGAGAGATTCTGCGTTAGCTCGAGAGGTCTTCGATCGCGTTTTCGAGCGTATCCATCTCGAATGCGGTTTCGATCGAGGCGTCGACAACGACGCGGCGCGCTTCCGCCAATAGTTCTTCGCAGTTGACCAACGAGGGGGCATTGACTCCGAATAACTCGGCGTTCTGCTCGATTTCGGTTTTGCAGGTCATCGCCAAATCGATGAATCCGTCCAGATCGATGTCAAAGTCCTCCTGCAGCAACGCTGTCGCAGCCTGGACTTGCCCTGAATCGGGAACGCCAATGGCATCGGCCAATAGGTCGCAGGCGTGGACCGTTAAATGGAGCGGCTCTTCGAATGGCCCTTGGCTATGGTGTAATTCGACTGCAGTGACCAAAGACTCGGGAACGCCCCAACGTTCGAGGAGCCTTGCCCCCAATTCGGTATGGCCAAAGCCAAATTCGGCCTGCTCGGCTTCAACCAACTCGGGCCCATGCCGATTGCCCTCGTAAACTGTTGTGTATCGTTCTGATTCAAACTGGGCCAGAATGAGGATTCCCACGTCGGCGAGCAGGGCCGCCGTATAGGCATCGTCGGTGTTCGTACCCGGGTGTTGTTTGGCCAGCAATTCAGCGCTCGTTGCCATTGTCAGAGCGCGTTGCCAGTAGTCGCTGTAGACGCTACCGACGGCACCGTGTGTAAGCGATTCCACCAGTGCAAACGTTAGAACTGTCATTCGCAGCGACCGCCGACCCAGATACGTTGCCGCGTGTCGTACGCTGGTAATCCGATGGGCGAGTCCGAATCGCGAGGAGTTGACGACTTTTAAGAGGCGGGCCGAAAGTGCCGGATCGCGCTCCAGACATTCCACGACCTGGGCCATCTCGAAGTCGACGTCGCGGGTGAGTGTCAGCAACATTTGCGCGACGCGCGGACTCGAATGCAACCGATCGATTTGGTCGATCAATCTGTCGGCGGCGGTAGATGTCTCAGTGACCAGCATGCGCAAACGTAGCATCCAGACGAGGCTTGTCAAACCTTGCGTGGGGCCCGATCGACGCGATTGTGAAACTAAGGTAACTCTCGCGAAATAAACTGGTTAGTGCGTGAAACCACTGCAGTCGCTCCGACGTTTGGGGAGCCCGGGATCGGTCGGTTTTCGAGACGGTCTGGCGGCTCGGCGATTGATTGCTCTCTGGTCGTTAGGTACGATGAAGTACAGTCGCGAGGCGCATGGGAATACGTTCAATCTGGTTGCCGATCGCGACGATATGTTCAGAGAGATGACCTTCCGCTTTTTGGCGGCAATCCGCGTTTTTGAGTGCCGCTCCCGCCTGAATAACCTGCCTGACCGGTCGAATCCAATGTCGCTACGAATCTTGTTTTGCGCACTGTATTTGTCGTCCGTGCTTTGTGGCGTGAATTCTTATGCCGTCGCCGAATCGGGTGCCGAACCAAGTCCGTGGCATTCGTTTTTGAAAAACCACTGCTACGACTGCCACACCGGGGCCGAGGCGGAGGCCGGGCTCGATTTGACTGCTTTGGGTGCAGGCTTAAGTGACCCGCAAACGCAAACACGTTGGGTGCAAATCTTCGACCGAGTTCAGAAACGGGAGATGCCACCGAAAGAGGCGTCGTCGTTGCAACCGAAGCAACGGGCCGAGTTCCTCAAAGCAACGGGAAACTGGTTACGTCAACATCAGACGCGACAACAGCGACAAATGGGACGAGTTCGAGGTCGCCGGCTGACCAACCTGCAGGTTGAACGAACTTTGCACGACCTTTTGGGAATCGATATCCCATTGGCGAACCAATTGCCCGAGGACGGGCGACCTTTTGGATTTTCGACGGTAGCCGACGGCCAGTCGATGTCTCATTTTCAATTGGAACGCCACTTGGCGATTGTCGATCTGGCGCTCGATGAAGCGTTTCGGCGCGCAGTGAGTCCGCCGGACGAACGCGAATGGAAATTCACAGCCAAAGAAGTCGCCCGGTCGAACCCAGACCGCAGAACGCGGGAGCCGGAATTACTCGACAACCAGGCGGTCGTTTGGGCCGCTCGGACTTCTTTCTACGGCCGCTTGCCCGCAACAACGGCCCGATACGAAGGGTGGTATCGATTTGTTATTCGGGCCTCGGCACTAAATCGACCTGAGGACCACGGTGTGTGGTGTTCGATTCGCAGTGGGCGATGCGTCTCAAGTGCACCATTGATGACGTGGGTCGGCGCATTTGAAGCGACTGACCAACCGCAAGAGATTGTCGTCGAGGCCTGGCTTCCGCGAGGACACATGTTAGAAGTTCGCCCGGCCGACTCGACTTTGAAATTGGCACGCTTCCAGGGTGGCCAGGTTGGAACGGGGGAAGGGGGTCCTCAGCATGTTCCCGGCGTCGCCATTCATTCGATGACAATGGAACGAATTCATCAGGGAGCCGATAACCAACAAATCAAGGCATGGTTGTTCGGCGATCTCAGAGTTCAGGGCGGTCGGGGCAAGAGGCCGGCGCGGGTCTTTTCGAAAATGCCTCGTCGGGATGCCGCGCAGCTGATGCTTGCTTTCGCCAACCGTGCCTTTCGGCGACCGGTGTCGGCGAACGAAATTGCACCCTATGTCGAAGAGGTCAAATCTTCGTTGAATTCGGGAACGCCGCTGGCGGAAGCCATTCGCGGTGGGTACCGCGCGCTGTTGTGCTCGCCACGGTTTCTCTATTTTCATGAAGAGCCCGGGCCATTGGACAATTACGCGATTGCCTCTCGGCTGAGCTATTTCCTCTGGAACAGCATGCCGGATGCCGTGCTCATGCGTTTGGCAAGTTCCGGCAAGCTACAAGACCGCCCGACATTGCATCGACAGGTCGAGCGAATGCTCGCCGACGAACGAGGCGAAGAATTTCTCAAAGATTTTGCGGCACAATGGCTTGATTTAAGTGAAATCAATTTTACTCAGCCGGATTCCAAGTTGTACCGCGACTTCGATCCGATCGTGCAACAGTCGATGTTGGATGAAACACATGCGTTCCTTCAGTATTTGCTCAACGAAAACTTGAGCGTCAGCAATCTGATCGACTCTGATTTTACGTTTCTGAACAGCCGATTGGCTCGCTACTACGATATCGATAATGTATCCGGCGACGAGTTGCGAAAAGTCTCGTTGCGGCCGCAAGATCGTCGCGGCGGTGTACTGACGCAAGGTGCGATTTTGAAAGTGACGGCCAATGGAACAACCACGTCGCCAGTGATCCGTGGGGTTTGGGTTTCAGAACGGTTACTGGGTGAGCCCATTCCGCCACCCCCTAAGAACGTGCCCGCAATCGAGCCTGATATTCGTGGTGCCACGACGATACGTGAGATGTTGGCCAAACATAGAAACAACGACCAATGTGCATCGTGCCATGTGAAAATTGATCCGCCCGGATTCGCCTTGGAGAATTACGATCCGGCTGGACAATGGCGAGATCGGTACTTTCGTGGGGGCCGAGGCGGACGGTCGCGTGGTGTAAAAATCAATGCCAGTTATAAATTGGCTGACGGCCGCCCATTTCAAGATGTTGATGGGTTTCGAACATTAGTCTTAACCGATCCCGACAATTTGGCCAGAAATGTTGCCGAGAAAATGCTGACTTACGGAACCGGCGCACCAATTCGCTTTACTGATCGCCGGCATGTCAAGAAAATCGTTGAACAAGCTGCCGAGAAAGAGTTTGGATTTCGGTCTCTGCTGCACGCAGTGGTCGCGAGTCCGGTATTCTTGCAAAAGTAGAGGAGTGATCGCACAGTGACTTCGCAGATCCATTTTAATTTTCGCCGTCAACTGAATCGCCGTACGATCCTTCGCGGGGCCGGCGTTGCCTTGGGTATTCCGTGGCTCAGTGCCATGCAGTCGGCGTTCGCAGCCCCGAAAACAGAGGACCGTCCCAAACGATTCGTAGCGATGACCATGGGGTTGGGCCTTTTGAGTGAAAACCTGTACCCGCAGCAACAGGGAAAAAGCTACGAGCCGAGTTTATATCTCAAGTCGATCTCCGACTTGCGGGATAAGATGACGCTGATTTCAGGGGCATCTCACCCCGGCGTAACAGGCGGGCACCGAGCCGAAGCCAGCCTTTTGACAGCCAACCCGGGGGCTGCAGGTCGCGCGAAGAACTCCGTGTCCCTCGATCAGCACATGGCCAAGCATTTGGGGAATCACACGCGATTTCCTTCGTTGGTTTTAAGCAGCAACGGCAGCAACAGCCCATCGTACACCGAAAACGGCGCGATGATTCCGGCGGAAGATTCACCCTCGAAACTGTTTACTCGATTATTCGTAAATGATTCTCCGGCCGAGCGCGAACGCCAGGCAACTCGGTTGCGGCATGGCCGAAGCATTATGGATTTGGTCAACGACGATGCCAAGCGACTCTCTCGCCAACTCGGCCAAGGGGATCGTGAGCAATTGGATAATTACTTCACGAGCGTTCGCGAATTGGAACATCGATTGGCCGAGTCAGAAGCATGGGCGCATCGTCCCAAGCCGAAAGTCGACGCCAAAAAACCGATCGATGTCGGCAACCCAAACGACTTTGTCGGGCGCCAAAAACTGATGAGCGACATGATTCGGCTTGCCCTGCAGACGGATTCGACGAGGTTTATCACCTATCACCTTGGTGGGTCGGGTGGCGTGTTGCCCATTCCCGGCGTTGAAGAGGGATATCATTCACTGAGCCATCATGGGCAGGATGAAGAAAAGCTGAAACAGCTGGCCTTGATCGAGGCGGCCGTCATCGAGGCGTGGGGGCAATTCCTCCGCGATCTCGATGCAACTCAGGAGCAGGGAACAACCATTTTGGATCAAACGTCTGTTCTATTAACCAGCAACCTCGGCAATGCATCGAGTCACGACAATAAGAACATGCCGGTCTTGCTTGCAGGTGGTGGATTTCGGCACGGTCAGCATCTGGCTTTTGATCGTCGGAACAATTATCCATTGCCGAATCTCTATGTCAGTTTGCTGCAGCAGGTTGGGCTGGAAGCCGATCGCTTCGCGACAAGCACAAGTACCATGTCGGGTTTGGAGTCGGTTTAGCAGACAATATCGGTCGGCGGCGATATGACCGCGGCGGATCGCGCCGAAAAGTGATTCGGCAAACCGAATCATTCGGGCATCTCGCTGATTGACCGGTCGCGGAGTGCCTCGATACAATCAGGGACGGAGGGTTGCGTACCTATGACACGTGATCCGGAGTTCTCAGCGACGATTTCGCAAAAGGCAATCGGACCCTGTGGCGGTATTAGAAGTAGTCAAGGGGAGTGGTACGGGTCAGGTCATTGAGCTGACCGGCGAAAAAATCGTCTTTGGGCGTCACCCCGATTCCGAAATTGTCTTGGACAATGCCGCTGTCAGTCGCCACCACGCCCAAATCCTGCTGAATCACGGGAATTATTTTCTCGAGGACCTCCGCAGCCGAAACCGAACCCATCTCAATGGCGTCCAAATCGAAGGCCGCACTGAACTGCACGATTCGGATGAGATCAAGGTTTGCGACTTCATTTTTCGGTTCTTGCAACAGACGCCGGCCGATGCCGTCGTTGTTTCTCCGGGCGCGTCGGCGGTTCATATCAAAAGCGAATCGCAGGGCAATCCGGCCAAACAGACGGTTTCGATGGACGACGACCATGTGCTGGCGTTGGACGACGAACCGGGGGCCGACGACGACCGTTCTTCGATCATCACCACGCTCGAAGCGACTTCGTCGACTCATTTGCGATTGAGCGTTAATTCCGAAGTCAAGCTGCGTTCGATCTTGGAAATTAGCAAAAGCCTGGGTCGCGTTCTGGAACTCGATGAGGTTCTGGAAACAATTCTCGAAGCGTTGTTCAAAATCTTTCCGCAGGCAGATGAAGGATTCATCATGCTGAAGGATGCGGAGACCGGTAAGTTGGCGATTCGCACAACGCGGTCGCGTGATGCTTTGGGCGACGATTCGCTTTCCATTAGTATGACGATTGTACGCCAGGCGATGGACACTCGGGAGGCGATTCTCAGCGCCAATGCGTCAAGCGACAGTCGATTCGATGCCAGCGAGAGCTTATCGAATTTGCGAATCCGTTCGATCATGTGTGTGCCGCTGTTGAACAGTGCCGACGAGTCACTTGGCGTAATTCAACTGACGACCCGCGATTTGCGATTGCAATTTTCACAGGATGATCTCGATCTGCTCACCAGCGTTGCTTCGCAGGGGAGCCTGGCGATCGACAACGCTAATCTTCACGAAGCCGCCTTAAGGCAGCGCGACTTGGAACGCGATTTGGAATTTGCCACACAAGTTCAGCGCGGCATTTTGCCGAACAAGCAACCCGACGTCGCCGATTACGAATTCGCCGATTACTACGCCGCTGCACAATCAGTTGGCGGAGATTATTTCGATTACGTTCCTTTGCCCGACGGGCGTTTAGCCGTTTCGTTGGCCGATGTTGCGGGCAAAGGTGTGCCGGCAGCGCTGTTGATGGCACGATTGTATTCGTCGGCTCGTTATCATTTGTTGACCAAGTCGACCGTCTCGGAGGCCCTGGATGGTTTGAATGGCGAAATCGCCTCGAGTGGGTTGGGGCACCGTTTCATTACATACGTGCTGGCGATTATTGACCCGGTGAAGCACGAAATCACGGTGGCCAATGCGGGGCATCTTCCGCCGCTTCGACGCGATGCCAAAATGAAGGTGTCGCAAGTTTCACAGAAGTCCGGCATGCCATTAGGGATTGTGGCCACGCAAGAATTTCGCGAGGAGAAGCTGCCATTCAAGCCGGGTGACACATGGTTGTTCTACACCGACGGCGTCACCGAAGCGATGAATTCCGGGAAGGAAATCTATGGCGGGGAACGCCTGGAAGAATTCCTGAGTAAGGGTCCGGCAGCGATGGACGAACTCATCAAAGGGATCCTTGCCGACGTCGAGGCGTTCTCAGAGGGCCTTCCGCAGCGCGACGACATGTGTCTCGTCGCCTTTCG
>JANQRQ010000274.1 GCA_028284485.1 Planctomycetaceae bacterium | reverse complement strand
GAATGCCCTCTTCCGGCCTGCGGCCGACCTCTCCCCCTGCTGATCGACTCAGGCAGTATACTCCCCTCTCCCGTTGGGAGAGGGGTCGGGGGTGAGGGGGCTAGCCGGTTCGTCATTCTCGCGAAGGCGGGAATCCAGTTTCTCGATTTTGTACGGATCGGCAGGAGCCTCGCCCTCCCGTTCCTGAAATCGCGCGGCGGGTGGCCGGGGTTGGACGAAGCGCAGCGAAGGAAACCCCGGAGCTTCGTGAATCTATCGGAGACAACAATCTCGCAATTGATTCGCCCTCACCCGGCCTATGGCCGACCTCTCCCAGCGGGAGAGGTGACTATGCAACCATGTGGGAATGACGTCTGATACTTCAAAGCTAGGGCTATGCACGCCAGATCCTAACTCAACGTCTGCGCCTCGACTCAAGGCGGAATCGCGTTCGTCGTCACATAGCGCCGCCAGCCACCCGTCAATAGTTGGAAACGTTGTGCTGGATTCCCGCGCAGGCGGGAATGACGTGATCAGGGAATCGAGCTGACGAAGTTCTTACCCAGATGCAATTCGTTGCAGAGGGAGAGGTGACAAATCGTTTGCCGCGCATGACAGCAATTCTCGATTGCTGAGGACTGAGCACTCAAAACTGAACAGCACAAACTCGCTTCAATTCCGAAAACGCACGTGGCACTGCTTGCACGATTGTTTTAGCTGCACCAGGTGACCATCGGCGGCGGCCGAATCGGACTCTTCAATCGCGTGTTGGAGGTCGCTGGCGAATGCTTCGGATTCGATCATCCAATGCTGAAGCTGCTGCCCAGACTTGTCCTCCAAATGGCGCTGCGACTCGCGAAAACCTTCCCTGAGCAGGATGGCGAGTTTCGCCGGCACCAAATCGGGATGATCCGACGGTGTTTGCCAGCCGGCCGCCTGGCATTGGCCGAGGAGATGATACGTACGGTCGATCCGTGCCATCGCTGCTGCCAGCGAGTCAACTTCTGCGACTTCGACGAGTTCCGGCCAATCGGTTTCTGCTGCTAGCGGTTGGCAATGCCGCACGTCGCGCCACAACCCCGCATAGTCCTGGCTTGTGCCGGCGCGGTTGAGTGCTTCGATCGCTTCACCGTTGCTTAGTGCTTCAGCTAAGATCGCAGCAACAGCAGCGGCCGCCGGCCCGCGGTGATGCCCGTGGTGGCAATGAATATAGAATGGCCCATCAGCCTCTTTCACGAGGCGCGCGAGCGATCCAACTGCCTGCTTGTTCACACCATCGTACCCGATGGGAATGTGAACGTATCGTAAGTGATTTCTTCGGGCCGATTCGACATCGGGTCGAATCCCATCGACACTCACGACCGTGCGAATGCCCATCGCGTGCAGCCGTTCGAACGCTTGTGGTCCTTGGGGTTCCCCACCGCTGTAAATCCGCGGGGTCAATTGCATGGTATTCTGCAGACCAGGCAGATCGGTCGCGGTCGGCGTCATGCGGATTGCCGCGATGGAGTCGTTCCGGCTTGAACTCGATGGACGATCATTCTCGGCGGCATCAGCCGAGGGGCGAGCGGAATGCCACCAGAGCAACAACAGGAATGCAAGCGTTCCCAGTCCGAGGGCGGGTTTCCAATTGGTGTCAGACATGTCCAGTTAGTGCGGTTTGCTTTTTCTGGCGGGCGTCTCCGGCTCGTGGGAGCCAGCTCTCAATAGAACAAAACGCAATTGTCGCGGCCACAAGTCAACATAATACGCTGTAGTGCATCACAAGAGTGGTCAACTGATTCCACGCCTTCAAAGATCAATCCGTTCCACAGAATTGTCTAGGTAACCAGCCGTTCCCTGCCAGTTCCAGCGTACCGAACGCGGCGAGCCAAAGGGGCCGTCATTCGCGAAGAAGCATACGAATCCGTGCCTGTCGTGCTGCGATTGGCTCGGTCGTGCAATAATTTCCTGTTTTGAACGCCCCGGATTACATCATGTATACAAATGAATACAATCAGTCGAGAAACCGAGGCGAACAGCGTGCTTAGCAGCCGGATCATACTGCTCTGGCAAGCGCTGGTCTGCACTGCACTTCAAGCACTACTCGCCACCGGCAGATTCGTTCTCGAAGGGGCACGCCCAAACGAGCCAGGCCGTGACAATTCCTCCGCCGATCAGCAGCGAATAGAACAGCGGATTCGACATATCAGTCACCGCGGGAAGCAGCGTTGTTTCACGGTCGTTTTCCCAGTCGTAAAACAGCACCGATTCATCTTCTCGGGGGAATCGGCCTTTCATGCTGTAAAACCGTGCCTCGCAAGCAATAAACACGGTTGCCATAGCCAGCGGAACGGCGATGCCCAGTAACTTGGCGATGCGATGGATCCACATGTTTGACGTCGGTTCGAATAGAGTTTCAGAATCGCAAATGGTCTACTCAAGCATAGCTCACACGGCACCGCTCAGGTTGGCAGAATCGTTGCGATCCGACGTTTCAACCCAGGCGTTCGGCCGCTTAGCAACATGTTTCCAGGAGCGCTCGTTGAGACTCGGCTTAAGAGCATCGCTGCTGAGAATCGTCTCGACACCGCGAAACAAAGGCTGTTCTTCGGGTTACAAATCCTCGTCGCGGCACTATCAACACTGTCACTCGGCGCAGCAGTTGCTAGAATCGAATTACGGAAGTTTGTTGCCTGTTGAAACCATTTCGTTGGAATTTTATGTCTCGCCCGCTTCAGAATCTGCACGTCCAAAGCACGGTTCCGCTGACGTCACCCCGCGACCTTAAGCTGAAAATGTCTGTTGGCGAAGCCGCAGCAGAAACGGTCTTAAACGGACGCGATGCTGTCAAACAAATCCTCAGTGGTACAGATCGCCGACTGATCGTGATCGTCGGTCCTTGTTCGATCCACGATCCGACGTCTGCAATTGAGTACGCCGGTCGATTGCATACATTGGCCGAGCAGGTTTCCGACCGCATGTTGTTGGTGATGCGGGTCTATTTTGAAAAACCGCGCACCACGGTCGGCTGGAAGGGTTTGATTAACGACCCCCATTTGAACGATACGTTCGACATCGGCGAAGGACTCAGGCTGGCTCGTGGGTTGTTGCTGCAGATTGCCGATTTGGGGCTCCCTGCGGCCACAGAGATGCTCGAACCGATCACGCCCCAATACATCGCTGATTTGGTCACTCTCGCATCGATCGGTGCTCGAACGACCGAATCTCCTACGCATCGGCAAATGGCCAGCGGTCTTTCCATGCCGGTGGGATACAAGAATGGTACCGACGGTAGTTTTCAGGTGGCCATCGACGCCATGCAAGCCGCCCGCAGCCCTCACAGCTTTTTGGGAATCGACGCCGACGGGCAAACCTGCATTGTGAACACCACGGGGAACCCCTGGTCGCATTTGATGTTGCGTGGTGGTCGGTCGGGCCCCAATTACGATGCGGAAAGTCTGAAGGCCGCCACCGATCGGCTGCTTGAGGCCGATCTCTCTCCCAACATTCTGATCGATTGCAGTCACGCCAACTCGAATAAAGACTACAGTCGACAATCGGTCGTCTGGAACGACGTCATCGGCCAGCGCGCTGCCGGCAACGACACAATCGTGGGATTAATGCTCGAAAGCAATTTGCATCCTGGCCAGCAGAAACTTACCGGTGATCCCGACGATTTGGAATTCGGAGTTTCCATCACCGATGGTTGCATCGGTTGGGACGAAACCGAGTCGTTAATTCTCGATGCATACAACCGTTTGGAACCGATCGCCGTCGTTGCCGAAAGTTGATTCTGTTCCCACGCGGCCGACGGTAACAGCGCAACTCAGCATGCTGCCGCAACGACTTGAATTGGCGGCGTTCGAAAAAGTTTCGAGAGACCTAGGTCATGCCTATCGAAACGGCTGATGCCAGTCGCCTGGCCATTATTCTGGTCGACGTGCAGGACTACTTTCTGGAGAAGATGCACGGCGAATCCGAGCCGCTGATTTGCCGGCTGGAACAATTGCTCATTGTTTCGGAATGGTTTGACGTACCCGTGCTGGCAACCTTGGAGGAACCCGTTGAGCGAAAAGGTGAATTGCCGGCGCGGCTTTCGCGGCTATTCCCCGAATCGGGTCGTATTCGCAACAAGTTCACCTACAACTTGTGCGCTGAAGAGCAAATCGCAGACGTGCTGACCGATCTGAATTGCCAGCAGTTTGCTGTGGCCGGCGGCGAGACCGACGTTTGCGTGCTGCAATCAGTACTCGGATTGCTCGATCGTCAGAAGACGGTTTTTCTCCTCGAGGATTGTCTCTATAGCTCCGAAGTTCGCGTTGGCCCGGCTTTGCGCCGAATGTATTCGGCGGGGGCCATTCCATGTACTTATAAGTCGCTGTATTACGAACTGTTGCGGACCGAAGATCCCAGGCGCTGGGAGGCCGAATTGGCAGCTGCTCAAGCCAAGGGATTTGTACCAGTCGAGACATTACCGCCGTCGATTTCTCATGGTGACAGTTTTTTCGATGGATAAAGTGATGGGACTCCGTTCGGAAGCGATCGCATTGAAAACTCCGTTCTGATTTCGACTTCGATCGGCCCTGATCGCTTCGCCGCAAACTCCACCAAATCGTCAGAAGTGGGAGTGTCGGCGATATAGACGGAATTGACTGTTCAACGGAATCGATTCTGACGCGAATCTCCGGTGGTTCGATCTAGTAATTCGGGACATTCCGACAGATGATAAACGATAGGCAGTTCTGGATTCTTTCCATTGCCAGAGAACGGGTGCTCATGGCCAGCTCGCAACCGGTTGAACAACTCGAGAAATCGCGGACGAATGTGCTCAGTCGAACGGTCGTTCAAAGGACGACTCGCTTTCGATGGTGTACGTTGTTGGCCGCGGTTTCAGTTGTTTCGCTGTTAGTCGCGGATAGCGGTCGCTGCGGCGAGATCGAACTGCAAAACGGCATGGTCATTCAGGGAAAGCGGCCCCTGGCGCTGCAGTCGATCGATGGCACGGCCCGACCCAGCGCCGGCGAATTGGCTGTCCATCCGATATTGATGATCGATACCGGCATGCAGCGGTTCTATGCGCCGAGGCGCACAACAAAAATTATCAACTCCGATGCGTTGCTTCCGGCGGTCGACACATTCAAGTTGCCCCACCAAATTCGCGGTCGACAAAAAATGGTGAAAATGGTCCACCGGCTCGCGGATGTCACTCAGTTTGACGATCGGGGGCGCCGTCGAGTGACAATTAACACACCACGCGGGCCGATGCACGTGTTGCAGGGAATCAAGGAGATTACACCACGTCAGTTGAAAGTCGAAGGTCTCAACATTCAGTGGGAGTTTGCGCTAGCGACCAACTCCGTTCCGGATTCGGTTCTCGATGCGATGATCCGCCAGGCAACGAACGAGCACAGCCTGGACGACCGCAGGGCCATCACCCGTTTCTATATCGAAGCCGAAAAGTACAGTCTCGCACAGGCCGAACTCGATGCGATTGCAAAGCAGTTTCCCGATTTTCGTGATCGCGCCGAAGAGATTCAGTTGCAATTGCGCCAACAGTTGGCCCTGCACTTAATCAACGAAATTCAACTCCGCCGCAGGGCAGGGCAACATTTGTTGGCGTATGCTGCCACCAAGCGATTCCCCGATGTCGATTTAAGTTCGGCGGTCCATGACGAAGTGCGGCAAATCTCCGACGAGTACGTGCAAGCAGGACAACAAATTGAGCGAACCAAGTTACTACTGGGGGACTTGCAAGCGTCGATCGACAACGAGGACCAGGTTGCAGCGCTGGCACCCATGCGATCGGAAGTTCGGGCCGAACTCAACTTCGAGTCGCTCAGTCGGCTGCAGGCATTTTTGCAGTTGGAGTCGGACGAATCACTGTCAGCGGAGGAAAAACTCGCGCTGGCCTATTCCGGTTGGGTGCTGGGGAGCGCCAATGCGACGACCGATTTGCGGACGGCTATCCGCCTGTGGGAAGCGCGTTTCTTGTTGATGCAAGTGTTGCGAAACGATTATCCCGACGAACGTCTCGATTTGCTCGACCAATTGCAACAACTCGAAAGTATTCAAGCGGCGACCATTATGCAGTTGATCGAATACTTGCCGCCGATTATCGAACACCCAGGTTTGTCACCCGGAGTTCCCATTCGAATACAAGTTTCCAATCGCGATTCAGAACTGCCGGTTGCCTACTGGGTGCTGCTGCCTAACGAATATACTTCTCACCACCGTTATCCGATGATTGTGGCGCTAAGGCCTGCGGAACAGACGGCCGAAGACGAACTGATTTGGTGGGGGGGGACGCCGGAACGACCAGGCCAATCAACTCGGCGTGGTTATATCGTGATCGCGCCGGAGTATGTCGAAGAAACGGCTCGCGAGTACACGCACAGTTCGACATCGCATGCGATTGTGCGGGAATGTTTACGCGATGCCCGCAAACGCTTTTCGGTCGATTCCGACCGCGTCTTTCTTTCCGGTCACGGAATGGGGGGCGATGCGGCGTTTGACATGGGAATGACGCATCCCGACTGGTTTGCCGGCATCATTCCGATCACGGGGATCAGCAAACAGTATTGCATGTTCTATTGGGAGAACGCCCAGTACGTCAGTTGGTACGCCATCGGTGGAGAACTCGATCGCGATACGATTCATGCAAATGCCCGCGACCTCAATCGTATGTTGCGGCACAACTACGATGTGGTTTTCGCCGAATACAAGGGGCGCGGATACGAGTCGTACTATTCCGAAATTCATCGGCTGTTCGACTGGATGGAATCGCGCCGCCGGAATAAGTTTCCGCAAGAATTCGAAATGCGAGTTTTACGACCGGCCGACAACGAGTTCTTCTGGTTGCAACTCGATGGCATGCCAGCCAACGTTACGCGCGCCGTATTGCCGGCTAGCGGTCGCCCGTCACGTGTGCGGCCGATGACTGTCGTCGGCCGGGTGAACCAGGCGAACACCGTTCAGTTGACCTCGGGTGCGGCAACCAACATGGTGTGGCTGTCGCGCGAGTTCGTCGATTTCAACGAACGAATCAAAGTTACGCTGAACGGCCGCCAACGATTCAACGACTTCCTGACGGACGATTTGCAGGTCATGCTGGAAGACTTGCGCGTACGCGGCGATCGTCAAAAACTTTACTCAGCCATGCTGATACTGGATTAATGATGCGAATTGTCCGATCTCTGGGAATTGTTTGCGTGGTCTGCGGACTTGCTACCGTCGGCGTCGCGCAAAGGCCACAGTCAGGTGCTGCCAAGCTGTGTGTTGACATCGTTTCGGTCAAGAATGGTCCCAGGTTGCGGGGTGCCATCATCGGCCGCGACAAAAAAGGAACCGTGACGATTGCGGTCCGACAGAGCTGGCTCCAGGCCCGATATCCGGAACTAGCGGCGAAACACGCCGCCGAAGAAACCGCAGATTCGGACAGTGCGCTTACCGAGTTGCTGCAACGGATCAAGGCTTGGCGAATTCGTCGACCTGACGAAGCCCGGTTGCAATTCTTTCTCGAGCAGCAGCAGGAACTTTTTGAACAGCAGATGGAGGAGTCCCAGCAACCGGCCGAGGACGACATCCCGCGGTTTGTCAACATTCGCATTCCAGCGAGACAGACAACCCGCGTTTATGCACAACCCAAAGAGCGGCGGCAGATCGCGCAGCTGGCGTGGCGTGAAAAGTACGACGACGTCGAAACAGCTTCCGCCGATGATTTGGCCAAGCGGCTGAAAGAGCAGGGCATTGATATTGCCGGCGCTGCGGGCGGTTCGTCTGACGAATTGGGGCCGGTCCGGCGGCAGAGCGAAAAAGAATGGGCGGCCCGAGTAGCCATTTGCGAATACCAGTACGTCGGCTCGGTTGACTTTCAAGGAACGGGAAACTTTATTGTGCGAACCGACGGCGAAGCCGCAGCACCCGACATGGCTCCGCTCGTTTCTGGTTTGTTCCAGCAAGGTTTGACGGCGGAATTGGGAGACTTGCTTGGTGAACCGATTGCCGGTAAGCCCCAGCAGCAAACCTGGATGCAGACCGCAACCAAAGCGGCTGAAGAAGCGGACCGCAACGGCGTCCGCGTCACTCGCATCGATCAAAACTTGTTGGCAGGTCGGGCCACGGTCGAAGTCCGATTCCTGGCACGCATGCCGAACGGCTCTTGGGAAACCGTTTGGATGCAGCGGGTAACAGCCGACACTTCGAAGCGCCGGCCCGAACTCGAAAAGCGAATCCGCAGCGACCCACGAGTGGCTCAAGTACTGGATACGTTCCAGGGATTATTGGGGGGTGGCGACGATCAAGCTAATTTGGCGCTGCGGTTTGGAGCGGCCACCATGGAAGCGCAGCAGTTGGCCGACGGCAAGTTCTTCGAGTTCCGCGACCGATACCTCCGCCAACTCGATCGTCCGCCAATCGTCTGGTAGTCGCGTGAGCGAGATTCGTCTGAATGGTGAATGCCTGCTACACCAACTCGCGAATCGGTTCGCCGCTGTCGAGTAAGTATTGCGGCCGCCCTTGCGTATCGACCAGCGTGGTTTGCAAGGCGTCGATTCCCAAGTTGCGATACAGCGTGGCAAAGACATCCTTGTAATGGATGGGGCGCTCGATGACGTCGCCCGCTTCGCGGTCGGTGGCTCCCAGGACCTGTCCTGTTTGCATTCCACCGCCGGCAAGCAAAGCCGGGCCGACGCGGGGCCAGTGGTCGCGTCCGCCGTCGTCGCGATTGACTCGCGGAGTCCGACCGAATTCGCCCCAGGCGACAATGGTCACGTCGTCCAACATACCCCGCTCTTTCAAATCAGTGACCAGGGCATGCAAGCCATGGTCGATGATCGGCGACAACTGCCGCATGCGTGGGAAGTTCTTGGAATGCGTGTCGAAATCGCTAATCGAAATGCTCACGCACCGTGCGCCCGCTTCGATCAGTCGGCGGGCCAACAAGAATTTCAAAACCGCTTTGGGGCTTTCGCTGGTGTAGTGTTCCAATGGTGTGTCGCTACCGGCGAGCGTGTAGCGCTCGAGGATCCGGGGATCTTCTTTCTCCAAATCCATAGCATCCGCAAGGTTGCCCGACGTCAAAATACTGGCTGCCTGCTTGCCGAACGTATCCATGGCCGCCATCATGCCGCTCGCATCGACATCGCGTCGAATTTTGTCGAGTCCCGCAAGTAGCGATCGACGATCGTTCAAACGATCGACACTCAACTCGGCATTCAGCGACAGGCTGACGCGATGATCCGCTCCCAAGCGGGCCAACTCGTTTTTCATGCCGGGCTCTAACTCGCGGTCGAAGAGATGCGATATGTCGGGCCGAAACGGTTGATAGGAGGGTCCCAAAAAACCGGGACGCGCACTATTGCGGACCAACGGTCTCCCTTGCATCAAGTCGATGAAAGGTGGAATCGTGTCCGATGGCTTTCCCTTGAGCTTGGCAACGACCGATCCCATGACGGGCCGTCCGCCAATCGACTGCAAATCCTTTTCGCCGAATCCCGATTGGCACTGAAACGCGTGATGCTTCCCATCCGAGCCAACCAATGATCGAATAAAGACGAAATCGTTCGCGATCGTCGCCAGCTTTGGCAACAGTTCCGAAATCTGTAGTCCGGGAATCGCCGTGCTGATGGGTAAAAACTCGCCGCGAATCTCCACCGGCGCCTGTGGTTTCAAGTCGATCATGTCCATCTGCGGCGGACCGCCGTCGAGGTGGACGTTAATGACCGATTTTCTGGAGGACGCGATTCCGGCAGCAGCCTCGGCACGGAGTAAGTCGGCAAGCGTTAAACCGGCGAAACCGAAGGCGCCGACTTTCAAAAAATCGCGGCGTGCGACACCATCACAATGCCGGTACTGTTTGCCAAGAATTCTTAGCATACCGCTGTCTCCGTTTCATTATCGCATTGCTACGGGGCGATTCTGCATTAGCCAGCGACCGAGAAACTTTGCAATTCGGTGACAAGTCGGCCATTCGATTGTCTGCAGACATCGCCCGTTGAGGGTATCATATCAAACATTGTCGATCTATTCCTATTCCATTGAAACTTTCGGAGAATCACCATGGAGCGGTCGACCAAAAACCAATTCTCTCGGCGAGATTTTCTGCAAGCGTCCGGTGGTGTGGCCACACCGCTCGTTTTGCCCGGGTTATTCGTTTTGGGAGACGAACCGCCCCGCCCGAAGCAGTTCAAACTGTGGGCCTGCGGCGATTCGCACGTCGGAACCGACCTCAAACGAGGGCGCAAAAGTCTGGCCGAATCGATCGGACAGTCGGAATTTGGCGTGAAAAATGGCGGCCCGTCATTCGATTGGGATATCGCATTGCATGTCGGCGATTTGTCCGGAAACCAAGGTTCGCCCGACGACGAAGAAGGACACGAAGTCGTCGAACAGTTTGCGGCGCTCAAAAAACATCGGCGCGAAGATTTCTATAACCTCGCCGGCAATCACGATGGATCGGGTCCAGGTGAAGAGATGCAGTGGTGGTTTCGAAAATGGGTCGACCCGACCGGCGAGAATACGGAATTCTCCGGCGTGGACTCCTCGCGGCGCAAGTATCCGGTCACCGGCACTTGGGAGAGATACTCGTTCGAAGTGGGGAACGTATTATTTCTCGTTATGAGCGACCGTAATGACGGCGGTCCGCCGGTTGGTCGCGCTACTCGGGGCGGCTATCCCGCCGGTGCCGTGTCGAGTGAGACATTCCAGTGGTGGAAAGGCATGGTGGAAAGCCATCCCGAGCACGTGATCATATCGGCCCACCACCATATGTTGCGGGAAACAACAGTGGCCTCGGGTCCCTGGGAAGGATTCACACGCAACGCCGACGGCAGCTACAAATCACATTATCACGGATACTTTCCGGAAGGCGGACCGCGTGGTGCTTCGTACTTGTACTGGCTCGACGATCGGCCCGATGCGCAAGCTTTTGAAGGGTACCTGGCGGAACATCCCGGCGCGATGGACTTATGGTTTGGCGGTCATACCCATACCAATCCCGACGATACGCGCGGAAACCGCTCGCATATCGAAAGAAAATGGGGCGTCAACTTCATCAACTGTGCAGCGCTCAGCCGTTTTCATGCCGCGCGGACGACGCTGCCGATGAGCCGCGTACTGACCTTTACCGAAGGATCGGACGAAGTCCGCGTGCAATGTTATCTGCACACCGATCAGCATGCTCCGCAAGGCTGGTATCCAAAGGTTGAGCAGCAAATATCGCTGCGACGTCCGTTCCGCCATGCCATCGCATAAGCCATTCTTTTGTGACGATGGCGAATTGCGTTTTGCGTTCCGCGCTTCGATTTGACACGATGTGTCGAAGCTGGGAACGGTAAGTAGTGACCGCTTGCGCGCATCAACGAGGACCGAATGACAGCGGCGAACGCGACCGACGAAGAACCTCGTTTCGAGAATCCGCTGCCGATTCGCACACGCTACGTCGTTTCTGGCTGGTTGGCGGGCTTTGCCGTCTTTGCCTATTTGTGCCGCAACAGTATTGTCGTTGCCGAAAAAACGGTGCGCACCGACCTGGGGTTGACCGAGGACGAAATGGGATTTGTGCTTGGCGCATTCTTTTGGACCTATGCGCTGGCTCAGATTCCAACCGGTTGGCTCGGAGCACGGTACGGTTCACGAGTGGGCATTCCATTGCTGGCCGTTGCTTGGTCTCTGGCGACCGGTTGGTTCAGCATTGCTCACGGAAAACTCTCCTTGCTGCTGGCTCGCAGTACGATGGGGGTTGCCCAAGCGGGGTTGTTTCCCTGCTCGACAAACACGATTTCTCATTGGCACCCGCCGACCGAACGTGCGATGGCAAGTGGTGTTCTCGCCGCTTCGATGTCGATTGGAGGAGCAATCGGAGTGGCGTTGACGGGAACCTTACTGGAGATTTGGGACTGGCGGTGGATCTTTGCCGCTTATTCCATACCAAGTATCGTATGGGCATTCGGTTTCGCTTGGTGGTTTCGAGACGATCCGGTCGAACATTCCCAGGTCAGCCAAGCGGAACTCGACGAGATTCGGCCCGAGTCCGATCAGTCGGCAAGGACCAAGACAACGCCCACAATTCCGTGGATCGAACTGCTGACCAGTCCTGCCATGTGGATGATTAGCAGCCAGCAATTCTTTCGTGCCGCCGGCTACGCATTTTTTGCCAGTTGGTTTGCCACATATCTTCAGGAAACACGAGGTGTCACGACTGGCGAGTCAGGCTGGCTAACCGCGATCCCTTTAATTGCGATCGTCTTCGCGGCAATTTCGGGCGGTGGACTTTCCGACTTCGTTTTTCGGCGGACGGGAAGTCTAGCCTTGGCCCGCAAGGGTATTGCCATCATGGCGCTGACAATTTGTGCCGCCCTCGTTTTTTCGGCATACTTCGTGTCGAACGCTTTGCTGGCGGTGATCATCATTAGTGCGGGGGCGTACTTTGCCGGTTTCGCCGGACCGTGTGCCTATGCTTCGACCATTGATTTAGGGGGACGACATGTGGCGTCCGTCTTCGCCACGATGAACATGGTTGGGAATTTCGGTGCGGGGTTGTTACCAATGATAGTGCCAGTTGTGCGAAGACTCGTTGACAACAACGAAGTGCTACTGGAAATCTTTGGCGGCAACAGTTGGAATGCGGTTTTGGTATTGTTTGCAGGCATGTACGTCGCAGCTGCCGGATGTTGGATGTTGCTTCGCGTCGATCGGAACGTGGTCGAACAGGCATTGATCGGTGGAGAAAGGGACGCATAACGCATGACGTCGCATGTCGAGTTTCCTCAAAGTCGCTGCTGGGTCGGGATCGCGAGAGGCGACATTACGCCGCCGGTCGGAATTTATCACCGGATGTGGGGTGCGGCGACACACGATCAATCGACGGGTATCCATCGGCCGCTGACTGCCACAGTTTTGTATTGTGAACCAACGGCAGAAGACGATTCATCCGCAAGTCCAGTCGTTTCCATTGCGATCGACCATTGTCTGTTCTGGATTCGAGAGATGGAGGCACTTCTCAACCACGTCGGAACACAGGCAAACATCGACCGCGATCGTATCGCAGTCTTTTTCTCGCATACTCATGCTGCTGGTTTGATGGGGCTGGAACGCCAGGAACTGCCGGGCGGCGACCTCATACCGGAATACCTGGACCGTTTGTCGCGAACTGTCGCCAACTTGGTCAATGAAGCCAAGGCAGCACTCGTGCCAGGGTCCATCGTTTACGGAAAGGGACAATCCGACCTTGCGACGAATCGTGACTATTTCGACGAAGAAAATGGCCACGCGGTCTGCGGGTTTAACCCCGGCGGTGTGGCCGATCAAACCGTGCTAGTGGGACGCATCTCCGACGACACCGGTCAGGTGCTCGGCACGATTGTCAATTACGCCTGTCATCCGACAACGTTGGCTTGGGATAACACGCTGATCAGTCCTGATTACGTTGGGGCCATGCGGGAAGTCGTCGAGACAGCTACCGAAGCTCCTTGTTTATTCGTGCAAGGTGCGTCGGGCGACATCGGTCCGCGTGAAGGATTTGTTGGCGACGTCGAGGTCGCGGACAAAAACGGGCGACGGCTTGGCTACGCGGTCTTATCCGCGCTGGAATCGCTGGCACCGGCGAATACTCGCTTTCAGTATCAAGGACCGGTTGTTTCCGGAGCGACGATCGGCACTTGGGATTGGGGCATGATTTCGGAACAGCGGCAACGGGAACTGTCGATTTTCGAAACCGCGGTTGCTCATGCTTCGCTCAAATATCGTGCCGATCTCCCTGACCGCGAACAATTAACGCGCGAGCGAAATGAATGGCAGCAAAAAGAAGAGTCTGCCAAACAGGCGGGGGACGACGTCGCCGCCCGAGACGCCCGTGCCATGATTGAACGCCGTACACGCCGATTGACACGTGTCGAATTCCTCCCCGAAGGAGACGCATTTCCCTACGAGGCACGATTATGGCGCATCGGTGATGCGGTGTGGGTGATTTTGAATGGCGAACATTACAATTCGTTGCAACGAGATTTGCGGGCGCAGTTTCCTCACATTGCGATCATTGTCGGCACGCTCGCCAACGGCTCGGAGGTTTGGTATCTCCCTGACGAGCAGTCGTACGGCAAAGGTCTCTATCAAGAAGATGCTTCCATCCTGGCCCAAGGAAGTTTGGAGACATTAACGACGGCGGTCGCCGCTAAGATTGAAGAGATGTTTCCTGCATCGTGATGCTAATGCGCAAATCTTCCAAGAAGTCGACCCATACGGATTCAAACGAAGCCAAACAGCGGCACCAACCGAAACCTGTCAAATTCTAAACTCATGAAGATACAGAAAATCGAGACACTCGTTTGTCACGCCCGCATGCGGAACTGGGTGTTCGTTAAGGTGGTGACGGATCAGCCGGGCCTTTACGGATGGGGCGAAGCGACCTTGGAGTGGCATACGCGCGCCGTCGTCGGGGCCATCGAGGATGTGGCGGAACTCATTGTCGGCGAAGATCCACGTCGGATCGAACACCTGTGGCAGATGATGTACCGCCAACATTTCTGGCACGGGCATGGTATTGTTCGCTCGACCGCGATCTCGGGGATTGATATCGCCCTATGGGATATCGCCGGAAAGATCGCCGGCCAGCCTTGCTCGCAATTGTTCGGAGGTAGCGTGCGCGATTGGATTCGCACCTATTGCCATCTCGGTGGTGGCAAGATGGAAGATTTCTACGAAATTGCCGAGGACGACGCCAAGCGTTTCGCCGAGCTGGCAACGCAAGCGGTTGGCGAAGGGTTTACCGCCATGAAGACGTTGGCCGTTCCACCCACAATGCCCATCGAAGGCCTGGTGCCGATCCGTCGTGCTGAGGCAGCGGTGGCCGCCATGCGGGATGCGGTCGGCGACGAAATCGATCTGATGGTCGACTGTCATGCGCGTCCCTCGCCGGCGATGGGTCTTAAGTTTGGAAAGGCCCTCGATCCCTACGGGCTGTATTTCTTCGAAGAACCGTGCTGGCCCGAAAACCTGGACGGCCTTGCAGCAATCAATGCAGCCACGACCACCCCCGTTGCAACCGGCGAACGCATCACGAATTTGGCCGCGTTTCGCGATTTGTTTGCTCGTCGTGGCTGCGAGATCTGCCAATGCGATATCACGCATTGTGGAGGATTGACCGGTGCGCGACGCATCGCGGCACTTGCCGACGCGCACAACATTGCGCTGGCGCCTCACAATCCGCAGGGGCCGGTCAGTACGGCGGCATCGCTCGAGTTTGGGTTTTCTCAGCCGGGTTACATTATTTGCGAAACCGTGCATGCCGATGTTCCCTGGCGCGACGACGTCGTCGAAGAAGGCTACACGATTGAATCAGAGGGGCGTTTGGCCCAGCCAAACACCAAGCCGGGGCTCGGAGTCGAAATCAACGAAGAAGCTGTGAAACAACATCCATTTGAGCAAGAACTGCCTCAGCGGGTCTTCTACCGCGATGGGAGCATAGGGGACTGGTAAAAAATGCCGCGACCGATCGCCGGGGTGTTGCCGATCGTGCACACGCCATTTCTGGTGGACGACACCATCGACATCGTCAGTCTGCAACGTCAAATCGACTGGGCGTTCGAACAGGGAGCGCACGGCTACTGCACCGGAATGGTTTCTGAACTATTAAGGCTAACGTCCAACGAGCGAATCGAACTGACCCGACGATTGGCCGAATTCAACGACGACCGCGGCGTTGTGGTTGCCGGGGTCGGTGCGGAAAGCACCAAACAAGCGGTCGTTTACGCTAAGCAAGCGGCAGAAGTCGGCTGCCACGCGGTCATGGCGATTCCGCCGATTTCCACCGCGATTCCCGCCGATCAATTACTGGAGTATTTCTCGGCGCTGGCCGACGCCGTCGATATCCCGGTCATTGTGCAAGATGCCTCCTCCTACGTCGGGCAAGAGATTCCGCTTTCCGTGTGTCGAGAACTTTTGCAGCAATTCGGGCCGGAAAAGATTCTGTTCAAGCCGGAAGCCGCTCCGATCGGACCGAACCTTTCCGCCCTGCGCGATGCCACCCAAGGAACGGCCCGCATCTTCGAAGGATCGGGGGGTATCTCCTTAATCGACAGCTATCGTCGGGGCATTGCCGGCACGATGCCGGGCATGGAATTCTTGCCGGGAATCGTCGCATTATGGAACGCGCTGGGGCGCGGCGACGACGAGACGGCTTACCGCATTTACTTTCCGATTTGCGCGCTGGTGGCGCTGCAACTGCAGGCGGGACTGGACGGCTTTTTGGCGATCGAAAAATACGTGCTATCCGAGCGGGGACTGTTCACCACGTCGCGGCGCCGGAAACCATACGCCTGGGAACTCGATGAAGAAACGCGATTGGAAGTCGATCGCCTATTGGAAAAACTGCATCAGGCGCTAAGCGGTTAACCGTTCGATAATTCGCGTGCAAGAATTAATCGACCTGCGATTCATCGACATCGCTGTTTTGCGGACTCTGCAACAAATCATCCAACCCTGTGTCGATTCCCAGTTCTTGCTTATTGACCTCCTCGGCGGTCGCGAGTTGCCGTTGCATCTCAGACTGAAGTTCGTCCTCAAGCCCTTCCGATCGCAAATCGGCGATGTATGTTTGTGATAGCTCGAACTCGTCTTCGATCGTGGCGATAATTGACTTTCCGGCTAATCCGATGGCGCGTAGTTCGTCATCGGTTTCGGATACGATGAACTGGTCGTAAAGCGCTTCAGCTTCGGCAAGCTCGTGACGAGTCAAATAGAGCCAGGCCAGCCTGACGTCCGCCAACCGAACGTCGGTCCGCTCATTCGGCCAATACTCCTTGACCGCTTTCCAAGCCGCGACGGTGTTGGCAGTCTGGGCGTAAAAGACTTGGGCCGCGACTGTCTCTTGTCGTGGTACGCGAGTCGCTTGGGAGGGGGGAACATCGAACGGATTCGTCGGTCGCATATACCAGCCGATGCCCGCGGAAACGCCGGCGACCAAAAGACAAATTCCGATAAACGCCAGTACCTGACTGTTTTCCTGCCAACTGAAGAACCGCTTGAATTGCGACCAGGCCGTCATCGAATGCGGCTCGGAATCGAATTCTTCCCAATCGAGACCGATCAAATCAGACGGTTGATTCTTGAGTGACTTTTCGATCTTTTTCAAATCGTCCAGAACCGCAGCGGCATCCTGATAGCGATCGGCCGGCTCCTTGGCCATCATCTTTTGAATGGCTTCGCAAAGCCGCCTTGGCAAATCGGGTCGTCGCTGTTGCAACGACTCGGCCTCTTCCTTGAGGTGCTTGACGGCAATGGCAAGCGCCGTTTCCCCACGAAACGGAGGGCGTCCCGCCAGCATGTGGTAACAAGTCACCCCAAATGAATAAATGTCGCTACGGCGATCGACTTTGCTGCCGTTGACCTGTTCGGGACTCATATATAAAGGAGTCCCCATCGTGATGCCGACCTGTGTCAGCCCGACGCGTTCCCCTTCATGCTCGCGCGTGAGTTGTGCCAAACCGAAGTCGGCCACTTTCACGTCCCCCTTGCGGGTGATCATGATGTTTTCCGGCTTGATGTCGCGGTGAACGATTCCCGCTTCGCCCGCGGCCTCGAGCGCCGATGCCACTTGCTTCATGATATGCAAAGCCATCG
The DNA here is from genome assembly GCA_028284485.1 of Planctomycetaceae bacterium. Lineage (GTDB taxonomy): Bacteria > Planctomycetota > Planctomycetia > Planctomycetales > Planctomycetaceae > JANQRQ01. Next base: position 29,066 of record JANQRQ010000274.1, on the reverse strand, counting down.
TGACGCTCGGCGGGCCTTTCTTCGCTAAGAATTCGCGCAGGTTTCGCCCCTGCACGTACTCCTGCGCGATGTAGTGCATGTCGTTTGATTCGCCGATCACGTAAACCTGCACAATATTGGCATGGTTCAATCCGCCGGCTGCTTTGGCTTCTTGTTTGAATCGCTTGAGGTAAGTGCCGTCCGAAACAAACTCGGGATGGAGCACCTTGACGGCGACGTGTCGATTCAATGAAACCTGTTCGGCTAAATAAACCTCGGCCATTCCACCGCTGCCCAATTGCCGTAGCAGATGGAATTCTCCCAACAGCTTGCCGGGCAGTTCATCGGCCAGCGTCGAATTGGTCGTTCCGCTGCCCGACTCGGCCGCAGATGGCGTCGTCGATTCGTCCAAAATGGAATCGTTGAGTGAGCCGTCGGATTGGTCCTGCGCGGCGCGCTCCCCAGCCTTTGGGGGCGGGGTGGGGTCTTGTTCGATCTGCGAATCGCTCGCAGGCGGGCTTTCCGACATATTTACCTGATTCATTCCGTAGGTGTCGGCGGCAGAACCTGGACGTGTTCGTCGGTCGATCAGCCCGGAACCTTCGCCGTCATTACGATATTGTCACACTGTATCATACGTTTGGTCATGTCGGCCAGGAAAGTTCGCCCTCCGTTTTGCGAAAGTTCATCCGGTTCGTTCTCCCTTTTTGTCGGGAAAATCGACTCGTTGACGCGGGGAGGGGGCACCCTATAATCGAAACGAGTACGACAAATACCGCACGTCAGTTGGATCTATTCCCCATCACATTCGTACAGAAATCGAAGAATTGGTATGTCTGAGCGTCCCGGTACACTGCGTGAATTACGCGAAAGCGGCTACCAGCCCGTCGGCGTCAAAGACGAAATGCGTCGCAATCTCTTGAGTCGCCTTCGCAAGGGAGAGGATATCTTTCCCGGAATCGTCGGCTATGACAAAACGGTCATTCCTCAAGTCGAAAATGCCGTGCTTTCCCGGCACGACATGTTGTTTCTGGGTCTGCGCGGCCAGGGCAAGACTCGCATGCTTCGCATGCTGGTGAATCTTTTGGACGACACCATTCCGGTTGTCGCCGGCTCTGAAATCAATGACGACCCGTTTGCACCGATTTCCAAGTTCGCACGCGATCTTGTCGCCATCAAAGGGGACGATTGTCCGATTGAATGGATCGGCCGCGATCGACGCTATCACGAAAAACTTGCCACGCCCGATGTCACAATTGCCGACTTGATTGGCGAAGTCGACTTGGTCAAGCATGCCGAGGGCAAACACCTTTCCAACGAAGATGTCATGCACTTCGGCTTAATCCCGCGCAGCAACCGCGGCATTTTTTGCATGAACGAACTTCCTGACCTCAGCCCCAAAATTCAGGTGGGGATGTTCAATGTGCTGGAAGAGCGTGACGTGCAAATTCGCGGGTTTGCGATTCGGCTGGGACTTGATTTGTGCATGGTCTTTAGTGCGAATCCCGAAGACTATACCAACCGTGGTCGTATCGTCACGCCGCTGAAGGACCGCATCGGTTCGGTTGTGCGCACTCATTACCCGCTGACGCGCGAGATCGGCGTGCAGATTACCGACGATAACGCCTGGTCGGAACGCGATGGTGATATGCAGGTCTATGTTCCACACTTCATGAAGGAGATCGTCGAGGAAACCTCTCGATTGGCCCGCACCAGTCCGCACGTCAATCAAGCGTCGGGTGTGAGCGTGCGAATGTCGATCGCCAACCTCGAAAACCTCATTTCTAATGCGGAACGCCGTGCCGTCCAGTTAGGAGAATCGACAGCTGTCGCCCGCATTAGCGACCTGGCATACGTGGCGGCCAGCTCGCGCGGCAAGATGGAGCTCAACATGACCGAAGACGCAGGCGAGGAAGACAAACTTGTCGTGCGACTTGTGGGTGAAGCCGTGAAGAACGTTTTCGATCAGCACCTCAGCCCCAAGCAATTTCGTAACGTTGTCGAGTACTTTGAAAATGGCAACCGCATTGCGTTGGGAGAAAGCGCCGGCACCGCAGACTTGCTGGATAGCCTCGGCGAGATTCGCGATATGCGCAAGCAAATCACCAAGATTGCCTCCGAGTTAGAACCGGAAGCCGCTGCCGGTTCGCAGGCGGCCCAGATCGAACTGAGCGTCGCTGAACTCATACTGGACGGTCTGCACTGCCACAACCGCTTGAATAAGAAGCGCAAAGATGGCACGTCGCAATACGGGTTGTGAGTGTGTTGGATTTGAAGTGTTCAGTCTTCAGCAAAGTCGACACGAAGTCATTCCCGCACGCTGGGCAAACTGATTCATCGCTTCGCAGCCTTCCACTCTGTCACCTCTCCCTCTGGGAGAGGTCGGCCCGTTAGGGCCGGGAGAGGGAAATGCAGTCACTCTGATACATGTGTGCCATGCCCACGTCGCGGTAGCAGCGAGGGCATGCGAATCGAAAGCCAGATATTTGCATAGCCGCGAGCATTGTGAAGGTGGCTGGCGGCGCTATCCGGCTTCGAATGGTCATGCGATCTACAACAAGACGCAGACCAGCGGTAAGACGTACATAGCCCAAGCCCCAGCAGCGCTGCGCACCGTCGCTCACGCTTTCAGGCTTCAATCGGCGGCGGCCTCAGCTTAACAGCTCTGGCACGATGTGGCCTTCTTGCACGAGCCGCACAGGCCGATTCAACCGATCGGGAATCGTCCGTTCCGGATCAATCCCCGATAGGTGATACATGGTCGCCAGAATATCTTCCGGGCTGACGGGCCGATCCTTAACGAACGCCCCTTGCTCGTCCGATGCTCCAACGACAACTCCCGGCTTGATCCCAGCCCCGGCCAGCATCACGCTGTATGCGCGCGACCAGTGATTGCGCCCGCCACCTCGGTCGGCATTGTTGATTTGCGGCGTCCGTCCATGCTCGGACAGGCACATCACCAGAGTTTCTTCCAACATGCCCCGCTGCTCGAGGTCGATAATCAAACTGCTGACCGCCGCATCGAAACCGGGCAGTAGTTCATCCCCCAATCGCGAGAAATGATTAAAGTGTGTATCCCACGCCGTATTGACGATTTTGTATTCATCCCAGTACACCGAAACCAGCCGGCAACCCGCTTCCAACAGACGGCGGCCGGAGAGCACGGACTGCCCGAACAAATTCATTCCGTATTGTTCACGCAGCGACATCGGTTCGTTACCGATCTCAAGCGCGTTGCGTAGTTCGGGCGAGGTCATCAGCGAATAGGCCATGTCACGGTAGCGATTCACACTACGGGCCGGGGCAGTCTCATCGAGCCGACGTGTTTCCTGCTCGAGTTGTTTGAGCAGGCTCAGCCGTTTGTCGAGCCGATCGATCGTTAACTCGTCCCGCAGCCGGGCTTCTTTCGAGATGCGCAATCGGCTTTCGGGAGTAATTCCCAAAAAGGGATCAGCCACTTCGACATCGTTCAGGCGTTGGAAGAACGACACTCGCGGAGCCTTACGCGTCGCTTCTCCTTCAAACTCCGTCCAGACCGGATCGTAACCGGTTCCTAAAAAGGCACCGTACGGGCCGGCCCGACGAAAAACGGGCGAGAACGAACTGAACTGAAAAGGCACACCAATGTTTCGCGGCACCGGGGGCATCTGGCCGGGAAACTGTTCGTCGCTGAGATAGTCGAGGATGCTGCCGAAAAAGGGATAATGACGGCTGTCCTGTGGATTTGTTTCGCTCGTAAAGTCGACCGCCGGGTAACCGGTCAGCGTGTACAAATTCGAATGGTTGTTAAACTCGTGTGTCATCGACCGGATGATCGCCAACCGATCGGTGAGGCGTGACAGCTTCGGCAGTTGATCGCAAATCATCGTGCCGGGGACTGCAGTCGACGTGGCTCCCCATTGCCCGCGAATTTGTTCGGGGGCATCCGGTTTCGGATCCCAGGTTTCAAACTGTGTGGCCGCCCCTTGCAAGTACAGCAGAATAATTTGCTTCGCACGGCCGAACGTAGCTGAGGCCTGTTCGTCTGCTGCCTGTAAATCTCTAAGAGCCCACCATTGTGGCAAGCTGAGCGACAGCGCGCCGAGTCCGCCGATGCGCATCGCTTCCCGCCGATCAAGCGGTCCACGAAACGGGTTGAGTGATCCGAGTATCTTGAGCATTTCTGCTTTATCGGCATTTCAAGATAGTGAGTGTCATTCCGTTCATGATAACGCGATGCATCACAGAGGGCGAGTTTCTAACCGCGGAAGATCAGCAAAACCCTTTTGTCGAACGATAAGCAAGCCCATACGGCGTGCGGCAATCGCGGATCAACTTCAGTTGCAGGACATACTTCGGCACGTCGGCGTTTGTCTCAAATTCGGGATTGCGGAATAGCGTTCCAGAAACCGCCAGCGCGTCGTATCGCTCGTCCCACGTTTCACGTTTCGCCATTCGCATCGTTACGACACGGTAGTTTGCAGCTGCGAAACATTCGCCCAGAACATCAGTATCGCATCAAGGACTGTGTCGAAAATTGTCGGCCCATGCCCAGGGATCAAACCACCAAAGTCCCAGTTCATTCGTTGGAATCGCATAGCTTGAGAAGACCGGACCACGTGGTGCAGAATCACCTAACTCTAACAATCCTCCTATGTTGGAATTTCCCCAGCGACCGGGATAAAGCATCCAATGCTCTGGCTCCAATTCGCCAGCTCTCGGTACGTATTGAACTATCGCTGTAGTATTCACATCGGTACCATTGCCCAGGTGCATCTCGATCCCGTCATGAAAAATATCTCGATCCACGTCAAACCAATCTGTTTCACCGGCGTCGAAATACGTCGCATGACCGCCAAGTCCGATGTACAAATCGGCGTGAGTGGCAGTCTGGTTCAGTTCTAGCCACGGTCTCACAGCGCCGCCATCAGCTGATGTACTAAGACCAGCGGCTATCGCTATATGAACGTGCTGTGATAATGCCATTTCCTCAGGAGCATACTCCCCGTTGAACTGTTGCGTTAAGAAGACAGTTCCGCCTTCCCAATCACCCTCGTGTGTATTTGCACCACCGTAATCAGCCCAATTGCTCCTCGGATAAAAAAAGTAATAGTTTATTGCGATGTCGCCACTTTCTTCGTTCCTTAAGACTGATGAATAGACTGCGGGATTGAAAACATTTCGTTGAGAAAACGGTATGTCTTGCTCAAAATTCGGTTCGTAAAAACTTAGGTCGATTTCGGCATTTCGGTTGCCGGTCATTGGAAGATCAAAATTCTCGACCGCCATCGGCAAGTCAAAAATCTCGCCGACAGTAAAGTGGAGTTGCGGTGCAAACGCTGCAACGAGTTGTTGTACATTTAGGGGCTCGTCGAATCCATCCACCGAGATCTGTTCGTCAGGATTGAGAAACATATCTTCATGGTCTGCCACAAAGTACGTTGCTAGTTGCACTGCTGGATAAAGGCTCGTTTCGGGGATCAGTAAGAACGTTACACTTTCTGTACCGACATGTGACGGAACACGTAGGTTCCGAATCTCGATTGTGTGTCCGCCGGCCTGCAATCGAGCGGGCATTGTGGTCGAGACACCTCCAAATATGTATTTGACATCCACCTCAGTCTGACCGTCGATTAGAATCTGGGCACCGCGAAGGTTCCATCGGTCGCCAACTAATTGGAATGAGTAATTGCCACCATACGGGACCGAAACGCTCCATTTTGTGTCTATTGTGTTGGTTCGGTTCGAATCACTAACAGTTCCGGCCCAGCGGTCAATCACGTTTGTCCCGATTGTGACGTCAGGATCAACCGTTCCAGGTGGCTGGGGCGCAGCCGAGTGCAAAATGCCTGAAATATCATTGTTTGCAAAGGTCACATACTCATTTCTTGTGACTTCGACGGTCATCTCCGTCTCTTTTCCGTGCATTTCTTGTTCAGCTGCGGCTGCGCCTGCCGTCGGTTCGAACGCAGTTGGCGTGTATTCGACCTCAATGTCTCCATTTTGCAAATACCGCGCGCGGGCGTAGTTGGGGTCAGTGCTCTCAACGAGTCGCATTTTTACTCGACGATCCGTCAGATGGCTGACCGCCTGGGCAACCAATCGCTCTGCCCGAGCTAGGCGGCGACTTTCCCCTTCGGTCAGATATCCCCGATAGCCGTTTTCGGCTGTCCCGATATCGCCGCGATCGATCACCGCCAAGTCGGGGACGCCATGCGCCAGTTGCCAACCTCTGTCGGCCGCCAGGCGTGCTTCTTTTTCCAAGAGACGTTGGTCTTCGCTTTGTATGTGCAGCAAGAAATCAAGTTCTTCTACGTAGAACCGGAATCCTTCGTTCAAGAGATCACCCACGGAAGGAAATTCGACGCCAAATGTTCGAAGTTCCCGCATGTACCTTGTGAAAGCCAGATTATTCCAGTGCACGCTGAATGTCTCGTGCGCTACGGCTGCAGATACCCCGTTGCGCATGTTGAGATAAACATCGATGGCACTCAACAACAATTCGCCGACGATGCTCTCAAAAGATCCCATCAATCGATGGAATTCGTTGACAAGGTCGCTTCGTAAGGTGGCGCTGTCAGCTCGATCGGGGTGATTTCTCTGAATGTACGCATCGACGATCGGCTCAAAGTCATTCACTGGAATGAAGAACTTGGAGTCATAAAACAAATTCAAAGCTTGTATACGAGCTAGGGCACGGTTTGAGGTAAATGTCGACCTGATGCTGTTGTATTTTTCGATCAACAACGAGATTTCCTCGTAGTCCAGCACCAGTTCCGCTTCGGTCACCAGACTGTGCCGAATGCTGTCGCTGAGGTTCCCGAACCCGCTCAAGTCGCCGATGGCCTGATTGATCCGTTCTGGGTCGAGGATGTCATCAATTGTCCAGAGTGCTACACCCTCACCCAGCCGGAGTGTATTGCTGCCTTTGTCCCAGTGAAATCCTATCGATCGAAGACGCCGACCCGAACTGCTGGAGAAAAGATCAATTGTGTAGTTACCAGACGGCTTGCCGGTATCGAACGTCAAATAGGCATAGTCACCAATTGTTCCCCCTTCGGATTCCTTCTTCAGTTTCGCTAATCGACTGCCTCCCGAACTCAGTGAAACGAAACTCTGATCAAATGGTGTCGCAAAGAACACCATGAAGTTGTTTCCGTGAAGATCGATTACACGAAGTGTCGGCTCGATTGGTTTGTCTTTGAGTAATCCGGTTTCGTAATGATCCCACGGCGTTTGGTCCGTAATGATATTGGCGAAACGACCATCTTGGTTGTAAATGACATAAACGACGTCCAAGATTTGACTGCTATCGTTTCCATTTAACAGCACGATTCGCAGTGGGTCTCTATTCCCATAATTCGGATCTCTATGCCGGCGCATAGTGATCGTTTTGTCAGAAAAACCGGCTTCGTTTTCCAATGTTACCGCTGGTTCACCGGTCAACTCGATGCGCAGTTTTGTCAGTGCTGACCTGATGCGCACTCGCATATCGACATAGTTGTTCGTGACGGAATCTATTTCCACGTGAATCCTGGAATATGGAATCTGCTCTCGCTGTAGCGAGTATTTCGCGTCAGTGAGGATTTCTTGGAGTCCGTTCCAAAACTGGGCACGGTTTTGCACCGAGTTCAGGATCGTTTCTGCCGCTCTTTTTTGCGGCGAATCAACGGCAGCACCGTATGTTGTGTCGAACAGCGTCGAAGTATCGGCGAGCCGACGAGATGCATCCGCTTGGAATGCATCGACGAGAGGCCGGTACGCATCAAGCGTTTGCAGACTCGTGTGAAGGTGCGTTTTCTTTTGTTCGAACGACGCCAAAATCTGCTCCGGTGAGAAACCGGTGACGAGTGGGACATGTTGCGATAACTGAATAATTGCATCCAAGAGATCTTCTGGCAGAAATCCTTGCAGCAGATCCCCTTCCTGACTGCTGACGTCCGTAAAGTCATTCGTGTCGATCAGGATGGTGTCGATTCCACTTTGACCGATTTGCGCATCGCGCCCGGGACCGCCGTCGAGCAGGTCTTCCCCATCGCCGCCGCGAATCACGTCTGCTTCGTTGCCGCCCGTCAGGTTGTCGTTGCCGCCGCGGCCAAAAATCAGCACGGGAACGGTCGATCCGAAAGCGGTCACAATGTCATCGAATTCCGAACCGTAGAAGACCTCCAGACCTGTGGCGGTCATATCGAGAATCACACCACTCGAAGCGCCGGCCGCAAACCCGAGGTCGTATCCCGAGCCACCCAGTACAAGACGGTCAGCCTCGTCAAAATCGATGCGGTCGTTCCCTTCGGCTCCGTTTATGACATCAAGTCCCGGTCCCCCGATCAAAACATCGCTGCCGTCGAGACCTCGCAAAATGTCGTTACCCAAGCCTCCCGAAATGATGTCGACCGGTCCGTTTCCACCGGTGATTTGGTCTCCCCCGCCGCGGCCGTCAATCACAACACTTTCTGTCTTCCCCTCTGCAGTAATGTGATCGGGGAATTCCGATCCCGTGAGACGTTCGAGAACGGCTGTCTGCATGTTGATGGTGATGCCTCGTTGCGAGCCGGTCGCTGATGCGGTATCAACACCGTCACCCCCCTGGACCAAGGAATCGTCTGCATCGAAACGAATCCAATCGTTGTCGGCACCTGCATCGAGTTGATCGACGCCAACACTTCCGTCCAAATAGTCATTGCCCGCATTGCCCAGCAGAATGTCATTTCCGTGCCCTCCGAGCAGCAGATCAGCCACATCCCCGCCGGTCAATTGATCATTGCCGCCATTGCCGCGAAGTTCGACCGGCGTTAAAGAGCCGGTTGCGTTGGCGACGTCGTCAAACGCCGAACCGAAAAAGACTTCGAGCCCAGTCGGCACCATGTCGAGCGTGACTCCGCGGGGTGAAGCCGTGGCATCGGCGGTGTCACGATCCGGGCCGCCTTGAATGGACGCATCATCGGCATCAACATTCAGCCGATCTCGACCATCACCGCCATCGTGCGAGTCGACCCCATCACCACCGATGAGAGCATCATCCCCACCACGACCGGAGAGAATGTCGTCGCCCGCGCCGCCGTTCAGTACGTCACCACCGTCGGCACCAGTCAGAGTGTCGTTTCCCCGCTCGCCAAACAGAAATCCGGTGATCGAACCGAGGGAAGAATCGAGTACCAGGACATCGTCGCCCCCTTTTCCCAGGATGCGAATCGACGTCAAGCCGGCTGAAGCAATTCCAGTATTGATGACGCTGTTGCCGTCTTGGATTTCGACGAGGCCATTGTTTTCCAAAACGGTAATCGTGTCGGCGGCGTTAGTGCCATTGACGGTCAGTTGTGTGCCGTTTTGCTGAAACGTAACGCCGTTGAGGAGCGTGCGAACTTCCAGCGTCTCGACGAAAGCGGAAAGCCTACGCTCTCGCTTCAAAAATCGTCGGCGGCGGGATCGCTTGGACAACATCAATGGCTCCGAGGCAGCCAGTATGCGATCGTTGGGACCGTCCGGGAGCTTGTCCGTCGCAGGACAAGTCAAATGTGAACGCAATCAATCGCGATTACTGTGGCCCGACTTTACTGCTTCGCTGTCTTGTCAGTCTAGCAGACAAGGCATCGGCAACAACAGAAACCTGGTGGAGCAGAACGAACATCCGCTGATCGAGGCGTCATTGGAGGTGTTTCATTCGCCAACTGAACAGCAAGAAGCATTTCCGCGCGACTCGTGAGGATTCCCAGGGCACTTATTGATCAATCAAGTTCCCCCAAGATCGTGCGTGCGGCAGTCGCCACGGAGTCGTTTGACATCGCCGCTTAGGGCGCCACCGACTGCTGCATTTCGAACGTCCCTTTTTTGGCGGGCTTGTTCTTCGATTGCCAGATGCCGGTGAATTGGCCTTCGGCGATCTTTCCGGTCCACTTGTAGATTCCTTCTCGTGGGCCGAGGTCGGCTTCCCCTTCGAATTTCACTTCGCCGTTCTGCTCACGGCCGGTCATTTTCACCTCATACAAGAACTGCCGATTGCAGTAGCCGCGAAAGGTGGCTTCCCATTTTCCGTTGGGTAGCAGTCGCGCTTTGCATTCGAGTTCGCCGCAGTTTTCGGGGTCGCGTTCGGGAAGCCAGGTTCCCGACCATGCCGTCAGCTTCAGCGGTGGCGGACTTCTCAAATGTTCGTTGAGGAACGCCAGCATCGCCTTGTGAGCCAGCTTGCTGTTCGGCTGATCCCACTCCCAAATAATAAACGCGTGATCAGCCCCGTCGGCGATGAGCATGTCATGCGGCACCTGCAATTCTTCCAGACGCTGCTTGAGCTTGGTTGATTCGGGATACAAACTGTCGGCATCACCGACAACCAAAAGCGTAGGGACTGACTGAGGCGTCACGTAGTTCAACGGCGAGGCGGCTGCCAAATCGTCGCGCGAAGCCAGATAAGTATCCAGAATTTGATCGCGGCGATTTCCCTCGAGCGCGGAGAAATCGAACACGCCGTACACCGGGATTGTCACGTTGACAATCGGTTTGGGATCGCCTGCTTGGGCACCGGTTGGCTTCCAGCGGTTATCTTCGGCCGCATAGGCGACCATGGCTGACAGGTTGCCGCCCGCCGATTCCCCCGCGACGGCAATATGTTCAGGATCGCCGTTGAAATCTGCCGCATTTTTCTTGATCCAGACGATCGCACCAAGGCAATCGTTGACTGCCGCCGGAAACTTGTGCTCGGGGGCTAGGCGATAGTTGATGTTCATCGCCACATATCCGTTGGCCGCAAACGTGCGACAGGCGAACTCTCCCAATTCCTTGAAGCCGCCTCGGAAACCGCCGCCATGTATCCACACCACAATGGGATGTGGCCCGTCGCCATCCGGCCAGAACAGATCGGCAGTTAAATCTTCATTGCCAGCGGTGGCCCACACCACATCCCGCCTTTCGCGGGCGGGTTGTGGAGCTTCAGCAAATGCCCGCTGCAGCGCTTCGCGGTGCTCGGTATGTTGCATCGTCTCGACCGATCCACGCGACGTTTGAGCCAGAATCGATTGAGTGCCGATGACGGAGAAACCGCAAACGACAACGGTTGCAATCAGAGACTTCTGGAGGCACATAGTCAGGCTCCTTGTCGTAGCGGCTTTGAGGTCGGGGGTAATTGTCAAAATAAGTGGTGCGAGCATGAGCACACCGCGGTGCCCATTGATTATACGAACGATTAAAGGAAATCGGCACTGCTGGGCGAGCCAGCAGTGGCGCACACGCATGCGTTCGGACGTAAAGAATCAAGGACAATGGATGTAACGGGGTTTCCTTCGCTCTGCTCAGTCCAACCCCGGCCACCCTCTGTTTGTAGTGTTATTCCCGCGCTGCAGGCTTGCCCCCGCGAAGGCGGGCATCCATAAGATTCAGTCTGCGGCTCAGCAGGAGTTTCGCCCTCCCAGCCGAAAGTTCAATTCTAGTTTCGCTAGCGCGACTCCCAAGATCAACATGCTTTTGCGGAGTGTGCCATGCCCACATCGCTTTTGCAGTGTGGGCATGGTTTTGAAAACAGCGGCGCGTTATGTAATTGGGAAGAGATTGAGGCCGGTCACATTGTCGGCCAAAGATTTCCGGCCGGTGAAAACTGCGATCTAATCGGCAGCGGTCACCACCAAATTGCGGAAGAAGGCGTCGGTCGATTGTTCAATCCACAGGGCGATCGGACCACCTTTGCCGGCTCGTTTAAGATCATTCACGATCAAACTCGGTTGCTCGGCGCCATGCATGTACAGTCGGGCTTTATCGCCGTCGACTTCGATCTTTAGCTTCGTCCATTCCCCGGAAACCAGGTCTGCATACGATTCGTACAATCCCGGTGTTTCATTGCGGAGACGCATCCAGGGATAATCGGGATGCGACATATACTGCAGCGAGTGGTTTCGGCGAAGCTGGTCGTCCGCTCGCCCGTTAGTCGGTCGGATGTAAAAGCAGTCGTAGGCCACCGGTTCAGCTTTGTCGACATGAAAGGCGATGCCGATGAACCCTCGGGCGTTCGCGCCGGCATTTTCGTTGGGGCGGCCAGCGACTTCGACTTCGATTGTGCCGTTGGTGAAATCAACGTTCTTGACGATGGCCAGACTTTCTGCACGTGTAAACATTCCCCCACGTCCGCCGCCCGGGCCGCGCCCGCCGCCTGGTCCCCGACCACCTGCTTGGCCGCGCCCTTGACCTCTTGCTTGTCCGCCTTGCGCCCCTTGACGTTGTCCGCCTTGGCCACCGCCGCGCTGCCCCTGCTGGGCATTGCCCCGACCGCCGCGTTGGCCTTGCTGAGCGTTTCCGCGACCGCCGCGCGCGCCACCACGGATATCGGGCGCACCCTGCTGTCTTGTTCCAGTCACGTTGACGGCGGATGCCCCTTTGTATTCCGTGCGTTCCGCTTTCACGTTGAGTAAGTCGAGATTTTCAACCTTCAGCAGGTCAGAATCTTGGGCCCGGCCGGACGCCATGCCGATTGCGATTACGGCCAAAAACGTCATGTGAAAAACCGATGAACGCATAAGTTCTCTCCAAATTGTTAGTCGGGTTGACTGCAAAAAGATAACGGCGGACGGCATCGGTTGCCCGACTGTCCACAGCGGCGAATCGTTCGGTCTCTGCTGTAGAGACGAACTTTGCAGCAACTTGATTGCAATTCTTCTGGGAATGCATGATATTCGATTCCAATCATCCGTTGTTTTCTGCCGTCAATCGGGCGGCAAGGGCTCTGTGCAAATATGCCGGACCGACCGAGTGAATCCGACGAACGAGGCCTTATTCTTGCCGGCTTCAAATACGCCTTCTCACTGACGCATCGTTGGCACGATGCCGAGGATGTTCTGCAGCAAGCATGCCTGCAGGTGCTGCGTAAGAAGGATTTCATCAACGACAAGGCCTACTTGTTCGTCACCATTCGAAACCTGTTTTACGATCAATGTCGTCGGCGCGCGTTGGCGACGATCGAGCCGCTTTCGGGATCCGAGCCGGCCGATTCTCAGCCTGACCATACTCGCCATGTCAATGGACGGCTCGATGTGGAGGCGGTGCTGGCCAACCTGCGTAGTGCTGACCGCGAGCTGTTGTATTTGAACTCAGTGGAAGGATTTACCGCTGCGGAAATTAGCGAGTTGACCGGCCAACCAAGAGGGACGATTCTCAGTCAGCTTTCCCGCGTGAAGCAACGCTTGCGCGACCGTTATCAGCCACAATCGATTCTGGGAGAGGTGTCATGAATACCGAATCACCAGAAAACGACGTGAAACGCTATTACGAAAACGTCGGGCTGTCTGAAGAGCGAGCCGACGCCATTTTGTCGATGCGTGGCGTGGTCATTTCCGCCCGCCGCTGGAAGACAACAGCCATCGCCGCATCAGTGGGGCTTGCCATATTGGCTGGCGTTTCGGCGTCGCTCTATACGACTCTCGACAAAACGCAAACCGAATTGGCACAAGTTCTCGAATCTCAACGCAATCAAATCAGCGTTCCCTCGTCGCCGGTTTTGGTGGCAGAATCGAATGACCAGGACCTGGTTACGGATGAAGAATCCTATACCGGTCCGTTTCGATTGGTCTCGCTGACGTCGCATGGCCAGCGCTGCCCTCAATGCGGCCCAGCGATGGAATTGTTCGCTGACTTGAGTCAGGAATTCGAAGACCAATCGGTTGAGTTCGTCGAAGTGCACCTCAACGATCCGACCAGCGTTGCGCAAAGCCGGCAGATGCTCGTCGATCTTGGACTCGGCGATTTGTTCGAGCGACGTCAGGAAACCGGTTATTTGCTACTCACCACACTCGATGGACAAGTAGTAGACAAAGTCGATCCGATGCTGGGCCCGGACGCTGCACGTGAAACAATCACACAGCGACTGCGGATGAATTGAGCCACGCTTTGAGCCAAGCGCGTGTGGCATTGACGGCGCCGACCAAGCTAATCGGATGTCTCTTCATCCCATTGGGAGCGCAAGTATTCGTCCCAGACATCAAGGAGCAACAAATCGGCTTGGCGATGGAATAGCAACCAGACGCCGTAGCTGATCGAAGAGATCCCCAACATTATCCCGGCACCGAAGACCGTTCCGACAGTCAGGCCTGCTTGCAATGTCGATTGATAGGCCGCATCAACCTCGACCGAAAGCATCGTAAATCGTGGTATCGCATACCAACACACAAAGGTAGAAATCACGACGCCAACAACAATCACTCCAAGAGCAATATGTGGCGTGAACTCTACCGATAGCCGAATTTTCTCGACACGACGCTTTGCGTTTGAATCGTTCACAATCGACATGCCGGTTGCCTTTTTAGGAATACAACGTCTCCGAACCAAAGCCGACCACCGGCCTCGTTTCGTTTGTTCGGCTACAGCGTATTACGCTGACTTGTGGCTGCGACAATCGCGAAATCAGATTTAGTAGAATCCCGTTATCGAGTCTTTGCGCACATGTGGCTCTGAGTTTCCAATAGGAGCGGTGACCGTTGTCGAAATGGTATGTCCTTTACATTCTGCTGCTTGTCATCGGCTTTATCGAGGGTCTTTGTACAGCTCTCGTTGCTACTGATGTGTTTTCTGACGCCGTGGGAGAGACTCAAGAGATACGTGCCGTAGTCCGCGACCCTTTTTTGTTGGGTGCCTCGGTTGTGTTTCCCTTCCTTGGCCCATTCATCCTCGGCAGCGTCATGCGTATATTTGCACGCCGTCACGGTGAATATTGGCAGATCGTACTTTTGAAGTGCGGATTGAAAGTAATGTTGGCGTTAATGGTCGGGACATTTCTGGGCTCGATCGGCGCGGCAATTAGGGGCGTCGGCGCAGGATGGCCGGCCGTAACGTTCACAGGAATGTCCTGTATTAGTTTCGGAGTTGGTATGTGGGCCGGCGGTCTATTCAGAATTTACACAATCGATCACCTCCCCGAATCCTCTCAGGAGTCGGAAACGACGTGAGCCAGCAATGGTTCTTAGCACCCAAAATCAATCTATCGGCGAGGATTCCCGGACTCTCCGTGTCCTCTGTTTCTCCGTGGTGAATCACCTCAATGGTTCCTCATTTCGCCTGATTCCTTGAATCTTTTCAGCACCCCGGATCGAGATGCTCGGCGACGTTGAAGCTGCTTTGACGTTGGGATATCGTGAAGTTTATTGCTGTTACCAATACATCGATCCAGCACCCGTAGAGGAATCCTCGATGAAACCTGTTGTGACGATTCTGCTGATATCGTTGTGCGGTTTGGTTAACGCCGCCGACCACGACGAACCCGCGCTGGGGTACACGCTGCGGATTGGTGATAAGCAGGTCCGCATCGAGCCGGGCCAGGAAATTGTCGCCATGGGAAATTTTCAAGATCCCAAAATCGCGTTGGTCCCGGACAAGTTTCGACAATTCACCTATGCCGGAATGGCCTTCAAATATCCGGCTAACTTTGCATTCGAAGCCGACTTCGAAACCGAGGGGGTCAAAATCTGGTCGCTGGATGGCAACGACTTCGTCATCATGCTGCATCAATTCCAAGAGCCATCGATGACCCCGCAGGCACTGGCCGAGGAAATGGTCAATACGTATGGCCCGGAAAGCAAATCCGAGCCGATCTCCTACCGCTTTAACGGAGCCGAATACAAGGGGACGCGCGTCCATTTCACTGTATTCGGCACGAAGCTGTTTCAAGACATTCTGGGCATTCCGACCCCCGAAGGGAGTCGACTATTGTTGCTTCAAGACCTGCCGGCGGAAGAAAAGGTTTCCGAAGAGGAACGCAAGCTGGTGCTCAAGCTGCTGGATGAATCTCTGAAGCCTGACAGCAAATCTTCATGACCAGTCTCGGCCGAGTCGGATGAAAACGCTCGCGCGATTTACGATTCAGGCTCATCAGACGTGTCGGACCACCACACGAAGTTTGGGGAACTGCGACAATCGATACATTGCGCGGGGCCAACGCGGCCAACAAGATTGTCATGGCACGATCGCGCGAATTTACGACCATTGGATCGAATGCAAGAAAATTGCAGCGGAATATGGCGTACCCGGGTTTGAGCACGAACTTTGCTGATAAAGTTTCAACGTGCGCTGCGAAGTTGGCCGATGGACTACAGCGTATCACGCTGAATCGGGGCCGCGACCGCCGCGTTTTTGCCCCATCACTGCCGGCTTCCTGAAGCCGGTCCCACCATCAAGTTGCTTTCGCTTAAGGGAGGTTCCCGCCGTCAGAATGCCTGTTGTGGTGCAACCGCGCCGCGCAGCAACATTTCTGGCAGCCAAGTCGCCGCGAACACGCGATTCCGCCAGCGGTTGACTGTTGAACCTTCACAACTTAAGTTGTTTTCGCAGTTTAAGTTGGGCATTTTGAGTCTGCGGATCCGCGAGATTCGTAGCAAGGATGCTGCTCACACTTGCGGTATGAGCAGAAATACAGGTTATCTCTGTTGAAATAACCGTTAGGACAAGGTTACCGTAGAGGGGTTACGGGCTGATACGGACTGCCATGGAACGGCCTTTTCACTAGGCTTACGCTGGGGGTATTAGTTTTGCGGAATGAAGTCCTCTTAACCGGTGCGACGGGACTCTTGGGCCGGTATTTGCTCAAAGATCTTCTTGTCGCCGGCGTTCCTGTCGCTGTTGTCGTTCGTCCCTCCCGAAGGAATTCGCCCGTTGAACGGGTCGAAGCGATCATGAGATTCTGGGAGGAGGAACTTGGCCGCGATCTCCCGCGTCCCCAGGTCTTTACGGGTGATGTCAATTCGGAAAACCTGGGTCTCGCTGAGGAAGATGTTCGACGAGTCCAAGACTCGTGCAAAGCTGTGCTGCACAATGCTGCCAGTCTGACGTTTCACAACGGCGGGCGGGATGCGGAACCGTGGCGCACGAACGTCCAAGGGACTCAAAACGTGGTTGATCTTTGCCAGCGGACAGGCATTGACGAGTTCCATCACGTTTCCACCGCCTACACCTGCGGTTTGCGTACCGGGACGATTCTCGAAACCGAACTCGACGAGGGTCAATCGTTTGGTAACGACTACGAGCGAAGCAAGGTCGAAGCCGAGCAAATGGTTCGTAGCACAGAGTTTTTCAAGACACCGACAGTGTACCGACCGTCGATCATCATCGGCGATTCGCAAACGGCATACACCAGCACGTTTCACGGTTTCTACGCCATGCTTCGGCTGATCTATACTTTGCTCAGTTCCGACGCGTTTACCAACGAAGACGGCATTTACTCCAGTCGCATTAAGATGAACGGCGACGAGTGTAAGAACTTCGTGCCGGTCGATTGGGTCTCGGCTGCGATCGCGGGAATCTTGGTCGATCAAAGCCATCACGGCAAGACATTCCATTTGACTGCCGACACACCTGTGTCGAGTCAGACGATGATCGACGTTATCGAACACGCGATCGGTTTTACAGGGACCGTTCTGCATGGTGCCGACAAGCCGATTGAAAACCCGACGATTCTCGAAGAACTCTTCTACGAGAACATGCAAATCTACGAGGCGTATTGGCGGCACGACCCGCATTTCGACAAGACCAACACCGAAGCGGCTATTCCGAAGTTGAAGTGTCCAACAATCGACCACGATCTGTTGACTTTCCTGGCCAAGACCGCCATTGAAATGGGTTTTCGCGCAGACGATCGCGTATACCGATCGGCGACAAACTCGAATGGAAAGGCCGATTCGACGCTTCCGTCGGCTGCTATCAGTTGATTGCTGCGATCGGCAGTTTCAAATCGCCGGTCGCGATGTCGGAAATTCATCGCCCAACTTCCAGTTGGCGGTGTAACTTCTGCGCGACCTCTGGTTGGGCATCCACGACGTTGTTGGTCTCTTGTGCATCCGTGGCATGATCGTACAACTCGCGCGAGCCATCGCTCCACGCGGTGTATCGCCAACGATCGGTGCGGATCGAATCCCCACGCTCGGACGCCCCACGTGTGACGATGGTTCGGACCGCCGCTTTACCGCCTGACGATGGATCTTCCAGAATGGGACGCAAACTTTGACCGGCCAATCCGGTCGGCGGAGTCACTCCACAATAGTCGGCAATGGTGGGATACAAATCGACGAATTCCACAAAACCGTTGGCAACTCCGCGTGACGCATTGGGAGCGGCAATAATCAGTGGCGCACGGCAACTGCGGTCGAACAGCGTGTTCTTATTCCACCAGTTGCGTTCCCCCAAATGATAGCCGTGATCCCCCACGAAAATCACCACCGTGCGTTCCCACAAGCCGAGCTGGTCTAACGTGTCGAGCAGGCGGCCCACTTGCGCGTCCATAAATGTCGTGCACGCATAATAGGCGCGGAGAAACTCCAGACGTTCATGATCGGTGAATTTGGAAAACTCCTCGCCAAATGTGCCGAAACCGACGGCAAGCGGTGGAGCAGGGGAGATATCAGCGGGGTCGCGGTAAAGCTCGAGCATGTCCGGCGGGTAATGGTCAAAGTACTTCGCCGGCGCCACGAAAGGATCATGCGGCTTCATAAAGCCCGCGCCGATAATCCAGGGCGTGTCCCCCAAGCTTTCGATTCGCTCGATGACTGCGGTTGCGATTTGGCCATCCGGCTGATCGTCGTCGTCTCCCTCCATCATGCCCCAATGACACCATTTGAGCACATCGCCGGTCAAATTCCGCCCGGCCAGTTTTCGCTGTCCGAGTTCCGTCGGACGATAAGCTTGCGCCGTGTGCCAAGACTTGGGCAGGTCCATCCATCGGGCACGCAATTCCGCGTTGCGTCCGCCACCGAAGTGAAAGATCTTGCCAAATGCCGCCGCATGCCAGCCGTTCTCTTTGAGCAACTGTGGAAACGTTACGACATTGGGAAGCTTATCGCGTAGAAGTGTGCTGTTGTTGGTCACACCGGTTTGGTCGGGTCGCAGCCCGGTTAGAAAGGAAGAGCGGCTGGCGTTGCAGACTGGGTATTGTACATACGCCCGTTCAAATCGGACGCCCCGCTCACTGAGCCGATCGATGTTTGGCGTTTGCACCACCGAACTTCCATAACAGCCCAGAGTATTCCGCAAATCGTCGACTGCGATAAACAAGACGTTCGGCTTTGTCGCCGCTGCCACGTCGGCGCTGGTTGCCAACGTAGGCAGCGCCGCAAGCAATAGTATCTGGACGTGCTTCATCGGGCTTCTTTCGTCAAATCGTGCAGGTGGGCGTCGAGGTCCGGCTCCTGTGAAATGTCCGCTGGCTTATAACGGTCGACGCAACCTACTGCCCGCGCCGCCGCGGCTTCGGTGCCCAGTGGTAGGAACGGTTGAAAATCTGCCCGTATTCCTGGTAACCGTGATAGGGGACGGCTTCAGCTTTCCAATAAGCGACCACGTCGTCGTACAGACGCCGCATCTGTTGTAATCGCTGTTGGCTATCCGCATCGCCAACCAAATTGCGCAGTTCGAGTGAATCTTCAGACAGGTGATAAAGTTCCTCGGTCGCCTGAAACTCTCCGCCGGCATACGGCCAGTAAATGTACTTGTTGTCTTTCGTGACTACGCCCAGGCTATGTACTTCGCGCGGTCCCCAAACGTTCATCACCGCCAAATGATCATGCACACTGGCTGTTGGATCGTCGTACAACGGAAGCAGACTGCGGCCATCTATACCGCTTGGTGGTTCAAGTCCGGCTAAGTCCAAAATCGTCGGTGCGAAGTCGATGTTCCCGGTCAGCGCCCGACTGCGAAGTTGCTTCCCACTATTGTCGTGCCGAGGATCGAAAATGATTAAAGGCACACGCGACGCCTCTTCGTACGGCAGTACCTTCGACCCGTAACCGTGTGATCCGCAGAAGAAACCGTTATCGGAAGTGAAAATGATCACGGTATTGTCTGCGACGCCGGCTTCGTTAATCGCTTCACGGATCATGCCGACCGCTGCATCGACACCGTGCACCAACTGATGGTACAGCGCCATCATTTCGTCGTAGCGGTCGCGGTATCCCCAGCTCACAAATCGCTCGTACTGTCGGCCCTGGCGGCTTTGCAGCGAGAAGTGTTCCCCATGCTCGCGGCCGAAATTGGCGGGTTTCTGGAATGATTTGCCGGCATAAACGTCGTCGAAAATCGGATCGGGCTGATCCGGCTTATGCGGTGCCTTAAAACTTATGGAAAGACAAAACGGTTTATCCGTTTTTGCAGCGGAGAGAATGAAGTCGCGACCGAAGGCGCCGTACGACCGGCTGGAATGCGGATACTCGTCGGCGTACTTCGCCATGCTCTTGTTCTTTTTGGTTTCATACGAGGTTTGCCCCGGCCCGGCCCCCCACATGTCAAAATCCGATTCGGGAAGATACGACTTCCCGCCGCCTGCCGGTTCCACTTCGAAACCGATCTTGCCGGCAAAGGCAGTCATGTACCCCGCTTCCCGCAGCAGAATCGGGTACGACCTCTGCCAATGCTCTATCTTCAACGGCCCATGCTCGAAATTGCAGCCGTTTCGAAACTCATACTTTCCGGTAACGACATTCGCCCGACTGGCCATGCAGATCGCCGTCGTGTCGTAATGATGGTCAAACGCGATACCGTCGCGTGCAATACTATCGATGTTTGGCGTGACGACGTCTTGGTTGCCGTAACAGCCCAGCGAATAGCAGGCCTGATCGTCGGTAAACAGAAAGACGATGTTCGGACGCGTCTCGGCGGCGTTTGCTGTTCCGCTCATGAGAGCTAGCAACACGAAACTGAATGAGAACGAAACAGTTCTCTGGGCAAAGCTGGATTGAGAGATCATCGCTTGGGTCGTTCTTCAAAAGGGCTGGTTGCAGTTGATACGGTGCTTCGAGTATCAACAATCTCCTACCAATTGGCAACGATCCCTGGGATTGCCGCGACTACGCCTGACGCAGCGCGGGGACGATTGCCGTTCGAGCCGCATGCAGGGCGGGTGCGATTCCGGCGAGCAGCCCCGATACTGTCGCGACAATCATCCCGATGGCCGCAAGTCGCATAGAGGGAGTAAAGGCAATGGTCACCGCCTCGGCACCAACCGAGAGCGTGCTGATTTTCAATACCACGATCGCCGCCCCAACCCCGAACGCTCCACCGAGCATGCTGAGGATAACACTTTCGGTCATCACGAGACGAAACACCCGTGGTCCTGAGAATCCAATCGTTTGCAGGACGGCGTGCTCCTTAATGCGGTCTTGAACCGACATAACCGTCGTTGTCGCGACTAATGACAGTACCAACCCGACGCAGGCATAGCCCAGGTATTGGGCCATATCAATCAACTGCGTCAAGTCCCCCAGGCTTTGAACTTGAAAGGCTCCCTTGGGCCGCGTGTCGGTTTCGATGGGGCCGCCGCGGAACATCTCGTCGATTTCTTCGCATTTGGCGAGTTGGTCAACCCCTGCGGCTAGTAGAATTTCCAGTTGCGTTACGGTTCCGACAAGATCCATCCCTTTGCTTCGCTGTAGGAACTCTAAGTGAGAATAAATGTAGTTTTCCTCGGCGGGATCGTCGCTTTGAAAAATTCCCGCGACGTTGACGGATACATCGCCGTTCGAGAAATTCTCGCCCACTTGGATATCCCGACGGGCGGCGACAGCCTGCCCCACAACGGCGGCATCCTGGTTCAGTTCGAACTCCGACCAATCGCCGGCAACCAACTCAAAGTCGCGTGCTGTTTGGAGCTTTTCTGGTGGGACGCCGTAAAACACGACCACGTCGAGACTCGCCCGGCAATTATTCGTAAAGACCTGAATTGGGACGACTTCCTGCACCCCGTCCAACGAGGAGATTTTTTGGTCATAGTCTTGCGGCAGGTGACTTGTCGCCGGACAAAACTTGTTGGCTTGGAAGACAATGAGAGATCCCTTGGCCTCTTGACGTTGCCGCAAATCACGCATCCCTTCCTGGACGGCTCCCACGAAACAAAAAACAAACAACGCCACTGCCGAGCCTGTTACCGTCAGGATCGTTCGCGAGCGATGCCGCCACAGCGTTTTCAAGATGTATGGGAGAAACTTGAACATTGCGTTGAAGCATTTCCATTCGGGATGGACGAACGTGGCAAATCTTAATGTCCTGCAGGTGCGGTCGCGGTTTCTTCTGTCTGTACGAGCTGTCCGTTATCGAGCCGGTACAGCTTATCGGCGATTTGGGCTGCTTCAGCGTCGTGCGTGACCATCAAAAACGTCACATCGAGTTGTGCGTTCAGTCGTTTGAGCAGTTTGAGTATTTGGTCAGACGTGTGCGAGTCGAGGTCGCCGGTCGGTTCGTCCGCGACGACAACTTTCGGGTGTGCCACGATTGCGCGGGCAATACCGACGCGCTGTTCCTGACCGCCGGACAATTGTCGCGGATAGTGATCGGCCCGGTCGAGCAGATCAACCGCCTGGAGTGCGATGCCGATTCTTTTCCGCCGTTCGTCGCGTGACATCGGCAACAACAATAGTGGAAGTTCCACGTTTTCATACGCTGTCAGTACCGGCACGAGATTATGTGTTTGAAAAATGTATCCCAAGTTGGCAGCCCGCCAGTTAGCCAGCTTGGTGCGCGACAAACGGGTTATATCGGTTCCGTTAATGACAATTCTGCCGCCGTCCGGTCGGTCGATACCGGCGATGAGGTTGAGTAGTGTCGATTTCCCCGTGCCACTGGCCCCCATCAGCGAAATGAATTCGCCCTGTTGGATCTCCAGCGAGACACCCTCGAGCGGGGTGATTGTCTCGTCTCCTTTGTGATACTGCTTTGTGACGCCTTGGATTTCGATCAGGGCCATTACCGGGTCCCTCCCGTCGGCAGTCGGTTTGTCGTGGGTGCGATTTTGCTTTGTCGTGCGCCGGAAGTAGCACTGCCGATCGGCGTTTCTTCTTCGCGGACTTTGATGCGGTCACCGTATTGCAGTCCATCGATACCACTGGAAATGATGCGGCTGGAAACGGTTAAGCCGCTGAAGATTTCTACCAGGCCGCCCGGTCCCGTTGTTCCGGTTTCCACAGTTGTCTTGCGTGCGACCCCCTCCGATTGATCGGCCAGCCAGACGAAAGAAGAACCATCTTCGGTATGAACAAGTTGCTCAGGCACGTAAAGCCGAACCTCTTGTGACGGCTCCAACTCCTGCTGTGGTTTCCGAGGGGCCAGAAACGTTACATCCACCAGCATCTCCGGTTTGAAGACCGGGGGCGGATCGGGGACTTCCACTTTGACCTCGAGCGTGTTTTTCTGAATATCCGCTTCGGAACTGACAAAAAGAACCTTGCCTTCCAGCGGTGATGGCAGCGCCGGGTTGTCGATTTCAACGGGTTGCTTGAGACTGATATTGGGGATGTCCTCAAAACGGACATCCACGCGCACCTGCAACATATCGGGCCGGTACAGCGTCACGACGGTGCTGCCGTCGTGACCATCCATCTGTGTCATTCCGCTCCCGATGCGTGCGCCGGGATGTGCGATTAACCGAAAAACGCGACCGTCGATCGGGGAGACGACACTCATGCGGTCGAGTTTCAATTTTGCTTCAGCCACAACGACCCGTGCCTGCGTCACTCGGGCCATCGCGGCTTTCACTTTTGCTTCCCCTTCGCCTTTGGCTTTCAGCTCGTCAGCGAGAAGTTCCAGCTGAATTCGCAGAGCATCTCGCCGTTGCGATAGCGCCTGCCGTTCGGTCTTTAGCGATTCCGACCGGTCACGAAGTTCCGCGACCAAAGCCTGCGCCGATTCGGCTTTGCTGCGGGCGATGTCGATTGCTACTCCGGCGACGACACCTTGGGAAGCCAGTTTGCCTTGATAATCCTGCTGCATCGCCTTGGCATCGGCCTCGGCCCGCTGAAGCTGAAACGGCAGGTTCTTGAGTTCGGTATTGATCTTGGCGAGCGATGCATCGGCCTCCCCCAATTCCGCCTGCAGATGGACCGGCTGCTGAAATCGCGTATTCGCAGCCGTGAGTGCTGCCTGAGATTCTTCCAGTTCCGCTTGGCGCAATTCCAAGTCGGCCAGCGACCGCTCGTAGGCCAATTGCGCATCGTCCTTGACGAGTTCGGCAATCGGTTCCCCCTTGGCAACCGGCTGATCCTCCACGACCAGCAACTCTTCGACGACACCCGGCGCCAGGGCGGCGACTCTGACCGGCGTCGGTCGAGCTTCAATCCAACCGGCCGCCTGGAATAATGGTGTTCCCTCCGGATGAACCACGGCATTTGTGGAGTAAACGGGAACAACCGTGACAGGTTTTGGAGGAAAGACCAGGTCGCGCGCCGACCACGCGATGAGGGATACAAAACCGACAATCAATACAGCAGGTAACACGTAACGCGTTAGCCATTGCCGTCGCGGACGCACGGTGTCGTCTGCCGCTTCGCTTCGGTCAACGGCCAATTCTCGAAGATCAACGTCTGCACTCATAGGATCACTTCACATAGATGCGGCTGGCAATAACGGTCAGATTGCCCGCGTCGTCTCGTTGGGCCTTCCCTTGAACAACGACCGTCGAAAGTTCCTGCACCTTGAGTAATTCGCGGGCATCCGCCTTCACCACATCGCCTCCGTCGTCAACGACCTTCACCAGCGCTGTCGAAGTCGGCAGCTTATCAGTCGCACAACAGTAGTCCCACGGTGTGGGGCAGTGGTCGCCGGGAATATCACTGCACGCATCAAGCGAACCATCAACAATCGAGAACGCGGCCAGACCTTCGACCCAGGGGGTGGCGGAACCGCCGATCCGTCCCACGATGACAACCTCGTCACCATCCTGCGAGTTCTCTCGAACGTCGATGACGTCCTTGGCCCCGTTCGGCTCGGTTTCGGTCAGATACTGGGAGCCGTCGATTGATGGGGCAGCTGCGGACGAATCGGTCGATGTCGTGGGTGCCGATTCTTGCGTGCATCCAGCAACCGCCCACAGTCCGCTGGCAAATACGACGAGCAAAAGAGTTCCTTTGTAATCTTTCATGTTCACTCCTTAAGAAAGTGTTGTGTCATCGGGTCGACCCCCGTTGACCGTTAACGTAATCAAACCGCTTTGAGTCCCTCGACAATCGGCATACGCAATGCCCGAATTGCTGGGGGAAGGGCTCCGAAAAAACCAAGCAATAGACCGACGCTGCAGCCAATCAGAATGGCGATGCTGTCAACACGCAGAGAGAAGGCTCCCATGGTGAATCGTACTGTGCCGCCATTGATAAAAACTAAGGCAATCAAGGCGGCCAACAAACTAGCCGCTGCCGCCAACAGCATCCCTTCTTGGATCAAACTGACCACGACGGCCCGTCGAGCGAATCCGATTGTCTGCAATGTCGAAAGTTCCCCAATGCGCCCGATGACGGAACCATACATCGTGTTTAAACCCGCGAAGACGCCCGCCCCCGATACCAAGACGACGACCAGCCATGCCAGCCAGCGCACCGGCTTGTAGTCCTCTTGTAGAGCAGCGTAGTAGTCCGTCTCACGCACCGCTTGCAGCTCTAAGTCGAGTCGCTCTTTGCAAAACAGATCGATATCGCCGAAGTTCCCGCCGCTCCCCAACGTGACGGCGACCAAGCTTAAATCCTGTCGCTTCATTGCTTGTTGTAATTCATCGAGCCGGCACCAAAGCTCCGATTCAAAGGCGGAACCTCCTGCGGAAAAGACTCCGCTCACGCGCCACAATCGGCCCTCGAAAACGACTCGCCGCCCGATGCCCAGTTCGCCATCAGTTGCGCCTAACTTCGTAGCAACCATACGTCCGACCATGACTTCCCCGGGGCCGGGCCAATCCCCCTTTTCGATTTCGACTTGGCGTCGCACCAATAGCGCCGGTCGCGTCACACCGCGTACGAGCCCCATCGATGCCGGTCGTTCCGCGGCTGATACCAGCGTGCCGAGATAAAGTTCCGGAGAGACGTATTTTTGATCATAACGTTTCCGGATGCCGCTCACGCTGGCCGGTACCAAGTCGCTTGTCCGCATCGGAATCGAAGAGTACTCCAAATTCTCACCCATGCCGAGAGAGAAGATAATGGCCGTGTGCAGATCTCCGCTGACCGCCAGCGATCTTTCCAACCCACGGATGAATCCCACCACGACGAACACCAATACGGTCACCGTCGTCAAACCGGCAAGCGTCAGCGACGTGCGCAGCGGGCGGCGAAACAGATTTCGGATAGCGTACTCCCACGGGAGCAGGCGGAAAAACAAAGACACGAGCACGAATTCCCAAGTCGAAAAAGTGCGCAGACCATGTCGTGTTATCAACATGGTGGAAGCTGCCCGGCTGAAAAAACATTAGAGCCAGGACTGCAGCGGCTACGGCCTGCCGGGCATTCGACTTTCGACTAGCAAAGAAATGACGAATGCAGCGCGCGCAGCGATCGCCCATAGTTGCAGCCGCCCGGGTCAATATCTTCCCCGACGGGCACGCTATGGTGATGCGCGATTCGCGATGCAGCGGCAGACTGACCTGCATCAGTCAGTGGAGGATTCATAACGTCGCCGATGTTGTCCAATTCGCACGGCTTCCCAAGGATGGCCCCGCCGCAGACCCCTTGGCACGACGATTCTTCGGGTCGTTCTTCCGGACAATCACGATTGTTGTCGGCGACTGTCGAATCCGGCTGCTGACAGCAATGGCAGCAATCGGATGTTGCCGGCTCGGAAGTCGTATCTGGCGTTTCAAGCACCATGGCACAGCAAGACGCCGCGAATACCGAACCCAGGCTGCACCCGAGTGGGCAAGCCAGGACGGCTGCGACGACGACCATGCTGATGATTTGATGAGGCATAAAAAGGATCCCGTTCGTTCCTCTTTATCATAAGCCGGTATCGCGACTTGGGCAATTGGAACCTCGCCTGCAAGTGCCACGAGATCATTGATTCGAAGCCAGACTGCCGGCAAGCAGTTGGCCGTCGATGAGCGACGTTGCCGTCCAAAGTTCCCGCAGCGAGTCGAGATACGACAAACTGACCTGCAGGTACGTCTCTTGCGCAACAAGCAATGTGAGATACTCGACCTGCCCGTTATCGTAGCCATCCGACACTAACCTCAGGGATTTCTCCGCCTTTGGAATCATTCGTTCCCGATATCGATCGGCTTGTTGACGGGCGTTTTCATATTGACGATAGGCGACGGCCAGTTGGTCCTGCAAATCGAGTTCGATCCGCTCCGCTTCTTTGCAGGCGGCTATCCATTCGGCCTCGGCAGACTGAATGTTTCCCTCGTTTTTGTCGAAGATCGGAAGTGGTATGCCCGCTTGAATGTTCGCCACATCGCTTTGGGTGACGTTATGGTGACGTACACTGACCATGAGGTCGACATTTGGAATCGGTTCCCGTTTTGCACGTTCAACGGAGATCGCGGCCCGGTCAATGTGGGCTCGGGCCGCCTGCAACTCGGGATGATCGTTCAGCACGGTCGCGTAACAACTCTCCCAATCGTAGTTCGGCAAATCGGAATCTAAGTCGCCGGAAACAGGCGCCATTAGCATATTCGTTTTACCCACCACGGCTGCGAGGCGTCGCCAGGCTTCGATATGTTGATTCCGCGCATTGTCGAGCAGGATGTAAGACTCGTCGGCCCGGATTTCTGCTTGTAGCAAATCGTTCTCGGTTCCGATGCGGTTGGCCAGTTGTTTTTGGGTTGCCTGAACGAGTTCGTCCCCGATGCGGGCGAGTTCCTCGGTTAAGTCAACACGGCGTTGGGCGACGAGGGCCGTGTAGAATCGGACTCGTACATCGCTCAGCACGCGCCGTTCTTGGGCGTGAAAGCGAAAATGCGCCTCGTCAAATTCTTTGCCTGCAATCGCTTGATCAAGTTGCAACTTGCCGCCCGTAATAAAACGCTGAAGGACGAATCCCCCTTGCTGGCCGGCGGTTCCCAGGTTTCCAACCTCTGTGGCGTGATACCCCACGATTGGATTCGGATAAAGCCCCGCTTGCAATTGCTTGCCACAAGCGGCCTGCATGCGCGCCGCGGCAGTCACTAAGGTTGGATTGTGTTGAAAGGCCAAACCTTCGAGTTGGGCGAGCGTGAACGCCGCCGGTTCCGTCGCGTCAGTCTCTGGCGGTGGCAGTTCACGATCGAAGTCTTCGAATTGAACCGGAGTGATGTTGCCGTCGGCATCCCATTCCTGTGGTCGAGTCTTGTGGTCAACTCGACTTTGCGGGTTATCCGGATTGGATGGGTCCTGTGGGTTAGCCAGCGGTGTCGTCGTCTCATTCGACGGAGGGCTCGTCGTTGTATTGCGCACCGGGTGCGTCGACTGGCAGCCGATTCCGGCTGCCATGATTAGCGCACACGACACAATGGCCCCTCTGACAGAGACTTGCGACATCATCCTTGAAGCAGCCAAGAATCTGCGACGAAAACGTGCGCGGATCGTCATCCGCACCTGTCTTCTGTATCGACCATTGGACGCAATCGAAGTGAGTGGGGATCACGAAGGAACTCGGAGCCCTGTCTCCTCAATTCGCGACGGCTCCGATGGTCACGCGATCCCGTGCGCGCGTGCATTCCAGGTACGCGGTCTTTTCGCCCGCCATCAGCGATGGTGGTTTGCCATCGACCAAATCGGGTTTGAAGCAGAGTCGCAACGAATCCCCATCAACAGCGAAGCGGCCCAGAATGTGTTCCGGTTTCGGATCGTTGGGATCGTCGAGTTCAAACGCATTGGCATGGCCTTCTAGCGGTGTGATGCTGGCCATAAGCCAAACGGCATTCTTTCGGCCATAACGAATCGCAAATGTGGAATCCTCGACTTCGACGAACCAGTCTCCGTCGCCGTCATCTTCGAAATCTTCTGTCAGCTTCCCACCCAGGATGAAGTCGTCGCGGCCTTGCTTCATGAGGTGGATTTGCCAGCGCCCTTGAAGCCCGATGGTGTTCTGATCGTTGAGGTCATCTTCTGCATCGATCGGCTCGGTCGAACTGACATCTTCCATGTCGTCGTTTGGTTGCGTTGTGCCGGCGGGTGTTTTGGCGGTGCCCGGCGGTGTTGTCTCCCATCGTAGATTGGGGTTCAGCAAATCCTGGGTGCGTCGCTCGATGATTTTGTCTTTAATGCGCTCGCGCACTTCGATCGTCTGCTCCAATTCCTTGGTCCGCTCGCGGATGTTTGCCAACTCCGCCTGCTGCAGTTTTTGGCGGGCTGCGAAAGCTCCCGCTACCTCTCGTCGCAGTTGATTCCGAAGGTTCTTAATCGTTGCCGGTGGCGTGTGGCTCGGGTCAG
>JANQRQ010000273.1 GCA_028284485.1 Planctomycetaceae bacterium | reverse complement strand
GGAAAGTACCATCAGTAGTGGGCCGGCGTCCTTGGCGATCCGCGCCGCAAGTTCCCAAGAAGCCGAATCCGCCCAATGCACATCTTCCAACACAAGCACAGTCGGTACGCGCTGCGCAGCCCTTTTGACAAGTTGCAGCAAAAGCCAGCGCGTATTCTCTCCCCGAATTTTTCCCACCATGTGCTTGGTATGTTCGTCCTCGGGGATGTCAATCGCGAGAACATCATTCAGAAGTGGTGCAAGTCGTGCGAGTTCCGGGGAACCGTCGAGTTGGTTACGGACCTGAGTGCTGCGATCTTGAATCGATTCCGAAGCAGATTCCAACTCAAGCAACTGATAAAGTACGCGACGCCACGGGTAATACAACGTCGATGTTTCAATTGAGTCCGCTCCACCTACATAGGTCGTGAAATCAAGGCGACGAGCGCGTTCTAGAAAGGCTCCCACAACCCGAGATTTTCCCATTCCTGCAGGTCCGTCTATGACAACAACCGCAGAATTCAAGCCTGAACCGGCTTCACTCGCAGCAGTCTGATCGCGAAGAGCCTCATGCTGTGACTTCAATGTGTCAAGAAGCCGCGAGAGTGTTGCCATTTCCTGCTCTCGGCCGACGAGTTCTGTTTTCGCGGCAGAGACTTCACTGCGAGAATTCTGCGGACAAAAAATCGGGACTGGCTGTGACTTGCCCTTGATGTTGATATCTGCCAATCGCTGAAAGTCGATATGCGATTCCGCAGCTCGACTTGTTGCCATGTCGCAGTGGATCTCACCCAATGCAGTTTGCATGAATCGCGCAGAGAGGTTTACGACATCACCCATGATGGTATATTCTCGCCGCCTTCGGCTGCCGATGGATCCACAGAAGACGCGCCCGGTCGCAATCCCAATCGAACTACGTAGCCCTAACTCAAGTAGCCTTCGCTGGATCGCCATTCCGGCATTCACTGCACGTCGTGCATCGTCTTCATGCGAAAACGGTGGCAATCCCATCGCTGCCAACAGTGACGTCCCCTTTTCGTCGATGCTCAGTTTATTGATTGTTCCTTCATATCGGTAAATCTCGCGCTGCAGGTACTGCATAACAACCTGAGCGCGATCCAGGGTTGTCGCATAATTCAATTCCGGCAAATTGACAAAAAGTACCGATACAACTCGTAATTCACCAATCCAATCTTCGTGTCCGGCTGCGAATCGAGCTGTAACGGTTCCCGGCAAGTAAGCTCGCAATGCTCCGACGGTCACATTCCAGGATCGGGTCTCCGAAGGGGTGTCGGACCTTGACTGCATTGACGTTGTTTTCGCCCTGTCAAGAATTTGTTCGCCATCCAACAAAACCGAGCCCATCTGCAATTGCTCACCAGAGAATTCATGCTGCAAATGCGACCAGGCTTGAAGCGAAACAATCACTTGTTCTGCGTTCGCCTGGTCGACCGCAGCAAACGATTGAACAAATGCGAGTCCCGTAATCAGCAGCTCCCAATGGTCGAGTTCCCCACCGATGTGCATTGCCGCAAAGTCGCCGGCACCGATTCCAATCTTCACCGCCAAGCGAGTACCATCGCCTGTTTGATAGCCGCGAAGCTCGGATTGCAGCGCTAGTGCACAGAGAGTCGCCTCTTTCGTGGCTTGACCGACTGTCGACGCATTGGACGCACACCAAACTGCCAGGATCGCGTCGCCGGCAAACCGAACAATGTCTCCCTCATGGGCATCGATTAACTCGATGATACGCCCGAAGTAGTCATTCAATAGCTGAGTCAGCTCCTCGGCCCCTACGGCACCTCTCTCGGCGAACTGTTCCGTTAGGGTTGTAAAACCGGAGACATCGATAATCGCGACAGCTCCGTGGAACCGCTCTTCCACAGGAGCGCGGGGCTCATTCGGATTGGCTTCGAGCCGCCGTAAGACCAGGTCAGGAACATAGCTGGTCAGTGAGGAGATAAATTCGCTGCTTTCCATAGCGTGCATTATGGCACAACTCGACATGTAACGCCGTATCGCGAAGACAATCTGCCCAACGCAAATCTATTCCCGAGACGGGCTCTCGATGAGGAATCAAAGTGGATTGACGAGCATCTGGCAAGAATTCGGTGAAATCAAGTGGCTGAATGAAGCCAATCGCCGTAGCCGCAAGATCGGGGATTGGTCGTGGGATTCAATGTGACTTAATGTTTCGACGACTCGGGCCGGTCGAAACCGCGAGGGGAAAAACTGACAGAGCAGCCAACGAACTCTGATGCAATCCAGGTCGCCCTTCCTGCAATGCTGGCGACATCAAAGTCGACTGCTCCGAAGACGGGCATCCGTCGGAGCAAACGTGAAGTGAGCGTTATTTCATCCTTCATCAGTCATACACACTGTCAATTCGAGCAATGCCGTACGGTGGCAGGCTGATGGAATGCTGCGTTGATGCCTCAACTTTCTCCGCGCCAAGCAGTTGGACATCAACCGCATTGCCGCTCAGCCCACGCAACGTGACCGTCTGTGTTTCACCTATGAGATTTCCGACGAGAACACGTATCCGCCCCGGTTTGCGCAAAGCAATTCCGACTGCTTTCAGGTCGTCGGAGGTCTCTACATCGCGTGCAGAAATTGCTTCGAATTCGCCGATCTCACGCAGGAGGCGATAGACCGGAAAAACTTCACCCGGCCGCGATGGAAACTCCTTTGGACGAGTGGAACCATCATCGGCGTCCATGATGCCGGCCCATCCAACGGTCTCAAAGAATGTCGCCGAGTGCGCACCCGCATCTGCAAGATACTTCAGGCTGCCCAGCATCCAGGCTGCGGTAAATGGTTCAATCTGCCGCTTGTCGACGTATGTCGGCAGTGGCCCTCCCATCGGTGGGCCACCCGGCAAATCAACGCCGTCGAGCAACTGCGGCGCCAGCGTAATCGGCCCGATAATCAACGGCCGATTACCAGCGAATTGACGGGTGCTGTTCACCACATTGGCGTGGATCGGTAATGTCTCGACGATGGAAGCATTGTCAAACGCATGGATTTGTGGGTTGATCGCAAAACCAATCGCCTGGATGGAGTTGTCACCCGGCTGCGCCCGATTCAGGTCAACGAAGTTTGTTACGCGAGTGACTCCAATCTGAGCGTCACCCACGACCGGCACCAGTTGTTCGCGTGCCAACTTGAAATGTGACGGTTCGCCGCCTCTTACCAACCAAAAAGAAACAGGAGGCTGCAGAGCCCGGATCTCTCCGACTAATGTTGCAAAGTCCGGCGATTCCCCGAGGCCCAGGATCACCTGCAACGACACACCCAATGCTTTCGCCTGACTGGTCGCCCGTCGCAAGTGCTTGACAAATGACTCATCTGAAAGAGCGAGATCAACTTGAAGATGATTCAGATCGAGCGATTTCAAACGATCAAGTTGTTTGTCGGTGAGATCTTCAAATTCACTGGACACCTGCAAACCAAGAAATGGCATCGCTTGCTCGGCCTCGCCGATCGTCAGAACTGTATCACCAGCTGACGATGCAGCATCGGGAAGATCACCGTCGATGCTAATGCGGATCTTCTGAGAAATCTTTGTGCCTTTGGCAAGTTCAACCGGATAGGGAATCTCCAGCGGTGTGCAATACGTCTTGAAGGAAGCGTCGGTCCAGTTGCGCTGGTCTTCCATTTCAAAGATGTCGCCTTCGAAGGCGACACGGGCGCGAAGTCCCGGTGCAAGTTCATGGGTAATCGCACGCAGGTTCATTGCCGGCTGATGCGGTGAAATGAATTCCGGGAATCGCCCTTCCGACTTCTTTCCATCAACTGTATCCAGCACCCACGGCTGACCGGCTGCAGACGGTCCGTGAAGTACGCAAAAGCCGATCCGATTCTTTTTAAACGTGGAATGCGCTTCCCCATCAAAAGTGAATTCGATGTCGCCCTGATCATTTCCCGAAATTGAGCCGTTCCAGCGGAAGTCGATATCGGCGAGCTGACACGCCACATCGAATGTCACTTGGAAGCTGTCGTCATTTTGTTCAACTTGGAGATTGGATACCTTGGGCGCGATCGTCGCCCAGTTCTCATTGCGAATCGGTGCGTTAATGCCTCGCAGAACTTCGTGCTGGCCCACACGAATGTAGCGGAGAAACACGTTCTCTGCATCGAAGACCATCGAGACGGGGCCGGCTTGAAGCGGAATGGGATCGGCTGCGTGGACGGTCGAAGTGAGCGCGAGCAGCCCCAACATCAACGTCATAGTTTTGGGAAGTGACTTCATGTTGCTAGTCCTGTTCTAGTAGTTCTCTTCAAGTGCCTGCCCGGTTTTCTTTCTGCTTCAACGTGCTTTCTGAAGAATGAACCTGGCCGGTCGGTCACCGTTTGCTGCTCCGCTGCGACGAGTTTCGCGTCTTTGTTGCTACAAGGTCATTCACCCACTTGCGAAGTTTCGTGCGAGCCGGTGTATCACGCAGAATCCAGTCGCCGTAATGATTTACCCACGGAAATGTATCGAACGTGAAGTTGCCATCTGGATGATTCGCTGTGACGAATTGGCGGATTTTTTCCTGTTCGAGGATCGACTTGAGGTTTAATTCACGTGTCGCCGCTTCGATGCTTTCAAACTGGCGTTCGCGAACGATCGCCAACAATCGTTTGTCGTTGTGTTTTTCGGCCAGATGCGTTTCGCCACAAATATATTGAGGCACCCGTCCAAGGCGGAGAAGTCGTTCGACTCGGAGTGCCTGTTCAGCTTTTGTTTGATTCCAGCTGCGGTTGTCGTAGTGGCTGACCGGAACCATTCCAAGCCACAGTCTTGCGATGCTCTCATCCCGCAGGCCGATGTAATTGCAGGCGATCGCTCCGCGTGAATGGCCGGTCAGGATCACCGCGTCTGCATTGCCGCCCCATTCTTCGCAAATCGATTCAATCGCGGCTTTCGCGTAATCGGCCGTTCGTTCGGGACTGCCCCACCACCAGTCCATGTCTTGCTGGCCATCTTCGCTGACGAAGGGCAACGTTACCCACAGGTAACCTTCGCCCCCGCTGATTCCGAAGCCCTGGGCGGCTTTACCGCCCGCAACCGTTCCTCCGTTGCCGGTGAATTCAGCGATGACCGGATACTTTCGGCCCTTGATCCAGTCGGTTGGAAGATACAAGGCATGGCGGACATCACTATCATCGTAACCCGTCAACGCCTGCAGGACTCGCTTGCCAGGTTCGGGCTCGCCTTTGATCACTTTGGGAGTCGTGAGATCCGGTGTGATGCTCTCGACATCGGGGGTCGATGTCGTCGCCGCGTGCTGGCCTTGATTCTGCCGACCAACCTTTGGCGTGCGGAACAACGCGTTCAATTGCTCGATGGTCAGTTTCTCTTTCGGCTGTTTCAACGTGGTCGGGTTGTAGTTCTCATCCGCCTTGATCTTCTCCAGGCCCACCTTCAGGCGATGAACGATATCCGGATGCTTCAAGTACAGATTGTTCGCCTCACCCAGATCTTCTTCGAGGTTGTAAAGTTGGGCCGGGGGATCACCCGGTTTGGGTGTCGGCACCGGCTGCTTCGCGCGAAACTCACCATACCCGCAATTCCCCTGTCCGTCGATCAGCTTCCATTTGCCCGCGCGAATCGAGATGGCTCCTGTCCCGCCACTCGAGAGCACCACCGGTCGCTCGGCTTGTGGCAGCTTTTGCCCAAGTAAGGCCGGCAGCACATTGTAACTGTCCGGTCCCGCGCCGGCTGGAAGATCCTTGCCGATGATTGCGGCAAAGGTCGCCAGCATGTCGGTCGTCGAAACGGTTTCCTTTGACCGCGTCCTCGGTTTGATCCTGCCTGGCCACTTCGCCAGGAAGGGCACGCGAATCCCACCTTCGACAAGATCGCCCTTGCCGCCACGCAGGATGGGTCCATTCGGCCGATGCCCGTTGAAGTCGCGCGTGTACCCGCCATTGTCGCTGGTGAAAATCACCAGCGTATTCTCGGTGAGGCCCAACTTGTCGAGCGTTTCGAGGATTACGCCGACCGACCAGTCCAGTTCCTGAACCACGTCGCCGTAGTTCCCAGCCTGACTTGTTCCTTTGAAGCGGGCATTCGGCCAGTGCGCATTTCGGTTGACAACGCGGGACCCAATGTGAGGCTGAGTCGGTGTGTAGTACAGAAAGAAAGGCTTTCGTTCTTCGCCGTCTTTGGTAACCCGACGCGTGAGCGAGGGATCAGCGCCGTCGCGCAGGTCTCGTCCCTCGCTCACGCGTCGGGTTACCATTTGCACTGCGAGATGTTCCAGTTCGGACACCAGCTTGTCGGCAAACTTGTCTATTAACTCTGCGTCCGTCCAGCGGGCCCCCTCGCCGCCTTCCATCTTGCCATAGTTCCGCGATTCCAGGTTGCCAATCGGGCTGTCCTTACGAAGGCCCGCCACGTGGTAGTTCTCGACAAACACATAGGGCGGAAAGCTGTTGGCCACAGGAATGGCGTAGGAATAATCGAAACCGTTCTCCCGCGGTCCAGGTTTCAATTCGCCATTCCAGTTGGGACCGCTACCGCGAGTCTCCCAGAAATTGGGCGGCGCGTCACCGCGATGCTTTTCAAAGCCCTCTTCATGACCGTAGCCGAGATGCCACTTACCAACGATCGACGTCGAGTAACCCGCCGATTTCAGGAACGAAGCAATCGTCACTCGATCTTCTTCGATCAGCAGCGGAGCATTCGTACTGAGCGCGCTGTACTTGCACCAACTTCGCCACGGGTGCCGTCCGGTCATCAATCCGTATCGTGTCGGAGTGCAGGTCGAAGCTCCACAGTGCCCGTCGGTGAAAAGGATGCCTTCCTCGGCCAGCCGATCAATGTTCGGCGTTTGGATCTTTTCAGCGCCGTAACATCCGAGATCGCCGTATCCCATGTCATCGGCGAGGATGAAGACAATGTTGGGCCGATTCGATTGCTCGGCCCCATGAACGGAGATCGCAGCCAGGGCAACCGCTGAGCAGACGAAGGTTGCTATCAAGGTCTTCATGCTTCCGTTTCCGTCGATGTTGGGTGCAGTCCCCGTTCCTGCCAACCCGACAATTACTTCTGGTTTCCAGGTTGACTCTCTCCTGGAGGGTGACTTGTTCGTGGTACAGGCTTCACAACAAATGGCTCTTTCTGGACAGCGATTAACGGACTCTTTGGTGAACCGGAGGCTCCCATGCCCCAACGGAAGTAAACTTGCTGGCCAGTGATCGCCCGGTAAGCGCGATCAAACGGTTTGTTTTGATTTCCGTAACGTCCCGACGGTTTGAACTTTCTCATGGCGACCGCCAGTGGTTCGATTGCTGCCGAAAGTTGCTCGTTCGCATCCGGGGGTTGGGAGTCGAGAATGTTGCCGACACGCACTTGAACGTCCGTGTTGGGATGGTCCATCTCGGCGATCACGACCGGCAGGGCCTCCTTGTAATGACCCAGGTTGAACAATCCCTCGGCGGCAAGCAAGCGCACGTCGATCGATTCATCGGCCAGCGATTTGTTGAGGCTCGGCAGAATCTCCTCGACCACTTCGCTTTCGGCGGTTTGCGTGATCACCATCAAACCAAGCACTGCCCAGAAGCGGACCAGCGGGTCGGCATCTGTGCTGCGATTCTTCAGCTCCGTAAGCGCCGACTCGCCCTGAAGTTGCAGGTTGGCTGTTTCGAGAATCCTTTCGTAGTTTTTTAGTTCCTGACCGACCGCCCAGAGCGATCCTCCCTTTGCCCTCACGTAAAGCTCGCGTTCTTCCACGATTGCCAAGTCCCGCGTTTCGATCATCCAGTCTTGCAGACGTTGGCGCATCTGTTTTAATGCATCCGCGTGAGCAGCATCGCCCGCGAGGTTATGCACCATCTCCGGATCATTTTCCGAATCGTAGAGTTGCTCGACGGCTTTGAATCGTTGGGCGTATTCGGCCTGCGGACCTTTCAGTTTTCCGGCGAGGGCCAGTTGCTGGAAG
>JANQRQ010000271.1 GCA_028284485.1 Planctomycetaceae bacterium | reverse complement strand
TCAACGACAATGGTCTCGCAGACCCCGAATTCGTCGAGATCGCGCAGCGCGAGTGCTCCGTCGTGGTGTCGGAAAATTCCATGAAGTGGAGAGCACTGCGCCCTCGCCAGGACAAGTTCGACTTTGAGCGGGCCGACCGTCTGATGGCTTTCGCAGAACAAAATGGTATGGCCGTTCGCGGTCATACCCTGCTGTGGCACCATAGTTTGCCCGATTGGTTCGAGGCGACGGCCAACAAATCCAATATCGGCGACCTGATCGTCGATCATATCCAGACCGTAGCAGGCCATTATTCGGGCCGGATCCATTCCTGGGACGTGATCAACGAATCAACCCAACCCGGTCACGGACGCCGCGACGGGTTGCGAGAGACGATTTTTCTGGACCTGTTGGGCGAGGACTACATCAAGCTGGCGTTCGAAGCGGCGGCCGACGCCGACCCGCACGCCATGCTGACATACAACGATTTTTGGCTCCCTTACGATTGGTCGGACGAGGTCAAACGCAAGAAGGCGATCCCACAATTGCTGGAACGGGCGCTGTCCAAGGGAGCCCCCATCCATGCGTTCGGGCTGCAAGGCCATCTTTGGGCCGGACGGAACGACTTCGATGCGCGCGGAATGCGGTCCATGTTGTCAGAAATCGCCGACATGGGCTTGAAAATCATGATCACGGAGATGGATGTTCGCGATCAGAAACTGCCATCACCCGACCGCGTTCGGGACGTTTACGTGGCCGACGCCTATCGTCGCTTTATGGACGTCGCGCTCGAGCAGCCGGCGACCATCGCCGTGCTGACCTGGGGATTGTCGGATCGATATAGCTGGTTGAACGGCAGTTTTCCGCGCGAGGATGGGTTACCGCTTCGTGTCTTGCCTTATGACCGAGACATGCAGCAAAAACCCATTGTTTGGAACGCATTCAATGAGGCATTCGCCGCGGCAAGAGCACGCTAGGGTCGGACAGTAGGATCGGAATTAGGGCGGTCATCCGTTTTGGATTGACCAGTCAGAAAGAAAAATCGGGTATCTTCCGAAAATCTGTTATCAGGTCTAGGCGTGGTCCCATGCCCACTAATCTCGCTTATTCAAATACCAAATTCGAGAGTACCGTGCCTGACCGGACGTCGGTAGTTGAGAGTATCGAACAGCATTCCGCGCCCGGAGTCGGGCGCAAAGTGCTGATTATTGTCGAAAATCTGCCTGTGCCATTCGACCGGCGCGTGTGGGAGGAAGCAACTGCCCTAACCAACGCGGGCTATTTGGTTTCTGTCATTTGCCCCAAAGGCAAGGGATTCGACGAATCCTACGAGGTAATCGACGGCATTCACATCTATCGGCACACGCTTTGGGAAGCGTCGAGCACCGCCGGCTATTTGGTCGAGTATTTGTGGGCGCTGGCAGCAGAATTCTATCTGTCGCTGAAAGTCCTTCGCCGACATGGTTTCGATGTTGTTCATGCCTGCAACCCGCCAGACCTGCTTTTTCTGATCGGCGGCTTCTATAAGCTGTTTTTCCGAAAGAAGTTCATCTTCGACCATCACGACATCAATCCCGAGTTGTATGTGGCGAAGTTCGGCCGCAAGGATTTCTTCTACCGGTTGCTGCGATTCTTCGAGCGTTTAACGTTCGCAACGGCCGATGTTTCCCTGGCGACGAACGTACCGTTTCGCGATATCGCAAAAAGCCGAGGAAATATGCGCGATGATGACGTGTTCATCGTCCGCAGCACGCCCAACCTGAAACGCATGTACCGGGTCGAGCCGAACAAGGAATTGTTCAACGGCAGAAAACATGTCGTTGGTTACATCGGAATCATGGGCAGCCAGGACGGCGTTGACTTGCTGTTGGAAGCGATGCGCGACCTGGTCTTCGATCGGGGCCAGACCGACGCCCAGTGCGTGATCGTCGGCGACGGCCCCGAATATGACAATCTGGTCAAGATGACCGGTGATTTGGGCCTGCAAGATCACGTGACCTTTACCGGCTATTTGGGCGGCGACGAGCTTTTGGCGGCTCTTTCTTCGTTTACCGTGGGCGTCATTCCCGATCCCGCCAATGAGTACAATCGCAAAATCTCGATGAATAAGAATTTCGAGTATATGGCGCTGTCCATCCCGATTGTTCAGTTCGAACTGGACGAAGGCCGCCATCTCTGCGGCGATGCAGCGCTGTATGCGACCCCAAACGAGCCAACGGATCTGGCCGCTAAGATTTTGGAATTGCTTGGTGATCCGGCCAAGCGTAAGAAAATGGGCGAGATTGGCATGTACCGCTCGCACAACGAGTTCCCAGCAGAAAGGGATACCGAGCGACTTCTGAACGCCTACGACCGAGCCTTCACCCGCTAGTTTGGCGAAGGGTCCCAGAGGCGCTAGAGGCGCGGAGGAAATAACCACATGAGCCCACGCGTTTCGGTCGTAATGGCGGCCTACAATTCCTCGCGATTTATCGAGCGAGCTATTCAATCGACGCTCGACCAAAGCATGCAGGACCTCGAGCTGATCGTGATCGATGATTGTTCGACCGATCAAACCTTCGACATCGTGCAGAACTTCGCGAAGGAAGATCCGCGCGTCCGACTGCACCGACTAGAGGAAAACGGCGGTCCCGGCGCTGCACGCTATCGCGGCGTCAAAGAAGCCAAAGGCGATTGGATTGCGGTCCACGA
>JANQRQ010000250.1 GCA_028284485.1 Planctomycetaceae bacterium | reverse complement strand
TGCTCGTAGCGGCGGAAAGAACTCGGGCTGCGAGCGATGTCGACTACGAGCTCGACATCAAGCCGATCTTCGCTGAGAAGTGCGCGTCCTGTCACGGGGCACTCAAACAAGAATCGGGTTTGCGACTCGACAATGGCGGACTGATTCGCCAGGGAAGCGAAAACGGTGCGGTTATTGCCATTGGGAACGCCGCCGACAGTGCGCTCATCGAACGAGTTTCGTCAGCGGACGTCGATGTGCGCATGCCGCCCGAAGGTGTGGGAGAGCCGCTCAACGCCAAACAAATCGCGCTGCTGAGAGCCTGGATCAATCAAGGCGCCGCTTCTCCAATTGATGAACCTGTTCCCGAGGATCCGACGAAGCACTGGTCTTATCAAATCCCACAGCGCTCACCGCTTCCGGAAATTGCAGATGAGAATTGGTCGCATCCGATCGATCGATTCATTGCGGCCAAGCATCGGCAGCAAGGGATAACGGCAGTCGAAAAAGCGGATCGTTACACACTCTTGCGGCGAATTTATCTCGATCTCATTGGATTGCCTCCGACGCGCGAACAAATCCATGAGTTCTTTCGCGACGACTCCGAGAAAGCCTGGCTCAAAGTCGTTGACTCGCTGTTGGAGAGTCCACATTACGGCGAGCGTTGGGGCCGTCATTGGATGGACGTTTGGCGGTACAGCGATTGGGATGGTTACAAGCAACAGGTACGCGGCAGTCAACGCCACATTTGGCACTGGCGCGATTGGATCGTGCAGTCGCTCAACGCCGACAAAGGTTACGATCAAATGATCGTGGAAATGTTGGCTGCCGATGAAATCGCTCCAGAAGACCCCGATCTTCTGGCGGCCACCGGTTTTCTGGCACGCAACTTCCACAACAGCAATCGCAACATTTGGCTCGACAATACCGTTGAGCACACTTCCAAAGCATTTCTTGGCTTAACTCTTAATTGCGCCCGTTGCCACGACCATAAGTACGATCCAATTCCACAGTTGGCTTATTACCAATTCCGCGCGATTTTCGAACCGCACAATGTCCGTACCGATCGCTTTCCCGGCAAACGGGATGTAATGAAGGATGGATTGCCTCGGGCGTTTGATGCCGAACTGACGGCGAAAACATTCTTGTATCTTGGTGGTAACGACAAACATCCCGATAAAGACAATCCGCTTGCCCCGGCAGTCCCCGAAGTCTTGGGTGGAGAGCTTAAGATCCAACCGGTCGAATTGCCGATTTCGGCTTATTTTCCCGCGCTCAAGAGCTTCATCAACGAAGAGGATCTCGAGCAAGCCCGCCGCCAATTGGCCGCCGCCAAGAAAAAGCACCTCGCTGCGACTCAGCCGGCCGGTGATGGGGCCGAAGCGACCGATGCGTCGGAGATTCAACTATTGAAATTGACCCGTGACGTAGCGGACTTACGCTTACGCTCGTTGGAAGCACGCTATGCAGCCGATCGCGCGAAATACGCAACCCCACAGAAGAAGTCACAGTTTGAGAAGCTTTCAACCGCTGCAGCCGAAACAGAACGACTGTTCAACGTTCGTCAGGCCGAATTAACCGTTATGCAGAAGCAAGCCGCCTTCACTTCAGCCAAAAAAAGTGACGAACAGGACGCGGCCAAGAAGAAAACCGCCATCGATGCGGCGAAAAAAGCATTGGACGACGCGGAGAAAGCTCTCGCCAAAACGAAAGAAAAGCCCGAGAAGAAGGAAACGAAGTATACCTCCGTCGGAACCGAGTATCCTCGCACGAGTAGCGGCCGGCGTTTAGCGCTCGCCCGTTGGATTGCGTCGGCTGAAAACCCGCTAACAGCCCGCGTGGCG
Organism: Planctomycetaceae bacterium; assembly: GCA_028284485.1. Lineage (GTDB taxonomy): Bacteria > Planctomycetota > Planctomycetia > Planctomycetales > Planctomycetaceae > JANQRQ01. The sequence continues at coordinate 3,969 of JANQRQ010000250.1, read as the reverse complement.
GTCAATCAAATTTGGCTGCGTCACTTTGGGGAACCACTCGTCGACAATGTTTTTGATTTCGGATTGCGCAGCCCCAAACCGCGCCATGCGGAATTGCTCGATTGGCTCGCCGTTGAGTTGATGGAAAACAATTGGAGCATGAAGCATCTCCACCGGGTGATTGTCACGTCACGCACCTGGCAACTTGCTTCTTCAGCCGGTCAGGTGCATGATTCTCACGCCGACCAGATCGATCCAGATAATCACTTGCTGTGGCGCGCAAATGCTCGCCGACTCGACGCCGAAATCGTACGCGACAACGTCTTGGCGGTCTCAGGGCAACTCGATCCCATGTTTGGTGGAGCCGATGTCGATTTTGCGGATGGCGAAAAATCTCGCCGCCGTAGCATTTACATCCGCCATGCCTACGAGAAGCAGATGACGATGCTGGTGTTATTCGATGCGGCGAGTCCGACCGAATGCTACCGCCGGTCGGAGAGCATTATTCCGCAGCAAGCATTGGCACTTAGCAACAGCTCGTTGGCGCTGGGTAAGTCGCGTATGCTCGCCCGACAATTGTCAAACGAGGTCGGCGGACCGGAACTGGGATCGCAAACAGAGTTCGTCCGGCAGACGTTTCTACAGATCTTGTCCCGGCCACCTGCAGATGACGAATATGCAGTCTGTCTGCAGTTCTTAAGCGATCAGGCACAATTATTGTCCGATACTTCTGCACTCAATACGTTTACCGGGGGCACGAAACCGGTTGTTGATCCGGCCGCTGACCCCCAGCAGCGAGCGCGAGAGAATCTGGTGCATGTGCTGATGAATCACAATGACTTCGTCACTATGAGATAGGGGAGATGCTGTGCGTTTCGGCTTCCATCGCCGCGAGTTCCTGCTCAACACCGGACTTGGCTTCGGCAGTCTGGCGTTATCGGCGATGTTGCACCGCGACGCACCTGGCGCGACCCTCAATCAGGACGCCGGCCATTTTGCGCCTCGCGCCAAAAACGTCATTTGGTTATTTATGATCGGCGGCACCAGTCATATGGAGTCGTTCGATCCGAAGCCGGCGCTCAACAAATATGCAGGAAAGTCGATATCCGAAACGCCGTATCATGAAGTTCTGAAGTCGCCATTCCTCGAGAACGAACGCGATTTCTTCGAAGACTTCGAGCGGCAGCGCCGTACGACAATCTTTCCGATGCAAATCGGATTCAAAAAACGGGGTCAAAGCGGAATCGATGTCAGCGATTGGTGGCCCCACCTGGGCGATTGTGCCGACGATCTAGCCGTCGTCCGATCGATGTGGACAGAAGACATCGACCATGGCGCGCAATTACAGTTTCACACGGGAAGGCATCGCAACGACGGCTTCTTTCCCACGATTGGCTCATGGGTCAGCTACGGTTTGGGAACGTTAAATGGCAACCTGCCCGAATTCATCGTTCTGGGGGAACCACCTGCCGACTGTTGTGGCGGCCGTGAAGCCCACCGCGCCAACTACCTGGGGCCGCAATACGACGGTGTGCCATTAAAACTCGAACCGGGTTCCGCCACGCCATACATCGTGCCCGAGCAAGGCGTGTTCATTGAAGAGCAGGCCCGGCAATTTGAGTTGCTGCAGCAACTGAACGGTTTCACCGCCGACCGCTTTCCGCGGGACGAGTCGCTGCGTGCGCGAATTCAGTCGTATGAGTTAGCCTTCCGTATGCAGACCGCCGTTCCGGCAGCGGTTGATCTCAATCAAGAGTCCCAAACGATTCAAAACCTGTATGGCTTGGATCAGCCCGCAACGAAAACTTATGGTCGGCAATTGCTAACAGCCCGCCGTCTCGTCGAGCGGGGCGTACGATTCGTGCAGGTCTATCATGGTAGCAACGGTGGAGCCGGCCGCTGGGATTCGCACAAAAGTCTCAAGGCGAATCATGCCCGCGTTTGCCGCGAGGTCGATCAACCGATTGCCGCGTTGCTGAAGGATCTGAAGCAACGCGGATTGTTGGATGAAACATTGGTCGTTTGGGCGACCGAATTCGGCCGTACACCCGGGTCCCAAAGCGAAGATGGCCGCGACCATCACCCGTTTGGATTTTCGGTTTGGCTGGCTGGCGGCGGAATCAAAGGGGGCGTTATGCATGGGGCGACCGACGAACTCGGGTTTCATGCCGTCGAGAATCGCCATTATGTCACTGACATTCATGCGACCGTGATGCATCAACTCGGGCTCGATCCTCGACATCTCGAAATTCCGGGGCGAAAGCGCCTGGAACGCGACTTTGGAAAACCAATTCAGGAGATCATTGCATGAGTCAGTTTGTGGAACGCAACATACCTGATTCATCCGACTCGACGCGGCGCGCCTTCTTGCAGGATATGGGGCTCGGATTCGGTAGCGTCGCCTTGGCGTCAATGCTCCAACGCGATGCGATCGCCGACACTGTTCCCGACCAGTTGGCACAGCTCGCACCGCGCGCCAAAAGTGTCATCTGGCTGTTCATGATCGGCGGCACGAGCCATATGGAGTCGTTCGATCCCAAACCGCTGCTCAACAAATACGCGGGGAAAACTCTCGAAGAGACCCCGTACGGCCATGTATTGAAATCACCGTACCTTGAAAACGAGCGGGTCGTGGCCTTTGACCCAAACAATGGATTCATTCGCACGACCTGTTTCCCTTTGCAAATTGGCTATCGCCAGCGCGGCGAAAGCGGTTTGGAAATCAGCGATTGGTGGCCGCATGTCGGAAGCTGTGCCGACGATTTGTGCCTGATCCGTTCGATGTGGACCGAAGACAGCAATCATGGTGCGCAGCTGCAGTTTCACACCGGCCGCCATCGTATTGATGGTTTTTTCCCGACGATCGGTGCTTGGGCCACCTATGGGCTGGGTACGCTCAACGCGAATCTTCCCGAATTCATTGTGCTCGGTAATCCGCTCGCCGATTGCTGTGGCGGCCGCGAGGCGCATCGGGCCAATTACCTTGGCCCGCAATACGACGGCGTGCCGCTGAAGGTCGATCCCGAAAACAGCATGCCGTACCTCGCTCCGGAGCAGGGCGTTTATGTCGAAGAACAGCGCCGTCAATTCGATTTGCTGAAAGAATTGAATCAACTGACGGCGACAAGAAATCCCGATGACGATGCGATTACCGCCCGCATCCGCGCCTACGAGTTGGCCTTCCGCATGCAAACGGCGATTCCAGATGTCGTCGACTTGGCTGCAGAAACTCAGCAAACGCAGGATGCTTACGGCCTCAATCAGGCGGAAACAAAAACGTTCGGTCGCCAAATGCTGACCGCCCGCCGGCTCGTCGAAAGCGGTGTGCGATTTGTGCAGGTCTATCATGGTTACAACGGAGGAGCCGGCAGTTGGGACGCCCACAAGGGACTCAAAAACGGCCACTCACGTATGTGCAAACAGGTTGATCAGCCGATCGGTGCATTGCTCAAAGACCTCAAGCAGCGCGGGCTGTTGGACGAAACTCTCGTCGTGTGGGCCAGTGAATTCGGCCGTACACCCGGTTCGCAGCACAGCGACGGCAGAGACCACCATCCCTATGGTTTTACCGTTTGGATGGCAGGCGGCGGCATCAAAGGGGGCATCGCCCACGGTGCCACCGACGAAGTCGGTTTTCACGCGGTCGAAGATCGACATTTCGTCACTGACGTTCATGCCACGCTGCTGCATCAGTTGGGGCTGAATCCTCGCGACTTAGCAATCCCCGGCCGCAAACGCCTCGAACGCGAACTCGGCCACCCGATTCACGACATCATCGCGTGATTGTTCGCTCGGTTGATTCGGTCGCGCCGCCAGCCTATTGCGATTGTTCCTCGATGAAATCCAGCGAGCGTGCAATCACTTCCTCGTTGATTCCCATGTGACCCATTTCGGGATAACGATGAAATGTGTGCGTTGCGCCCGCTTTTTTGAGTGCTTCCACCATGCCCAGTGCATTTTCGATTGGAACAGAACGGTCATTATCCGAAT
>JANQRQ010000241.1 GCA_028284485.1 Planctomycetaceae bacterium | reverse complement strand
GATAGCCACGCCTTCGCGATCCCACATCATGTCGGTTACAAACGCGGATGGCGTGGGGCAAACTTCGACTATCATCGGGCGGACACAGCACCTGTGGTGGAGATTTTCTCCGAGCATGGTTGCAACGAAACCGAGCGGGCTCCCTTCCCGATGATTCGACACAGTATGGGCGGTCGGGCGACAGACAACATGATTTCCCGCCAGCTCAAGCAGGGGCTTCGATTCGGATTCGTGGCGTCCAGTGACGATCATCGCGGATATCCAGGAGCCTACGGCGAAGGAATCGTCGGGGTGTGGGCCGAGGGACTGACACGCAAGGGATTGTTCGAAGCGATCCATTCACGCCGCACTTTTGCCGCGTCTGGGGATCGCATTGGTCTGGAGGTACGCTTAAACGGCGAACCAATGGGTTCGGAATTGGCGCCGGTTTCCGACCGGCAAATTGATGTCCGCGTGTTGGCCCAGGATTCCCTCAAAATGGTGGAATTGATCCGCAACGGTCGGGTCATCGATCGGCATTTTCCCGAGGATGCCGTCGACTCGCCTGTGCAGCTTCCTGGCCGCGCAAAATGTCGAATTCAGTACGGCTGGGGACCATGGGCCGCTCTCGATTTAGGGCGAACCTGCGATTGGGACATGACTCTGCGCATCGACGGCGGCAAATTCCTGCGAGCGCTGCCTTGTTTCCAGGCGGCACCCTTTGATGAAGAAAGGCGGGATCGGTTGCAGGTTGTTTCTGAGCGAGAGATTCGATTGCAATCGGCCACAACTCGAGTGCAATGTTACGGCGAAGACCCGTCAAAAAGTTTGGTGCTCGAACTCGAGGGCAATACGAACGCTACGCTTTCGTTGGAGATGCGCGCGCCGGAACAGCGGACAGTTCAGGTCCAATTGCAGGATTTGGTCGAAGACAACCTGATCGAATTCACCGGCATCTTTACCAGTGAAAGCTACATCATCGGTCCGTTAATCTCGCCGGTCGAGTACACTGCCAATTTCCGTTGGACCGACAATCGGGATGGTGGTGCCGGAACCGACTGGTACTATGTCCGAGCGACCCAGCATAACGGGCATATGGCCTGGTCGAGCCCGATTTGGGTAGGGTGACACGTCACGACCATCTCGACTTCGAATCGTCGGAAGCGAATCTGCCAAAAAGATGACTAACCGCATTCGCTGAGTTCAATCGTGCCCGCTGCGAGTAGTTCCTGCGCGCGGCGCACGATCTTCTCGCGGGCCGATTCCAACTTGGGAGTTAGATCTGCGGCAGCCAACGGTTCCAAAAGGCGTAATGCTGCCTTGGGTCGATTCTCAACTTGTAATTTGATGCCGGCCAACTTCATCCGCATCGCCGGTGCGGATTTGTCGAATTCCCGAAGGTATTTTTCGATTAGCGGGGCCGCTTTTGCATAGGCACCGGCACGGTAAAGTCCATTGGCTAGCGACACAAGGTCTTGTTCCGCGAGATGCCAATTCGGAATGATGCGTGACATGTTTTCATACTCGCGAAAAGCCGCGGTCTCTTTGTTTTCCGCAAGAAGCTCTCGAATACGCAGGAGCGATTTGGCCGGCGACATCCGCGGGCCGTGGTTTTCTTCGGGCTGCCCGGCTAAGGAATCGAATTGCAGCGCCTCTTTCAAGGTTTGAAAGTTGATCGGTTCCCTCTTTGCCTTTTGCAAATGCGCCGGTTCGTATTCGTTCGGCGTGAAGTTCGTTCCCCGCAAGACGGAGAAAATGTCCCAGTTTTCACATTCGACCCACCCCTTTTTTAGCATGATGATGCCAATCGGAAGCCCGACGGCGACGCCTGCGAGATGTAGCATTTCGCTGCCCCACGAGAATCCCAGTTGAATGAGATAATAAACTTGCCAACAGATATGCCACATCGAGTACGCCAACACCGTCAGCTCAAATTCGTACGGACGATACCAAACGATCAACACCAACGTGATTTCGTTTCTCGGCGCCCAGACCAATGCGATCGCCATCAGTCCGAAGATCACCGTCGAAGCACCCAATGAACCCCCCAGTGGGTAACTGCCTAGAAATAGCGTTTGCTCGATCGCGCATTCGACAATACCGATCGTTAAATAGACAGCTGTGAAACGCAGCCAGCCAATTTTGCCCTCGACGATCATTCCGAAAGTGAGAAGAAAGATCATGTTGCCGACCAGATGGCAGATATCGGCATGTACAAAATTCGATGTGACCCATTGAAGCGGATGTAATCCACGCCCATAGGTCAGCATCCATTGCGACATTTGCAAGTGCCCCATCCAGCACGCGGTCGAGAACGCGCTGTTTGCCAATATCATTCCGATTGTGCCATATGGCCGGTGATACAGAGGCGCATCGGTTCCAATGGGAATGGGCATAGGGCTCCTCGACGTTCATCATTGAGCGGAGGTTTTCAGAGAATCAGAGTTGCTGGCATGCGCCGAGGCGTCGCTTAACACAGGCAAGTCGCTGAGTTGTTCGCCACACGCTTAGCCAGCTTATTCGTAACAACGCAGCCGGCGCCAGATCGGATCAAAAACGGGATAAAAACCGCCAAAACCCCGGATTTATGAGGAATCTGGTGCGGCACGCCGCCGAATGCGATTCCCGCCCTAAAGCCTGGCCGCTATTGCATCGGATTCGTGGGAACGATGCGATGATCGTGCAGATAGCTTTCGTCGACCGGGTAGTTGCGAAACCGGATCGTATAGAACTGCTCGAACCATTCCTGGATATCCGGGACGGCTGCCACGTCGTACTGCGGTGCCACATGCAGCAGCGTTCCCTTTTCGTTGGAGCGGACCTCGCCATCATCGACAACGACGTTGCCCTTGTGCAGCACGTAACGTGGAATCTCGAACATTCGCTGAATGTCGTCGTTGCGACTGTAGATGGTAATGTCGGCATCGGCGCCGACTCCGAGGTGTCCCTTATGATCGAGTCCCAACATGCGCGCTGGTGCTGCACGTGTGATAATCGCGATTTCGTTGAGAGTGTATTCTCGATCCAGGTCGCCCAGTGTGCAGCGGTCACGCACTGCCGCAGGAACGCGATTGAGTACTTCCTCACGCCGCGAGCGGTCCATCAGTAAGGCAATGATTTCCGGATACGCCAGAAACGAACCTCCGTTGGGATGATCGGTGCTCATTGCAATTCGCCAGGGATCGTTGACGAGCAGATACCACTCCAAACCGATTGCCCACTGCAGTGCATGAACGGTGCTCTTGCTTTTGTACGTAATCGGGACGATACCGCATCCAGCTTCCATTTCGGTGTCGGCACTAAACCATTTACGGCCGGTGACCTTGTGAAGAAAATACCCCAATGGGCCGTCGCCCGTCATCGACGTGGTTTCCGAGAACATCACTTGGCCGACATCGACCGTCAGATCCTGGTGCTGATTGATGTAATCGGCCAATTCGGGCACTTGCGAGCAAAACGTGCTTTGGTCGTCAACATTGCCGCCGTAGCTATGAAATTGCACATGAGTCAAATGGCCCCTGTGACCATCCAACGACTTCATCGTTTCGAGCGTGGTCGTCCAGTTGCCCGGCATGCCCAAATTATTGCAGTGAATATGAACCGGATGGGGCAAACCCAATTCAGTGACCGCTTGGGAAACGCCCGAAATAATTTGTCGTGGGCTCACATCGAAATGCTCCACGTTGTCGTCGATGCCTGTCGCATTTCCGCCGGTGGCCTTCCAGACTTCGACTCCACCGGGATTGACGAGTTTCGCCGCGTAACCTTTTGTCGCATTCAGCAGCCACGCGACGTACGCCTTGAGAAGTTGCGGCTCGCCGGCTTGTAGCTTCTTCATTACATAATGGTTGTTGCCCATCAACACGTAAAAGCCTTTGTCGATGATCGGGGTGTCATCGAGTTCTTCGTGGGCGTGCCGCGCCGTCAGCGGCGGAATCGCCGCGTCGAATGCGGTCGTGTAACCCAGACCGGCGTAGAGATATCCCGTGGCGAATGTGCTGGGAACGGCACCGGTTGATCCGCTGCGGGTCAGGGCAGTTCGCCTGACCGGGGGGGCGACGCGCTTGTCATCGGGCATCATCTTGCGAGCGGTATTCACCTTGGGTCCGGCGATATGGCAATGCATATCGACGCCACCCGGCATAATAACCAGTCCGGTGGCATCCAACGTTCTATCGGGACGTACATCGGGATCGTCGGGGGGATCAATGATTTTTCCGTCGCGGATCCACAATTCGCGAACCTCGCCATCGATGCCATTGCGAGGGTCGTATACCGTTCCGCCGCTGATGCGTAGCGTGCTCATTGGACTCCGGCCAATTGATGCTCGCGAATGCGATGCTCGATCGCTTTCAGGATTTCCAAATCACTGCGGTAGGGTGATTCAAATGCGGGACGCAACGGAATCGGCACGTCGTCCATCCGATAGACGGTTCCGGGTGTGTTGATGCCATACGTGGCGGTGGTAAAAGCGACGGTGGCCACTTTGGCGGTTTCGCTTAGTTTGGGATCGAGCACAACCGATTTGATGCTCCGCAGATGATCGCGTGCCGGCTGGCTGAAATTCGACATCGGATCCGAGGCAATAATTAATGCGGCATCGGCTTCTTGCCGGGCGAGCACATCCGACGTGGTAAATTCTCCTGGGTTGAAACGAGGGTAGCCGCGCCCCAGATTCACACCGAACGGGTATCCCGTTGTCCAGGAGACGACGTTGTCGGCACCGGTGACATTTCCGTGCCCACGCATTGGTTTCGCGACCCAGCGCGTGTGCTGATTCATGTCTCGCGCCAGCGACAGCACGGCTTCGCTGTTAATATGTTTGCCGCGGGTCATCGTCAGGCCCATCCCGAACAAGATCGCGCCGAATTGGGCGGCTTTCATGCGGTCCATCATGTCGCGCAAGGTATCGAGCGGAATGCCTGTCTTTTGCTCGACTTTCGGATCGATATCGATTCCTTTCGCAAGTCCTCTCAGGGCCCAGGCCAATTCGAAATCGGATCGTGGTTTAAGTTGCAGGAAGATATCAGCCGCTTTGGCGCTTTTCGTTTTGCGGACGTCGATCAACACGGCGGTTCGATCTTTGCGGCCTTTGGGAACAAATTCTCCCTTGGGCATCAAGCTGTATTTCGTGAAGTGCCGAGGATGACTCTCCGCGGGGTTTCCGCCCCAAAAGATCAGGAAGTCGGCCCGGTTTTTGATTTCGCCCAAGGAGCAGGTCACTTCACCTACGCCCTGAAATGCCATTCCGGACGGGCCGTGACAAACCGAAGTTGTGGTATCGACGATGCCGCCAATCCAGTCGGTAATCGCAAGTGCCTTGCGCTGCGCTTCGCAGGTCGTATCCGAGAGACCGTAGGTAATGGGGTAAGTCGCATTGAGCAAGATTTCCGCGGCTGCCTCGATCGCCTCTTCATAGCTGGCCGGCTTCCCCTCGATCGTGGCTTCGGGGCGATCTTCAATGTGATGATTGAAGAACCAGGCCTTTCCCAACACACACGCATTCTTGGCCTTGGTGATGCGATTGTCTTCGACTGTCAATTCCATGTCGTCGCAGACACAGCCGCAGAATGTGCACGTCGCATCTTCGACGATTTTGAGTTCGCCGGCGGCATTCGTCGATGTGGACGATTCAAGCGTGCTCATGAATTGCTGCTCCCGGAATGTTTCTCCAAAAAGACGTCCATGCCTTTGCTGTCCGGCATTCCGCTTCCGTGGGTTTCTCCACCCATCAATTGACTCGACTTATCGCCGTAGCTGATAAACAGCATCCCAGAAGGCAACTCGTCTCCGCGAGCTGTTTTGCAGGCAACCACAATTTCGCCGACGTCATTCCAGATTCGCACCGAATCGCCGTCGATCAACCCCAGCCGCTGCATATCGTCGCCAGCAATCTGAACGGTATTGATCTCCTCAAGGTAACCGTCGGTGTATTTCCCTTCGTTCAGGGATGTCCCCTGTTTGCTGGTACGGCCGGGGATCAGAATGAATGTCTCAGCCATCAGCGTTTTGAATGTGAGGGATTGAGGTCAGTTCCAGGAATCGATTCTGTCATTCCGAAGCGATAGGGTCAATCGACTCTCCAGATCGGGAGGCTCAGGAGGTTGCGCTGGACGAGCCTTCCAGAGAGGGGTAATCCTGAGGAATCGGGATTTGTAGTACCTTCAATTGGTTATTGGGGATCCAGCCCTCGTCGCTCCAGCCGCGTGCGCGGTTGTATTCGCAGACCAACTGGCGTAGTTGCGATTCGTCGATTGTGGCGCCAAAACCAGTACCGTCGGGAAGTTGTTCCGTCAGGAACCGCTTTGGCAACATATCTTCGTCGGGTGACCAGCCTTGCCAAATGTTATAAACCTTCTTGGCAGTCACAATGCGTTCGGCGGTCCGATGCAACTCGTCTGGGCTAACGTCCCAGCCGGCAGTCAGTCGCAGCATTTCCGCCATTGCCATGAATTTGTCGTCAAAAACGCCACGCAGAAATTTGCAAAGGATTAACGAGTCAAACAGGGATGCCTCGTTTTCGGTTTCGATGGCCGGCGGAATCATCGCCGGACTGGCGTGCAGTCGATCGACCGATTCGGAAAAATCGACCTGGTAGGCTCCGGACCGGTTGTGGTCGGCTCCACGCGCCGTCACCGCGAAGCCCAATGCCATGGTCTGCAAAGCGCGGGGCTCGTAACCGGGAATCTCCAATCCTTTAACGTGTGGAGCGAAATCTTCGCTGCCTTGGCCGATTTCTCGCGATGCGGATCGAGTGCCGTGGCTCAGAAGTTCTCCGAGTCCTTGCCGAGTGGCGATTGACCGTAATGTTTGGTGCAACGCTTGCGCATCGCCGAATCGAAGGTGATCCGCATCGATCAAGCCGCGCTCTGCACACTCCATCGCAAACGCAATTGTCGCGCCTGCGCTGATCGTATCCAGACCCAACTCATCACAGAGGCGGGACGCCTGCAGGACCGCATCCGGATCGGAGACGCCGCAAAGTGGCCCTAACGCAAACAGGTTCTCGTATTCGATGCGGACAGCAGCATCGGGAGATTCGGGATCGGAATACAAGTGTTCGCAGCCGATGGTGCAAGCAGCGCAGGAGGCTCGCGTGCGAGAATGTGTCGTCAGCATTGCTTCGGGTGAAAGATCCTCTGCATGCTCGAAAGTGCTTGCTTGAAAGTTGCGAGTCGGTAACGTTCCGAGCCGATTAAACGTCAGCAAATTGGTTGCTGTTCCTAGTTCGCGATATTTGGCAGTCGCGGGTCCAAACGATTTACGGGAAAGCTCGCGACTATAATCGACAAGCTTGTGAGGGTGTGCGTACTCCACAGTACGATCCCCAGCAACGGCGACTGCTTTGAGTCGCTTTGATCCCATGACCGCTCCCAATCCTCCCCGGGCGGCGTGGCGGCCTTCATGTGAAACCGTGGCGAATCGCACCAAATTTTCGCCTGCAACGCCGATCGATGCGACGCGAAATTGTTTCCCCAATTGTTCGCGCAACAAGTCGGCCGCACGTTCGCTCGATTGCCCCCAGCACTCATCAGCTGCGACAAATCGACAGCCGGTCGGTTCGATCACCAGACAGGTCGGATTGCTTGCCGCCCCGACGATGACAAACGCATCGTAACCGGTTTTCTTGCCGGCGATAGCAAATGACGACGACGACAGCGAGTCGTTGATTCGCTGGGTGAGAGGCGATTTTGCCATCACTGCAAATTTGGCGGAGGTTGTCAGCGGGCTTCCGACCAGCGGGCTAAAGGCGAATATCAAAGGGGCCTCGGAAGCGAGCGGGTCGGACAACGGCTGTCCTTCATTCAAAAGTAGCCACGTACCGAGCCCGACACCGCCGATGAAATTCTGCAGTACATCGGCGGGCAGAGCTACCTCGACCACATCTTCTGTGGTGAGGTCAACACGGAGGTAACGACCGTGATAGCCAAACACCGTTACCCCCCGACATCCGCAGAGAGAATCAACAAGGTATCGCCGTCATTGAGGGGATAGGAGGGGTCACGCGTGAAAGTCAGGCCGTTCACGTTTGCCAGATATCCGTCGTGCAGCGTATCGGCGTGAATGCATTCCTCAGCCAGTTGGGGAAACTGTGTCGCGATTTGAGTCACCGCGGCGCCTAAGCTGCCGGCTTCGATCTGCATCATTGCCAGACCGGCGCGCTGCCTTGGAATGCCGAAAAACTCAACTCGGACCGTCATGCTGTCTCAGTTTCTGATTCAGAATTTAATAGGCAAGTCGCTGACATTGCTAGAGAACGATTTCGGTTGGCTGCTTTGATGATTCGTATTCCCACTAACTCAACGAGTTTAAGCTGTCGATGGCGATTTCCTCGCGGCTGGCAAACGGTTCACCGTACGCTGTGCCGATCGTCCAGCCCCAATACCTCGCACGGTCGCGGATGTCGTCGAGGATTGTTGGGAAGCCTTCAGGCCGTCCTTGAATGACTTGGCTTTCGTAGCAGCGCACGGCCTCCATTTTTTGATCGATCGTCGCGGAGATATCGTGCACAAATGCCGGTTTCGGATGAATGCGGAGGTGGATGCTCCAAAAATAGAAAATCTGCGGGGGCCAATACGGCTCACCCGGCATGTCAGTCTTCGTCAGTTTCGACCAAAAGCGAGCCGCATCCGCCAGGTGGCTAGCGGCAATGTGGTCGGGATGGGCATCTTCCCAATAAGGCGCGAGAATCGTACTCGGGCGGGTCTGCCGAAAAGTGACCGCAAGTTTTCGTCTTGAATCGAGGTCTTCCTGTAAACTGCGATTGGGAAGCTGCAGGTTCTCCCGCCAATCGAGTTGGAGGATTGTGGTGGCCCGGTCTGTTTCGGCGGCGCGGATTTCGGGGCTTCCGTGGGGAGTGGGTTCGCCGTTGGTCAGTTCGACCACCCCCACGCGCATTCCCTGGTTCTTGCAGGCGAGAATCGTTCCACCGACGCTAATTTCCGCGTCATCAGGGTGCGGAGCCACAACAAGTACATCCAATGGATCGACCGAATCCACATTTCCTCCCGAATTGGTCTGGACGTGGAGGGCCGAATCTGCGAAATAGCGGCCTCACGTCTCTCCACCCTTCGAATTACAACCTTCCTCGATCATAACGACGCCAACATGTCGGTGCGACTATGTGCGCAGCCGGGAGGTCTTTCTATGCCCCGTCAAATCGTGTTTGCTATCGTCGGAATCACAGCCTTATCTGTTGGGAATGGCTGTGCATTGCTCAATCAGACGCAGGAATTCACGCGGCAGTCGTTTCGGGCCATGACGCCGCGTAGTTCCGACTACTACGACCCGAGCGAGGCCGTTGAGGACGATTGGTCGATCGTCGGTCACGAGGGACGCGGGGACACGCCTTTGGAACAAGACCCTGATCCCTGGTGGGGCAAATACATTATGTCGCCCAAGGCAAGAGCGATTGAGCAAAACCTAGGGTTTCAATACTAGGCGCGGGTGATCGAACCGACCGGCAATCGCTGGCAAACTTGTCGCCGAAGTACTGGTCAAGGGACGCCGTGCCCTAGTCACGCTTCGGAATTCGCTGAACGTAAAATGCGGATCGCGCGATAGCAGTATTCGATCCCACTGTATGCGGTGATCAGAACGGCACTCCACAGGGTGATATCTCGCACCGTATGCGTCGTTGCGCTGGTCACGTCCGGGCTGAGTGAAAACAAGCTGAGGCAGACGGCCACGCATTGCAGGACCATTTTCAGTTTTCCGCTCCACTTGGCTGAGAAGTCGACCCCTTGTTCTTCGAGAAATGCCCGCACGTTGGTGATTAGCATTTCTCGACCCAAAATGACGATGACCATCCAGGCGGTCACTCCGGAAGCTGGTTTTTCAAGTAGAAAAACGAATGCGCCGCAGATAATGAACTTATCCACAAATGGATCGAGAATGCGGCCTAGCCGAGTGACCAGGCCATAGCGACGGGCGATAAAACCATCGAGGGCGTCGGTCGCGGCGGCGATGAGAAAGACAGCGGTCGCGGCAATCCATTGTCCGCCACGTGAAATCATGGCAAACAGCACGACAGCTAAAACCATCCGGCTGAGTGTGATGATGTTCGGGGCGTTTAACCAGCTTTCGGAATTCCCCGAGTTGCCCTCAGTCGAGGCTGACTCCGCGGCCGTGTTCCGCTCATCCTGTGCGGTGCTCATTGGTCCTGTGTCCTTGGCCGCCAAAACAGTAAATTCCCTCTTTGCCAATGGAACGACTCGACGCTTCCTGGGTTAGGCCGGCGAGAGTGGAGATTTCTGTGAGAAGTATAATCAATTCCGCAGAGCCTGCTTAGCCCCAGCTCTAGTCATCATCATCCAGGTTCGCAATTCCGACTAAATCGTAATCCCGGCGGTCAATAATCTCAACAGGAATCATATCGCCGACTGCGACTTTAGTGCCCGAGACGTATACATTTCCGTCAATTTCCGGTGCGTCGGCATAAGTGCGGCCTGACCAAAGGTCATCCTGCACCTGCTCGTCGATCAGCACGTCCAGCTCGTATCCTTGCAGAGAGTCGCCGAAATCGAAGGCGATTTGTTGCTGGAGCTCCATGAGCTCGTCGCGTCGATTTTGTTTGACGTCGTCGGGCAAATGCCCCTCGAGTCGTTCGGCCGGCGTTCCCGGCTCCAAAGAGTAGGTGAACACGCCCATTCGCTCGAATGCGACCTCAGCGACAAATTCTTTCAATTCGCCATATTGTTGATCCGTTTCCCCCGGGAAGCCGGTGATGAAAGTTGTTCTCAAAACCAGGTTCGGAATCGACTCTCGCAGCTTGTGAAGCAAAGTTTGCGTTTGCTCGCGATTGACTCGCCGCTGCATTCGTTTCAGCATCGTGTCATTAATGTGTTGTAGTGGCAGGTCGAGGTAGGGAATGATTCGTTCAGAGCCTGCTATTGTCTCGATCAGTTCATCATTGAAATGAATTGGGTACAGGTACATCAACCGAATCCAATCCAACCCTTCGATCTGGTCGAGTTCACGCAGCAGTGCTGCCAACCGAACTTCGCCGTATAAATCCAAGCCGTAGTACGTGGTGTCCTGTGCCACGATGTTCAGTTCGCGAACGCCGTCCGCCACTAATTCGCGGGCTTCAGCGAGCACAAGTTCCACCGGCTTGGTGACATGCTTGCCTCGCATCTTCGGAATGGCACAAAACGTACAGGTTCGATCGCAGCCTTCGGAAATCTTGAGGTAGGCGAAATGTTGTGGGGTAATTCGCAGTCGAGCTCGATCATCGAGTGCCTTAATCGGGGCCGGGCGAAATAGCTCGCGTTGTTCGCGGACTCCGCCGATCAGGTGATCCGCGACTCGGTTGATCTCGTCGCGACCGAAGACTCCGACGATGTGATCAATTTCCGGAATCTCGTCGATCAAGCTGCCCCCGACGCGCTCAGGAAGGCAGCCGGCGACGATAAGTCCCTTGGTTTTTCCTTCGTTTTTGAGGGCTGCCATTTCGCGGATGACGGCTTTTGATTCCTGTCGCGAACTTTCGATGAAACCGCAGGTGTTGACGATGACAAAGTCTGCGTCTTCCGGGTTGGAAACAAGCGAATAGCCATCGAGCGCCAAGGTACCCAGCATTTTTTCACTGTCGACCAGATTTTTGGGGCAGCCGAGGCTGACGAACGCGTACGATCCGCGTGAGTACTCGGGTTCCCCTGCTTGAGTGTGTGGCGTGGTCGTGGGTTGGCCAATAATTGGAAGCGGGTCCATCTTCAACTCAAATCATCAGTGTCAGTATTGTTGTATTCTGATCGGACAAGCACTTTGTGCCATAGCTCAGTCAAGTCTAGTTGATTAGTCCAGTGAGCCAAATAGTCGAGGTCGATTGAGCTTCCTTGAATCTTGAGAACACCGAGGATGTCCCGAATATGTTTGTCGGATTCTCCCTCTTTGTAGTAAACCAGCTTTTTGAGGATGACATCCTCTGGAGTAGCAAACCACGCGTTGAGTCCACCGTCGAGTTCTTGTTGCTTCCGGCGACTGAAAAGTGATTGGTCAAACGCCGTGTCGTTCAATACGAACACATCGAACTTGAGACCCGTTGCGGGGACCAGGATATTAAACTGCCGTTTTTCAAGAATTGCTGTCCGAACTGTCTCGGTTGAGAGGTAGAAACCTTCTGGGGGAAAAGAGCGGCAAAACTGTGCAACGTCCGATATCGTCAATTCAACGATCACATCAATGTCGTTCGTGAAACGCGGCTCGCCATAGTAACTTGTTGCAACCGATCCAGTCAGGAAATAATTCAGATTGTGGCGGTCCAGGACTCCAATGAGGTAGGCAAGAAGCTCAGATTACTCCATGCGACATCCTCCGGGCGACCTCTTTCTCAATTTGATCTTTCGTCCAATTGGAATTCTGATTCTTTACCGACTGGCTGACAAGCTGGTAGGCGAATCGCCACATGCGGAGTGCTATTGCCAGCCGCTCGGCTCCGCTCTTCTGACGCAACACGTCGGCCATCTCGTCGGTCACCGACTCCCAACGTTCATGCTCTTCGATCGTTGAAGACATCCGCATATTCTTCTAACAAGGCGTATCAGCCACGGGAGAATTCACAATGGAGACGCCTGTTTCATCGAATCTTGCCAATATTCGCGCCTTTGCTGCGAATTCAACATTTGATGGTACCTGTTATGTTTGAAACTGGCCAGTTATCGGTCGATGCGTGATTCCGGAGAGATTGTCCAAGATTTTGCGCAAGTATTGGCCCAAATTCATCTCTTGTTGGCACTTTGCCTTGGTGGCTCGCATTCTTCGACCAACGGGCACCAGTAGCGTTGGGCCGATCGCGACGTGGCTGTAATTATGCATTCTGTGAGAAGCTACCGACTGGTTCGTGCAATCACACAGGAAAACGGGTTAGAATTAAGGCGAATTCTTTCAGCCAAAGCGAAACGCCGGTTCGGATCGAAAGGACTGAGTTCAGGTGTCGAGTGCGTCGCAAGCTCCAGATACCGCGGTCTATTGTCCCGGCTGCAACCAACGATTTGCAGTCGGTTCGATATCCGATTGCCCACGCTGCGGGGCGTCGCTGACGACCTGCTCTGCTGTCGATCTTCAGGAAACTTTGTTGGTTAAGGAGATTGGCGCGGTCGGCAACCAGCGGGGGGCCGGCCGGTTCGATGACGACGACCGAGCTGCGTTGGAAGCATTGATCGGTACCGAATTGCACGTTTATCGCTTCGAGTCGCTTCTCGGTTGCGGCGGTATGGGGTGCGTCTATCTGGCTTACCACAAAGATCTGCAGCGCTACAGCGCCGTCAAGATTTTGTCCCGGCGGAAATCGTCATCATTTGAAGAATTTACCGCACGTTTCATGCTGGAAGGGCAAGCAGCGGCTGCGCTCATTCACCCGAATATTGTGACGGTCCACGCCATTGGTACGCAAGAAGGCCGGTACTTCTTGGAGATGGAATTCGTCGCCGGCCGATCACTGCAACAGTTGGTTGATGAAGAAGGGCGGCTGACTCCCACCCGTGCGGCAACGTTGACGACCTGTGTTTCAGAGGGATTGGCAGCAGCGCATCGCGAAGGAATCGTTCATCGGGATTTGAAACTCGATAATGTCCTGCTCTCAAATTCCAACGTTCCTAAAATCGCAGACTTCGGGTTGGCGAAACGAATACGTGCCAACGCGTCATCGACGGGAGAGTCGCTATGCGGAACGCCTAATTTCATGGCGCCGGAGCTATTCAATGGCGCACCCGCCTCGAAGACGAGCGATGTCTATTCCTTAGGAGTTTGCTTCTACTACTTGCTCACAGGCGAATTGCCCTACGTCGCAGGTTCCCTGCAGGAATTGCAACAAAAGGTCACGAGCGATCCGCTTCCTCCCATTCGCAGCCGGTTCCCTGGCATACCGTTGGAAATGGCCGAATGTTTGAGCTTGCTGTTGGCGAAAAGCCCTTCCAATCGACCTTCCGATGGTGTTGAGGCAATGCAATTGCTCCATGCGGTTTTGGGACAGGTACGCGATACCGAATCTCTACTCGCTGAGGCGTTTTGCGATGTGGACAACGTGCATTGGCAACGAGCCGACCAGCGGTATCGACTCAATTTCAGTCTGCCCGATGGTCGACGACAGAAAATCTTCATCGAGCCGAGCGACCATTCCGGCACGGGCAAATTGCTGCTGATCTATAGCATCTGTTGTGATTCGCAGCCGGAATACTACGAGGAGGCATTAAAGCTAAACTCAGAAATGCCCCACGGCGGGATCGCCATTCGTGAAATCGAAGGCGAATCGAAGTTCATTGTGGTCGATACCTATCCCAGGGCGACCGTCGATTCCGAGGAAATCCGTCGAAGTGTTTGGGAGATCGCGTATCGGGCCGATGCTGTCGAGAAACTGCTGACTGGCCAGGATCATAATTGACGGTATTTCCGATCAAACCGTGAAGGGCGCTGTTCGGGTCTGATCGCGAACAGGCGGGACCATCGACCTTTTTGCCTGAAATGCGGAATGCTGCGCTGGCATTCTCGGGCCCGCAGACTCGCCAGAACTGCCTGATGTGGCACAGACGTTAATCTCAGCCCTCAAAAGGCCTTAACTATCGATCAGAAGGAAGCTTGTGGCAATAAATTCTTGACCGGGCTATTCTGATGCTGATATAGTCGAAAGTGAAGATTTTCAGACCAGGAAAAATAGGCGATCTAACGCGCCACGCAGTTGTCTGGAGTAATGACGAATGGCGTTTCTGATAACGAGAATTGGTATTGTCGCGACAGTGGTTCTGTTGGGCAACAGTGTTGTGCAAGTGGAATCAGCGCAAGGTCAATCGCGAAGAGGGTTTGTTACAACAGCACCCTCAACCGTTACCGGCGAGGAACGCAAAGCCCAAGAAGGATTGTGGGTGCTGGAGGCACAGTACAAGTCGTTGAGAATGATTCCCGTGGAAGTGACCGATCCGGCTACTGGCCAGAAAAAGCAGGAATTGATTTGGTACTTGGTCTACAAAGCGGTGAATCGCTCGATTGACGTGCAAACGGACGATTCCGACACGAAGCCGGCGAATGAATTCGACGAGTTGCCTGGGCCTGCCGTCTTTGCGCCCGATTTCGTTCTTGTCACCGAGGACGAAGGTCGTCAACAGATTTACCGAGACGAGATCCTTCCGGAAGCCCAGGCCATTATCAACCGGCGTGAGCGTCAAGTATTTAAGAATCCCGTGGAAGTCGTTGGACCGATTCCCCCCATAACCCGCGAAGGTGTCGACCCGGAAACGGTGATTTACGGGGTGGCGATTTGGCGCGGAATTGATCCGGAAACCGATTTCTTCACCGTCTATATGAATGGGTTTTCCAACGGTTACCAAATCATCCGCGGACCGGACGGGCAACCGGTGATTCAGCGGAGAACGCTTGTTCAGAAGTATTGGCGACCGGGTGACGAATTTGACGAGGATGAACGTGAAATTCGCCCATTGGAGCCGCCGACATGGGTTTATCGTGCTGACGACGCGAAATCGGCCCAATAGGCACTCGGGTATCGGTTAGCGGTAGATTCTTCTGCAAGTCTCCCGTGTCAATTGGCGGTCGATATTGGTGCACCATCGCCATGTGGTTCGCACCGGCAAACCGCCCCGTGCAAATCCACTCGCCGGTCCGCCATTGGATTGGCAGCCTCGCCCGCGATTGCTACACTAAGTCCGCTGCGATCCTCGAGAGCCCTGGATTGTGCAGCATCGCGACCGTTGAGGTTCAGTTTCCGCAGAATTTCGGTCGCTGGAGGCGGAATCGCCGTCAATCGATTTGGGCTTCGGTCGTGATGTGGCCGCCGGGGATGAGACGGCCAAAATCAACTGATACGAATTTATCGAGACAGAACTCATGGCGCATAAAAAGGGACAAGGTTCCAGCCGTAATGGTCGCGATTCTTTGGCACAACGGCGGGGGATCAAGAAATACGGCGGCGAACTCGTTCATCCAGGAAATATTCTCATTCGCCAGTGCGGCACGAAATGGCGACCAGGCCGAAATGTCGGTATGGGGAACGATTACACGATCTTCTCGCTCGTGGATGGCACGGTCTATTTCGACCAAAAAGGGCGCCGCATCAACGTTCAAGTGGCGGAAGCCTAACGTCCGCTGCCCGGCGAATCGGCCAACTCAAAGGTTGCCTGTGCAACGGCCGATCTCTTACTGTCTCAGCGGTGAAAGCCCCAAGCGGCGGCGGTAGGTGCTGACGACTTTTCGCCGATCTTCTTGTTCGGTTAACTTTTCCCACTCTTGCGCCACGTTGCGCAATGCGGAATCAGCCGGGACACCGTCGATCAGGATGCGGGAAATCGCGTCGGTGAGCGCGTTTCGGAATATGTGGCGCTCTGGGAAGGGCAAGCACGCCACAAGCTGATCGTCGCGAAGAGATTTTGACACAACACTGACATAGTCGTACTGCTCGTCTGCCGAGAGATCCTCACCAACCCAGCCAGCGATCGACGTTGTTTGCGACTCGCGGACCAGACCCTTAAGCGGTTGTGGGAAGGCCGCGTCAAGCTCGTTGATTGTCAGAAACTTGAGCAAGTTCCAAGCGGCTGCAGATTGCGGGCTCTCGGGAGAATATCCAACCGCTGCACAAAGCCCGTCAAATCCAGTCAGTGGGACATAGTTCAGGCGATCCTGTTGCTGCTCCCAATCGTGTGTGGTTTGGTTGAACACTTTCTCTGCACCAGGTAAACGGCAAAAACCAATTTGGGCACCATCTGGGCGTCGTGCGTCGGCCAGTCCATCTGTTCCCGAGGTCTGGGGACCAAAGGGAGTCGGCGAGTTGTACGAGCCGGTTTCGTAAGCGATCGCCAGAGCTGCGCGCCCGCTTACGATTTCCCGCCGGCAGTCTTGTGGTGAGTATTCGAGCACATTGGTCGGCATGTGAGATAAGGCAGATTTTGCCATTTCGATTCCGTGGACAAATCCTGGGCTGTCAATCAGCGGTGTGCCGGTTTGCGAGTCGAGAAACAGCGAATAATGGCCACGATGTTTCGCGTACGGGACCGATCGCGCCAAAAACATTGTCGCGCGGAACTGTTCGCCCCAAGGTTCCGCCGCTGTCAAACCAGGGGCCCAATGATCCAGATTTTCCAGCAGCGCTTGATAGTCCTGCCAGGATGCCGGTGCTGATAACCCAGCAGCTTCCAGCAGATCTTTTCGGTAATAACAAACAAGCGTGGAGGACGAAATCGGCAGAACTGTTGGAGCGTCGGATAACGAGCAAACCTGGTCGCGCAGACCTTGGAACAGATCGAGCCAAGCCAATTCCGAAGAACCTTGGAACTGCTCCGGTATCGGTGTCAACGTTCCGTGAATTGCGACATCAGAAATGTTGGTCAGCGGAAAAAACAGCAGATGATCGCTGGATTCGATCGTCGACGAGAATTGATCGGTTTCGTTCTCGAATGTGTACTCGTGGAGGCGATAAGACGCGCCGGTTCGAGCCGACCACTCGTCCAGTAGAATCTGCCAGCGGAGCGGGGCTTCTAGTTGTTTAGGGACAGCGATTGCGACTTCAACTCCGGCGAATGGGTCTTTCGCTGTGTTCGGATTTGTGGAATCTCCCCCGCATCCGGAGTTCAGCCAAACGCCAGCGAAGAGGCAACAGCAAGTCACGAACGGGTGGAGGGATGCAGCAAGTCGGGAATGAATCATAAACGTGGCGGTTCCGTTGGAATCCAGAAAGACAAATCGTCGCGACAGAACGACCGGCAAGTGTTCAGTCGCTGGGAGCTGCTGGCAGCTATCCTTTGGAGTGGCCCTGCGATACTTGAGTAGCACATGGGTTTCCTGGCAATCGACGGTCATATACTTTCGTTTGACTGCCATGAATACAAGGCCACACGTCGGTCCCCTCGAAGTACGCTGAAATCATGGTTTTGTGGAGGGAAAACCGGTCGAAACGCTCGGTTTTTTGGCGGGATTCCCGATGAGCATGCCGCTAGACGTTTACCAGCAAAACCTGTCCGGACCAATTCGGAATCCTGTCCTGGTGATCGGCTGTTTTGGATTTCCGAAGCGACCGAAACTCCGGGATCGGGATTCGCCGGTTTTTCAGGGCCCTGATTCGACGGTGACTGCCATCACGATCGGGGCCGTGTGGTCGGGACCTTTGACAAATTCGATTCTGTGGATCACATCAGGGCGGCGCGGAGTGATCGACAAATAGCGAACTTGTTGTCGCCTCAATGCGAAAGCGAACTTGGAATCGGGTACGTCAAATCGGCTGATGTAGTCTGCAAAATGGCGTCCATTGAGCAACGGGTGGTCTTCTGTGGTTCCGTCGGCGTAGTGAATTCGAACTGTCATCGATAGTGTTGGGTTTTGCTGGGGTTGTTGCGCAGCCCAACCGGCAATTCCGCTGAGCAGATGAATTGACTTGGCCGGTCCATTGACGTCTAAGCTGACCGATCGAGGCATGCGCGGCGGAAACAGCCCGCGAGGCCCATAAAGCATGATGACATTTGCACGACGTCCGCCTTCGGGGTCAACGAGTTGAAAGGGGACGCCTTCAAAGGATTTTGGTCCCCAATCGTTAAAAATAAGACGTTCAATCGGACTGTCCGCGTTATGGAACATCCCACTCGTGCTGACGATGGTTGCAGCATTCTTGAGGTCTAACGGTAGGTATTGTCCGCGACGCGTCAGGAATTCCAAGAGGTTGACAATGTCCGCTGGCGGCACCTGTTTCTCAAATCCTTCCGGCATCAGAGATTTTTCCGATGCGACCAGTTGTTCGACATCTTCACGTTGAATCACGATGCGCTTGGCTTCGGCATCAATCAACTCGAACGTCGTGCTTGTTTCACCTCCAAGCATGCCGTTTAAGACACGGCCATCATCGAGCACAACTGTGTAAACTCGGTATGTTCCTTCGACGTTCCGACTGGGATCGATCAAATGCATCAGCAATTCCGCCTTGGGGTGAACCGCCATGCCGGTGAGATCCGGACCGATCTTCGTTCCCTCACCGCTATGTTTGTGGCATTTCGCGCATTGCTTCTTGTAGACCTCATGTCCCAGTGCGACGTCACCTTGTTGATCAGCCAGATGGGAAAGCTCGCCGAGAACGCGTTGTCGATCGGGATTCGGCAAGCTGTCCCCTTTTCGCAGTAGTGCGATCGCAGCCCGGCGAATGGGCAGATCTGGATGCACGGATAACGCCTGCTTTTGGTCCAGGGAAAGCTCGGACATTGTTGCGTGACCGTCGGCGACGGCCTTCAGGAACGCCGATGTCGAAACCGGGCGTGCCAATAATACGCGAATGGCGGCCGAACGGGCGGCAGGGGAGATCTCTCGCATCCGGGAGATCAATAATGGACCGGTCGAGGCTGCCGTACTTTGTTGCAGCGACTGAATCACTCCGGCAGAAAAATTGGGGGATTCCTGCGGTGTTAACAGCGTCAATAGCTTTTCGACGATTTCGTCGTCTGACTCACGAAATGCGACGAGCTGCTCTGCGGCAGAAATTCGTGTCATCTCGTCAAGAGTGCTGTCACGGATCGTGCCGAACAATGTGGCAATAATATCACGGGCGTGGTGTTCAAATTGGCGGGTTCCCCAAACGCCGGCTAGTCTCACAAGTCGGCCTTGGTCCGCAGGTTGCAACCGTTCGAACGTCTGAACCAACGATTGTTCGGTTGCGCTCGACAGTTCAAACGATGTCGCCGAGTTCCAACCTCGCGCGAGTCCAGTAATCACTCGGCCAGCAAGGATTGATTCGGATTGAGAAAGGGCTGCCAGCAATTGATTTAGTCCGGCTGTCTCCCTGCTCCGCGCAATGTGCTCGGCGACAATTGCGACAGTTTCTTGCAGCTCGCCATGCGGGACCACTTCGCCGTTTGCGATTACGGCACTGAGGAAATGAGTTCCTTGTTTGGCGGCTGCAGACGTGGCGGCGTCAATTTGCCAAGGGTCGGAGGTCCGAGCAAACGCTGCGAAGAATTGGGCAATGCTACGGGCTGCCTCCACATTGGCGGGAGTATCGGCAAGAGTTAGCAATGCTGCCAATCGTACTTGCGCATCGGGATCCTCCAACAAATGTGCATCGAGAATTGCCTTTGCAGATTCGACAGTATGTGGCAAAACGAGTGCCGCGTTGCGGCGGACTCCTGCCGAACGGTGGCGAAGTGCTGAGTAGGCCGCTGCCGTAGCTTCGCGACGAGACCCGTCGAGGGCTCCCAAGCCGTGCATCGTCCACAAGGCGTGGATGGCTCCGACGTTCAGTCCAATTGAGTCCGCAGTGCCGTCACTCACAAGTTCCATCAAATCTGGAATGACGTCTGACTCTTGGCGTTCGACCAACAATCGTTGGGCATGCTTACGCCAAAACATGTTCTCGTGCTTTAAGGTCGCGACAAGCTGAGATGGCGTGGCGTCCTTCAGCGAATATGACTCTTGAGAGGAGTTCGCGTCGTAGATCACGCGGTAGACCCGGCCGTGCCTTTTGTCGCGGAGTGGCGTTTCGTAGGCATTTCCTTTGCCCGTTTTGTAGCCGACGGGTGTCGGATTGTGCTGCACGATGTAGTTGTACCAGTCAATCACCCAGACATTACCGTCGGGTCCGACTTCGGCCATGATCGGTGCCGACCACTCATCGTCGCTAGCGAGCAGATTGAACGGACTCTTCGACGAAAAGTCTGCTCCGTCGCGATTCAGGACGAACGTTCCAACGAGGTGGCCCGTCGGGCCGGTCACAAAAGCCGTGCGGTTCCAATACTCCTGGGGATAGGTTCGGGCGGTATAGAGCGCGTGACCGGCGGCGGCCGTGTAGCCCCCATGCTGGTCGACCTGCCGTATCATATTCGTGATCGGCTTAAACAGATATGTATCGGCAATTCCACCAAGTTGAGCGGCAGACCACCCTCGAACTCGTTCGTAATACCGGTTGGGGATCGGCATATAAACACTCGGATTGCGGTTCGCGGTCGAGCCGAAAACAAGGCCTTCTTCGCTAAATCCCAACCCCCAACTATTATTGTTTGTCGACCGAACGAATTCGATGTCCGATGCGTCCGGCCTAAACCGAAAAAAGCCTTTGTTAAATTGGTAATGTTGCCCGCCAACTTCGCCGTCAAACCCGGCGTAGCCCAAAATGCCCCAAATCCAATTGTCGAGACCGTATTGCAGATTGCTGGGACCGGCGTGCGTGTCGGCTGTACTCCAGCCCTCGAACAAGACTTTCTGCACGTCCGCTTTATCGTCGCCGTCTGTGTCTTTCAAGAACAGCGTTTGGGGCGGTTGAAGAACAATCACGCCTCCATTGGAAAACGTCAGGCTGGTGGGGATGCTCAATCCCTCAGCGAAAATCGTGAAACGATCGGCCCGGCCGTCTCCGTCGGTATCTTCACAAATTCGTATGCGGTCGTTCCCGGCACCTTCGGGCTGCTTGTTGTTCGGGTAATCGACCGTTTCAGCGACCCATAGCCGGCCGCGTTCGTCCCAATTCATGCAGATTGGTTTTCCAATGTCCGGTTCTGCAGCGAACAATTCGACTCGAAATCCCACAGGCGTCACGAAGTGCTTCATCGACTGGTCAGGGGATAGCGGCAGCTGCATTTGATTCCATTCACCGTCACCCCTTCTCGGGCCGCCCGGTGGGTAGAAGGCGATGTCGGCTTTTTCATACTCGAACGGCTCGACGTCAGTCCGTTCGGCTGTCATCTGTGGAACGGGGAACGATCGATTCGGGTATTGGCTGTCGTCATATTCTGGAGCGTCAGCCGGATCGGCTCCGACCGCCCAGCGGATTCCACGTTCGACCAGGTTCTGAAATCCGGGATGCCCCCAGGTACGATTATCGTGTCCCCACGCAGTGTAAAAGACGCGCCCTTTTCCGTGCGTGCGGATCCAGGTCCAAGGTTCCTTTTCGCGGCCTTGTTCCTGCGGCTTTGTCGTCCGATAGCTGAGAACGATTCGGTCCTTTTCGTTGTGCCGATGATGAATGTAGCTTTCGTCCCAGCTTTCGAATCCGGAGAACCCCTGCATGATCGGATGATCCGGGTCGGCAATCTCCGTACCAAAGATGCCAGCTCCGTGTCGGCGAAATTGCCCACCGACCAGATCAACGTATCGGGAAGAGTTGTGGAAGCAAGCCGTCGCGCAGTGGATAGGGATCAGCCCTTTGCCGCCGGAGACGAAATCGAGTAGGGCCTCTTCTTGTTCCGGTTGAATTCGGGCAATGTTGGCATAGATAAGCAACCCATCGAAAGGCTCCAATGCCTGCGGATTCAGTTGCCCGGCATCATCGGAGTATCGAATTTCGATGCCGCGGTTCCGCATGACCGGAATGAGTTGTTCTGCGCGGTCGGCAGGGCGGTGGTGTCCGTTATCGCCGAGAAACAGAATCTGAATCGTGCGTTGTTTGGCCGGCGATTCGTTTTGTGCATGGCCGTACTGAGGCTGCCCGAAGATGAGAAAGGTGCAGAGAAGCCCAAGAACAAGTCGAGTCATGGCATTGCTTTCAATCCGGAATCGCAGTCAAGCAATAACGCGTTAACTGTACTCGGTCGATTCGAGTTCAACCAATCGTTTTCGACGATTAGCACCCCTTGACAGAGTTGGCATCCATCCGTCGCATGACAAGAGGCCACAAGGAGTCACAACTGCGGATACACCGATTTCAGATCGAGTTCGTCGCCGACTTCCTTTCCGAGGTCCAATAATCGGGCGAATAGTTTCTTGATGATCGGCGCGGACTCGGGATTGTCAGCCAAATCGTGGAGTTCGTGTGGGTCGTTCGCCAGATTGTATAGCCGCGCCTTATTGATTTCAGGATAGAGGATCAGTTTATATCCGTCATCAATCACGGACCGTTGCAATGCCAAATAGGCGCCGTAAACAGCGTCGTAGGCTGATTCTGCCGTTTCCCCGTGAATCAAAGGGAGGAGGCTGTGAAAATCAACATGTTCTGGTTTGTCGACGCCAGCCAATTCCAACGACGTCGGCATGACATCCTGGAGATAGATGGGCGCGTCGATGCTGTGCCCATGTGGTACTCCGGGGCCTGAGACGAGAAACGGCACGCGTACGCTGTGATCGTACAGATTTTGCTTGCCAAACAGTCCGTGGTGACCAACCGCTAATCCATGGTCGGCGGAAAAGAAGATAAACGTATTGTCGGCCTTTCCAGAATCGTCCAATGCCTTGAAGATTCGTCCGATTTGTTGGTCGAGGTGTGTAATAATCGCGTAGTACTCCTGGCGATGAACCTTTACGGCATGCGTCGTACGGGGAAATGGTCCCAGCTTTTCGTCGCGCAATTTGGCACTGCAGCCGATCGAGTCCTTGAATGGGTATTCCGGCAGATAATTGATCGGCAGCGCAATGCGGTCGAGCGGATAATCCTCAACAAATGACTTTGGTGCCTGCCGAGGGTCATGAGGGGCGTTGAAAGCGACATACATGAAAAACGGATTTTCGCTCGCACCGGCCATGTCGATGTAATCAACGGCATCGTCGGCAGTCACCGCGCTCCAATGTCGGCCTCCTTTCCAAAACCCATCGAACGAACGATCGTATGGGCTCCAAGGATCCGGTTGACCTTCCAGCGGGCGGTTGTAGCCGGCGTCGGTCTGGTTTGGCATGCCCGGCCGAATATGACGCGCGACATGAAAGGCCTTTTCGGCGTCGGCTTGTATGTGCCATTTCCCAGTGAAGTAGGTGTCGTAGCCGGCTCGCTTGAGATGCTCCGACCAGAAACGTCCTGCTTCACGCTCCTGTTCGGTCGTTTTGTAAATGCGGTTCGCATGCCACAGATATCGTCCGGTGACGAGCATACATCGGCTGGCGACACAGACTGCTCCGCTCCAGGAGCCCATGTTGTATGCATGCGTGAATGTCGTACCGTTCCGTACGAGACGATCGAGATTGGGGGTGTCGATATCGGTGTATCCGAACGCGCCGATCGCTTCGTAGCACAAGTCGTCGGCAAAAACGAACAGAATGTTCGGCTTACTCTCGCTCGACTGCGCGCACACCGGCGATTCCGTATTGAGCAACGCCATGGCCGCGGTGGTAACGATCAACATCGATAAACGGTACTTCATGAATGGCAACTCCTCATGTTGGCAATCGTCTGTTCACAAGCGTGGCGACTTAGCGATTTGCCCACCAATTGATGTTCCAACGCGTTGTCTTGGCCTCGGAAAATTCCAAAGGCAGGCGGTATTTTTGCGATTCGAACTCTGAATGAGAGAATCTACTGATTGTGAACGTCATTCTCGGCGTTAGCAAGACCCGAAGTCGAGTGCGTCGCAGAGACTTTTTGAATTCGTATGCTATTTCAACAGCAATGGCAGTAAATCGACTGGGTCGTCGATGCATACAGCAGCACCATTTTCGATCAGTTCCTCTTTTGGTCGGTAGCCCCACAGCACGCCAATGGGGTACATTCCGACGCGACAGGCCGTCTGCATATCGACGCCGGAATCCCCGACGTAGGCCGTCTCACCGGGCTCGACGCCAAGTTTCTGCAGAATCGCTTGTGCACCAGATGGATCCGGTTTGGGCGGTGTTTGCGAACTCTGCCCCACAATCGGTTCGAAGACTTCTTTCGAGAAGTATTCCTCGATGCATATCGTCGTGAACTCTTGGGGCTTGTTTGAGAGCACAGCGAGTTTAAGTTCGCGTTGTGACAACTCGTGAATGAGTTCAGGGATGCCCGCGAACGGCTTTGTCGACACGTTCCATTCTTGTCGATAGATTGTCCGAAACAATTCCACACAACGGTCGACTTTGAGAGTCGAAGTCGTGTTATGCAGGGCCTTCGTAAAAAGACGCTGCACACCCTCTCCGACAAGGAAGCGAAACTCATCCAGGGTATGTGTCGGGCTGCCGATTTCTTTTAACACCTTGTTGGCCGAGTCGGCGATATCGGGCAGCGTATCTAGCAGAGTACCATCGAGATCGAAAACAACAGCACGATAAGGCATTAGCACACTCAGCTCTCTCAACCGCTGACAGGATCGGGAACCCGAAATTCGGGCTCACCATCTGATTTGCGTAGGCGTTTCGTCGACGAGCCTATCGTGCGTGGCGATCCGATGACAACACATCAGATGACGCTGACTAGGAATCTGCGGGACTTTTTGTCGCGGAATTTGCTCAAGCAGCGATTCTTTAGCCAAATGCCGAGGGATCTCGAGGAGTTTAGCGCTCGCCAATGTGCAAGATTTGCTGCAAACCAGCATTTGTGGCCTTTCAGACACGGAGTCCCGAATTGGGCGAAATGTTTTCTCCGCAAATGACGATGGTTTCCGAGTCGCGAAGGTCCCATATGGCCAGTTCAGGGATCGCGATTGCGGGCTTACTTGCGAAATGTGGTGAAAGTTGCCTTCTATCAGTCACAATTCCAAATTATTTGCGCAATCTCCCCAGATTCCTTGACTTGGGTGGAACTGCATCAAACAATTCGCACAGTCGGTCCGATTGTGCTCGATCGGAGAGGACCGAAACATCGTAGGAGGTATGGAGACACCGATGAGGGTTTGGCCAGGACGCCCCTATCCACTTGGAGCAACGTGGGACGGACGCGGCGTCAATTTTGCGGTCTTTTCCGAGCACGCGACGCGCGTTGAATTGTGTTTATTCGATTCCGTCGATGCACAATCTGAATCTCATTGCATCCCGCTGCGCGAGCAAACCGACATTGTCTGGCACTGCTACCTGCCAGATGTTCGACCAGGCCAGCTATACGGATATCGCGTCCAGGGGCCGTACAATCCTCGCAAAGGATTTCGATTCAATTCGAATAAGGTACTGCTGGATCCCTACACGCGAGCGATCGGCCGCGATCTTCGCTGGTCCGATACGATGTTCGGGTACAGTGTCGGGCATCCCGATGGCGATCTCTCCTTTGATCAACGAGATAATGCCGATTGCGCCCCGCTCGGGGTTGTAACAAGTTCGACATTTCATTGGGGAAACGACAAGCCGCCTCGGACGCCGTGGCACAAAACGCTGATCTACGAGACTCACGTTCGTGGATTCTCGATGCGGCATCCCAAGGTTCCTGCGCATCTCCGCGGTACCTATGCAGGTTTAGCGAGCCCCGCCGCCATCCGCCATTTTCAAAGGATCGGTGTTACCGCAATCGAACTGATGCCGGTTCATCATAGCGTCAATGACCGGCATCTGGTGGAAAAGGGTCTGCACAATTACTGGGGGTACAACACGCTATCGTACTTTGCGCCGGACATGCGGTATTCAGCGGCGAAGACGCCGAGTGGTGCAGTTCGTGAATTCAAACAGATGGTTCGGCGTCTTCACAAGGCGGGACTCGAAGTCATATTGGACGTTGTTTATAACCATACAGGCGAAGGGAACCATTTCGGGCCGACCCTTTCGTTACGCGGTCTCGACAACAGTTCGTATTACCGGTTGGAGCCAGAAAACCCGCGCTACTACACCGACTTTACGGGCTGTGGCAATACGCTGAATATGGTTTGCCCACGCGTGTTGCAGCTGATCATGGACAGTTTGCGATACTGGGTGCAGGAGATGCACGTTGATGGCTTTCGGTTCGATTTGGCCAGTGCCTTGGCCCGTGAGCTTCACGCTGTCGACAAGCTGGGAGCTTTCTTCGACATCATCCACCAGGATCCCGTACTATCGCAGGTCAAACTGATTGCCGAGCCATGGGATTTGGGGGAGGGCGGCTATCAGGTCGGCAACTTTCCAGTCTTGTGGACCGAGTGGAACGGAAAATATCGCGATGCCGTTCGACAGTTCTGGCGGGGTGACGGGCATGCCGTTTCGGAATTCGCGACGCGACTCTGTGGGAGCAGTGACCTTTACGAGCACAGTGGCCGGCGTCCGTACGCCAGTATCAATTTCGTGACGTCGCACGACGGGTTTACGCTTCACGATTTGGTGAGCTACAACGACAAACACAACGAAGCGAACGGCCAGAACGGGGAAGACGGCGACTCACACAACATGAGTTGGAACTGTGGAGTCGAAGGGCCCACCAACGACCAGGCCATCAGTAAGCTTCGTGAGCAACAAAAGCGAAACTTTATTGCGACGCTGTTGCTGTCGCAAGGTGTGCCGATGATTCGCAGCGGCGACGAAATCGGACACACACAGCATGGCAACAACAATCCGTATTGCCAGGACAATGAGATTAGCTGGCTCAATTGGGATTTGACCGATCCCGAGCGTGACTTCTTTAAGTTCGTGTGCGAAGTCGTCGAAATCTGGAAAAAACATCCGGTCTTAAAACGGCGACATTTCCTGCAGGGTCGTCAGATTCGTGGCGCCGCGATTCGGGACATCATCTGGCTGAGTCCCGGTGGAATGGAAATGACCGATAGCGATTGGAATGCGGGCTTTGTCCGCTGCCTCGGATTGATGCTTGCCGGCGAAATGCCGGATGAATTCGACGACCGCGGGCGCCGCATCGTCGGAAAAACTTTGGTCGTCATGCTGAACGCCCACGACCATGCCATTCCATTCACGTTACCCAAGGCGGCCGGTCGCAGCTTTTGGAAACCGGTTCTCGATACGTCACTTGCCGACCCACCACGAAAGCTAATGGAAGGTGGGGCAAGCTATGTTTTGCAAGCACGATCTTTGGTATTGCTGCAATTGAAAGCCGTTCGTCCTCGACTGTTGGCCAGGATTTTGGGGCTAGTTCCCGAGCGAGCTGCGAACATTGCGAGACCCATTCCGCAGCAGATCGTCGATCCCCCACCAAAGCCGTCGACAGAGATCGAAGAATTGAGCGGGCGAACTTAATTGCCATGACCTCGAATGTCGGAGACGCGACGGTGGGCATCGGTGCCAGTCATCAAATGCCGGCGCCAGGTCCGTTCTGCAGGCGAAAGGCGTCCGAATCGGTCCATCAACGACTCCCGTTGACTTCAGGGCCGCCGATTGGATGCGATTTCAACCCGATGGATTGCGAAAAGTCGGGCTGATTCGTGGCATCTCGCGGATTTGGGCGAAACCATCGCGGGGTCATTGTGTTTATAAGGGGCAATTGGCGCGGAAAATGCGCGCTTCCAGTCGGATCAAAGGCGTCTTGTGCGACAGTTGGCCGCCGCGAGTCAGCAGGGACGTCGTGCGTCGAATATTGTGAATCATTCTTCATCGGGGATCGCATGATGACGATGGTCAAAGCCAAATGGTATGTCGTAATTGGTGCCTTGTGCCTGGCATTGTCTGCCACAGCCGAGGCGGACGAACCAGTTCCGGGAGCACAACAGAATTGGCATCAATGGCGGGGGCCGTTGGCCAACGGTGTAGCGCCTGAAGCGACACCGCCAAAAGAATGGAGCGAATCTTCGAATGTGCAGTGGAAGATTGCACTTCCGGGGCAGGGGGAATCAACGCCCATCGTTTGGGAAGATCAGGTGTTTATCCTCACGGCAATCGATACGCAGACTGCAGGTCAGGCGTCGATTTCTGATCCCGCGGCGGCTCAGCGGGGTAGTCAACCGCCAAGAGGTGAGAATCGGCGACGACGAGGACGAGGCGGAAGAGGCGGTCGAGGCGGTGGTCCCACAACCAACCACCGGTTCGATGTTATTTCCATCGATCGCAATTCCGGAGAGATTCGTTGGCAAAAAACGGCAACGCAATTGGTTCCACACGAGGGGCATCATCAAAATCATGGATTTGCCTCAGCGTCGCCGATGACGGACGGACGGCATCTGTACGTTTCGTTCGGGTCGCGTGGTATCTATTGCTACGATCTCGACGGAAACTTGATCTGGGATCGTGACTTGGGCGACATGCGCACGCGAAACGGGTTCGGCGAAGGTGCGTCACCGGTTATTTACGGCGATTCGCTCATCGTACTCTGGGATACAGAAGATGAGTCCTTTTTGTATTCGCTCGATGCAGCAACGGGAGAGACAAAGTGGAAAGTCGAACGTGATGAGCCGACCGGCTGGTCAACACCGTTGATCGTCGAACATGAAGGACGTACGCAAATTGTGACCAATGGAACGGTGAGGGCCCGCGGGACGGACTTCGCAACCGGCGAAACGATTTGGGAATGCGGAGGGCAAAGTACGAATGCCATTCCCTCGCCGGTGGCTTCAAATGGAATGGCTTATTGTATGAGCGGCTACACCAAGTACGCGGCATTTGCGATTCCCCTGAGTTCGGTCGGCGATATTACAGGTTCCGACCGCGTCGCATGGCAGCACAACCGGGGAACGCCGTATGTACCGTCTCCGTTGTTGTACGAAGATCGGTTGTACTTCACCAAATCGAGAGCGTCGCTGGTGACGTGTCTGGATGTTGCGACCGGCGCCCCGCTGTACGAGAACAAACGTCTTGCGAAGATGAGTGACGTTTATGCTTCACCGGTCGCTGCGAATGGATTTGTCTACATCGTTGGAAGAAGTGGCACGACCGCAGTCCTTAAGCCTGGTGCTGATTTCGAAGTCGTTGCAACGAATGTTTTGGAAGAGCCCATTGACGCCTCGCCCGCGTTTGTGGGTAACCAAATCTTCCTACGAAGCAAGCAGTCGCTTTATTGTCTTGCTGCCAATTGATGAGCGAGAGATGCCGAATTCGATCAATCCACCGTCTCGGCACTGACATCAGGGTTAGCGACAAAACGATAACCCGTTCCTCGTACCGAAACAATATGGGTCGGGGAGGCTGGGTTCGGCTCAATGATTTTTCGGAGCCGCATGACGAAGTTGTCGATTGTTCGAGTCGTCACAGCGGAACTTTCGCCCCAAACCGAATCGAGTATCTGGTCGCGCGACAAGACGGTGTCTTCGTGTTCGACAAAGTACTTCAGCAGATCCATTTCGGTCGTCGTTAAGTTGTGCGTTGTTCCACCGGCTTCAACTTCGAAGCGGGAAAAGTCGACACACACATCTCCAAACTCGTATTTTGAGGGATTAGCGGGTGGCTCTGTTTCGACGGGGCGAGCGCCACGACGTTCGATTAAGTTCCTCACACGGCTGAGTAATTCCGGAAGAGCGAACGGTTTGGTCATGTATTGGTCGCTTCCGGAGTCGAACGCTTGGGCCTTGTCCTCGCTCAGTGTGCGGGCGCTCAGAACAAGCACGGGAACATTGTTGTCGATTTCCCGAAGGGCCTTGCAGGTTTCGTAGCCGCTCATACCGGGCAGCATGAGGTCGAGGATCACCAAGTCAAAGGGTGGATCGGCGTCACGAAAGGCTTCTAAAGCTGTCGGACCGTCACCGGCACGAACGACTTGGTAGCCTTCCTGCTCAAAATTGAACTTCAATCCAGTTGCGAGAGCGTCTTCGTCTTCGACAATCAAGAGTTTCATGTCTCGGTCCGTCCCGGCAAGTCCACTTCAAAGACACTACCGGGCTGATCGACTCGGTCGCTAACGCTGATTTTTCCTTTCAAAAAATGAACCAGCGTACGAACGATGTACAGTCCCAGCCCAGTTCCCTTCTTTGTCCGTTCTAACTCGTTTTCGCCACGGTAAAAGATCCCGAAGATCTTTTTTCGCATCTGTGACGGAACGCCGTCTCCATTATCAAAAACGCGTATGATGACGCGGCCCCGATCGCGAATGCGTACGTGGACATCAACTTCGGGATCATCGCCTCCGTATTTAATGGCATTATCGAGCAGATTTCGGAAAATCATCTCTAGGACGACAGGTCGTGCGTGAATGACCGCACTTTCCACGTCGAACCGAAACACATCCTGCTCGTCAAGCTTGTAGTGAGCCGCAGCAGTTTGGGCGCAGCGGCGCAGCAACGGTTCTAAGGGGATGTCCTCGGACTCGGTTTCCTGCCCGATGGCGTCGAGCCGACCGACTTCGAGCAAATGGTTAATCAAATCGTCGAGGCGCTGCAGTTCCCCTTCCATGACTCCATAAAACTCTTCTCGCTGTCGATCGTCGACGCTCCGTAGTTGCAACGTTTCGAGGTAAAGCCGTAGAGATGCGATCGGCGATTTGAGTTCGTGGGTGACGCTATCGACGAAATTGGCCTGTCGTTGATTGAGGCGGACTTCCTTGATTGTCAGAAATACGTAGAAGGAAAGGCCAAACAAGCTCAATGCAAACGCGATCGTACCAATCGTCAGGGCGCTGAGTTTGTAGTCTTGGGCCAGCAAGACGATCCAACAGACCATCAGGACGACATTAAGCGTCATCAGAATGACGCTTAATGTGATGGGTAGTCGCAATGTTCTCCGTTTGCGAATGTAGGCAGACACGTGCAATCCTCAAGTCGTTCGGGCGCGTAGTTTTGTATGCGGAGGCGGCCGATGCATCCGTGGCAGGCTGCGAAACACCAACAGCACCAGTTTACAGCCGGAATCTCTGGTTTGTGCCCCTGATTGTCTTGTTCTGTCAAAACATTCATGGAACCCGCGAAGCTGCACCAACGATGGCCGCTATTGGTAAACGCCTGATTCGCTTTGTTTCATTATGTACCGGTGGGAACTGTCCGCAAAGGTGCAGTATCGTGGAATTTTGTCGGTGATTCCTGAAATCGCCGATTGCAGCCAATGATCGATTTGCTTCAGCAGGTCTGAGACATCGCAAATATCTGCTGCTTTTTCCGGTTTCACCGAAACGGTCGATCTGCGGCGAAAAGCATTGATCGCCACAAACAGTTACGAGAACCTGTTTGGCAGCAAGGGAAGAACTGTTGCCTTGGCTTGCGTTGCGATTGGGACGTGCGTCGACAGGAATGTCGCTGGTCGGCAAGGTGATGCGGGCGGATCAAGTTCACTCCAAGATCCGCAATTTCGACTCACGCTGATTCTGCTTCAGGGTAACCACCCCAAACGAGAGGCTTGGCGGCTTTTTCTTTCTCTCCCTTTTCCAACATCCGCAAAATGTCGAGCACGGATTTGTTGGTCGGGATTTCCTTTTTCAAGCGATCGGGTGATACGCCGCTGGAAGTGATGTAATTGATTCCAGGCCCAAAGTCACCTTCGAGGAATGCCCCCTTCTGATCGAAGACAGCCCAGTAGATTGTACGGCCATGGTTCTTGGCTCCGTCCCGAGTTTTCGCCGCCATTTTCCCTTTGCTGCGATTCCCGTTGATACGATACAACTGGTCTCGCTCGTAAATGACGGCGATGACATTCCAATCTTTCGAACTGCCAAATAATCCCATTCGAGGCTCCCGTTTACAGTCGCAGTTTCCTTTTTTTTACCATTTCGAAACACCCGATGCTAGTTGAGGTATGCCGAAAATTATTGCCCCAGCGGCCCAATGGGGACTCCGTCGACCGCCTTGGGGCCGCCTTTAGCCATCTCGGAGCGCTCCAGATTACGAGATGAGGCTGTACGGCCATTTCCCGGCGAGTTCGCGGTTTCAACACGTCGGCCGGTTGCCTACAATTCACGGCCTCTGACTGTCCCTGCAGGAATGAATCGAATGGATCCTCGTGACACTCCGGAATCGATGGAAGATTCCGCTCCTTTGCAGCCTCCGGCCGCCCCGGTCGAACAAGTTCCCCCGCAACCGCCGCGGATGGCACCGCCACCGTACCGCCAATTCCGATCCCGCAAGCGGTTGTCGTTGCTGTTATTCATCGCCACTTGCTTCTGTACATTTTATCGCGGGATGCAGCCGGGGGGGCTTGTGGCAGTGCCATGGGAATTGCTGGCCAATCCCAGCCAGCTTCCGGCCGGAGTGTTATCGAGTTGGTTGACCAACGGTGCCATTTACGCCGCGTGCATCATGCTCATGCTACTGGCGCACGAGATGGGGCATTACCTGCAGGCCAGGCGATACGGCGTCCCGGCGACTTTGCCATTTTTCATACCCATGCCTATCACCCCGTTCGGGACGATGGGGGCTGTGATTGTCCAAGGAACGGGGGTCGCAGACCGACGTGCGCTGTTCGACATTGCGATTTCGGGACCATTGGCCGGGCTCGTTATCGCACTGCCACTGACATATTTGGGAATTCGCGATGCTGAGGTCCACGATCTCGCAGAGGGATTGGTTAATGGTCAACGCATTGTGATTTACGATAACCCGCTACTATTCGACTGGCTGTTTGTACTGGCCAAAGGACATCCGTTGGCCGAGGGCCAGGATATGACCCTTTCGCCCATGCTGTTTGCCGGCTGGGTGGGGATATTTATAACCGGTCTTAACTTAATTCCGGTCGGCCAACTCGATGGCGGTCATATCTTGTACACCCTAATCGGGCCGAAAGCGCGATTTGTCGGAAAAGCACTACTGATCGCGGCAGTGCTTTTCATGGTGATGAAGCAAAACCTTTCGTTTTTGTTGATGGTCTTCTTGCTCTTTCTGATGGGGACGAACCACCCACCGACCGCCAATGATTACGTGCCGTTGGGGGTGGGGCGTCGAGTTCTCGGTTGGGTGACGTTGTGCTTTGTTCTGATTGGGTTCACGCCGACGCCCATTTACGAATTGGAATACCGCGAGGTCGAACCGACTGAGCAAATTCAAACGGCAATGCAGGCGCCAAAAAACGAGGTGAAAGCGCATCGACAAGATGCACTGGTGGTAGCCCGCGACAATGCGCGGATTGGGGCGATCGCAGACACGGCATCGGTTTCGACAGGTCACAGAAGCGAGATCGAGCACGCAGCGATGTCGCTGCAATCTGCCGACTTTGGATATTGATCAGCGCCCCGACGTGCCTAGTAATCCTTGAAGGGCCCGCGGTCTTCCGCGTTGAGCATTTCCTGTTTCCAATCAGCGAATTGCTGCTGAAGATCAGCCAAAAGCTGCGGCTTTTCTTGCGAAAGGTCGTGCTGTTCGCCGATGTCGTTCTTGAGATCGAACAGCCCCGATCCCCGCTCGGAATCGACCCATTTGTATTGACCAACCCGAGTCGCCTTATCGCCTCTGCGTTCCCAGAACATTGTCTGGCGTTCGGAGGATTGCTGCCCCGCTAAGACAGGAAGCATATCGAAGCCGTCATAGATGACGCCGGCTGGCAATTCCCCCCCGGCGACGCTGGTGAACGTCGGGAAAAGTTCTAATGCCGTCAGGAATTCATCGCTGACCGACCCCGCTGGAATCACACCGGGAAACCGTGCCAAAAACGGTACGCGAATCCCACCTTCGAACATCCAGCCCTTGCGGCCATGCAATGGTTTATTGTCGGAACCGCCGCCACCACCATTATCGGAAAAGAAAATCACCAGGGTGTTGTTGGTCAAATTGTACTCGTCCAGTCGGTCGAGAATCTGCCCAATGCAGTCGTCCATGTAGGTGACGCATGACATGTAAACAGTGCGACGGACGATGCTGGAGTTGGCCGATTTGAGGTCGACATCCGGGTACATGCGACGGGTGTATTCCTCGGGTGATTGGGGTCCTGGCTTGTCAAAATTCGACGCGCCATGTGGTGCATTGAACGGGATGTACAAAAAGAACGGGTTGTCTTTGTTTTCATCAAGAAAGTGCAAGGCTTCGTCTTTAAATAATTCCGTGCAATAGCCTTCGACCTTGACCGGCTCGTTTCGTCGCCGCATAGAAGGGACGCCGTAGCGCTCATGAGTCCAATAGTCGATTCCCGTGTTAGTAAAACCGAAGTAGTCATCGAAACCGCGTTGCAAAGGCAAGTACCTCAGCAGTTGCCCTCCGTCCCATTTGCCGTAAACACCATTCGTGTAACCTGCCTGCTTCAGCACCTTGGAAACCATGATTTCACGAACGTCCATCCCGAGAATTCGCTCCGGTGTGACGGCGTAAGTTTCCGGTGTGAATTCATGCCCGTAATCTGCTACGTCATTTCGAATCATGTCGTAGAGGCCGTTACGCTGCGGGTAACGTCCGGTCAGAAGGCTGCCGCGAGAGGGCGTGCAAGCCGGCCACGTCACATAAAAGCTGCTGCAACGCACGCCTTCGGCAGCTAAACGATCGAGATTCGGGGTCTTAATCTGCGTGTCGCCCAAGCAGCTAAGATCGGCGTATCCCTGGTCGTCGCTGACAATTAACACGATGTTCGGCGGACGATCGGCAGATTGCGCCACGCGGTGAACTGTGGCTGTTGCCGACAAACACAGAAGCAGTTTCACAGCCGTTGATCGCACCTTGTTGTTCATCGCGGATACCTCGAGGCTCAATCGTTGCGAAAATCTAGGATTTGATCATTTCACGGGGATTCCATCGCGACCTGAATTCACGAACCCCAGTGAAAATCGACTCAATTCATGACAGCGGGCTCGCTCGTTGTGCTTTCGCGTCGCTCGTCAAGAATTCCGGGAGCCGCCGTCTTGGTGTGGTCGTACCCGTCGTAGACGCCGAAATCGTTGAACAAATGCTTCTTGGCGAAACGGTACACCCAGTTCTTTTCGCGAACTTCGTTGCCGGGATTGTACTGCGAGGTCCGAACCTGCAGGGCTTGTAACTCCTGAAGCGCGGTTCCGCGGGCCGTTGTATCCTTAGCATCGTGTTTGACGACAAGTTCGTGTAGAAGGTCCGGTCGTTCCAACACAATGCATCCTCGGGTCGAGGATGCTGCGAGTTTGCGAAAGTCGCTCAAAAACTCTGACTGAATGAACGTCTCACCTAAAGTGCGTTCTTTGTCGTAGATCGATTCCTTGGCAAATTGAATGATCGGGCAGGGTTCGATATCGCCCCAAGGATTAATGTGGTGGCTGATCCCGGTTGCTGCCGGGCACAAAGCTTGCCCCTCTCCGTCAAAGTACGCGTCGATAATGGCGATCGGTTTTTTGGCTCGCATCTCCACGACGAACTTTCGAGCTTTCAATTGCTGCTCCGGAGTCAAACACAGGTCCGGGCAGGAGTCGGGGCCCATCGGTCGATAGACATGAAACCAAGTGTAAAGCACTCCCATTTCGATCAGCCGGTCGACCCATTCCTCCGTCAGGAGGTCGTCGATGTTGGTTTTGCAAAGGCTCGTACAGACGCCGGTGAAGACTTTGTTATTCAGGCAGTTCTGGACTCCTTGCATCGTGGAACTCAAAACGTCGGGGCGCCCACGTCGTTCGTCACTGATGATTTCGTTTCCTTCGACACTGATCAAAGGCGTGACATTACCCAGCCTTCTGAGTTCTTTGGCAACCTCGTCCGTGATGAATTGGCCATTGGTGAAAACTTGAAAGTAGCAATCTGGGTGCGCAGCGAGGATGTCGAGAAGTTGCGGATGCATAAACGGTTCGCCACCGACGATACCGAAAAACGCATTTCCCATCGCCTTGGCATCGTTGATGAGGCGATTCATTGCATCGAGGTCGATTTTCTCCTGCTTGGCAGCGACATCGACCCAGCAACCCTGACATCGCAAGTTGCAGCTATTGATAATCGAAATGTAAAGAAACGGCGGAAAATACTCGCCACGCCGCATCCGCCTCTTGTACTTCATGACGGACCGGATGCCGCGATAACCCATGTTCCAGCAGAATTTCCACAACAGGCGTTTATCGGTTTCAAAAACCACCCGTTTGGCCATTTTGAGATACATTCCGCAACCTTTATGCTTTCGCTTCGGCGAATACCGCGCAAATAAAAACGCCCTTACAGCGTAATACGCGGTAAGGGCGTTGGCAATTGTGGGTCAGCGAATCGCGGAATTCCGAAGCAGACGGCTATCGACCGAGGATCAACAATTCGTCGATCATCTGCTGGGCCGTTGAAATGACTCGCGCATTACCTCGATAAACTGCGGAAACATTAATTAACTCAATGAGTTCTTCACCGATTTCCACGTTCGACTTCTCGATGGCACCTGTTTGAATGGTTCCTGAGCCCAAGGAACCGGGAATGCTGATTCTGGGGACGCCGGAGTTCACGCCGACGACGAACAGGTTGTCGCCGGTATGGATCAATCCGGACGAGTTGGCAAATGTTGATAGGACGATCTGCCCCACCGGAGTGATCAGGCCGTTGTCGAATACTCCTCGAATCAAGCCTTGTTCATCAATCACAAAATCGGTCAATGTCCCCGGTGGAGTGCCATCCTGCGAGGCAAATTGCAATTCACTGCCCGAATCTGACACGCCGCCGAAAATCGTCGAAAGATCGATGTCGAACTGCAAGGGACTGGCAGCCGTCGCGGCGCGATCGATGACGAACGTGTTATCGTTATTGGCAGTGATGCCTCCCACACTGTCGAAGGTCAGCGTTCCGTTTCCAACGGCAATGTCGAGGTCGCTATCGTCGCTCGATTCCACTAGATAGCGGAACGTTGCGGAGTTCGCTGAAGTCGATTCAAGATAGGCGTGCATTCGAACTGTGATCGGAGTACCAAGTGAATCATAAACAATAAAACTGGTTGACGTACCTTCACCATCTGCCGTTTGCAGTTTTGTAAAACTCAGATCAACTGGTGTGCCGTTGTTCTGAATCGCTCCACCACCAATGGTTACGTCGTTGACCGTTCCGTAGTTGCCGGTGACGACGATTTGTCCGGAGCCACCTGCATCCATTGTGACGCCGGGGCTGCCGGCCAGCGGCGCTCCACCCGCGTCGGTTTCTTGAATTCCAAGTGATTCGTTGATGAAGTCGAGATACTCTTGAACGGTTGTCCCAGCCTGCACTGTTAGTGATGTCCCGCTGAGCGTTT
Source organism: Planctomycetaceae bacterium (assembly GCA_028284485.1). Lineage (GTDB taxonomy): Bacteria > Planctomycetota > Planctomycetia > Planctomycetales > Planctomycetaceae > JANQRQ01. The sequence goes on along the minus strand of JANQRQ010000241.1, from coordinate 4,687 downwards.
GAGTCCCTTTCGTTGGAGCAAAGGTGATCTCGTCGTTAACGGCAAACAGCGGAGTCGCCGGATCGGACTGCAAGCGAAGATCGCTGAGGAGGGTGGTACCAGCGCTCGCTGCTGTGATCAATGCTGCAGCACCGTCGACTAATGGGGCGCTGTTGAGGATCGTGCCCTGGGTCGCTACGTCCCCCGTACCCAACAATGTGCCTGTGATGGAAACCGTGGTTGTCGGGTTTCCGCTGCTGACTGTTCCGAATGGGATCTCCAGCGGAACCAATGTGCCGGTGTCGACGTTGCCTGCTGCATCGATGTCATACCCAAGAACTCGTGCGCCTTGTGTGTTGACCAATTGGCTTTGCTCATTCAGCAGGAAATTGCCGGCCCGAGTATAGGCTTGGCCGTTACTCCCTTCGACGACAAAAAATCCCGGTCCCTGAATCGCCAGATCGCTCGTTCCCCCCGTTGCGAGGAGCGCCCCTTGGCCGAAATCGGTGGTGAGCGCTGCCGTCTTGGCACCAAGGCCGATCTGCATGGGATTGGTACCGCCGCTGGTCGCGGTTGGTGGAGCACCAATGCTGAGGGTCTGCGATAACTGTGTAGAGAACAGGATTTGCGCCGCCTTAAACCCGTTCGTATCGCTGTTGGCTAGGTTGTTGCCAATGACATCGATCGCAGTTTGGCTAAGCTGCATACCGCCTTGCGCAGTATTCAACGTTGTGGTCAATCCCATGACCGCCCCCCTCAGATCCCTCTGAAAATGCTTGGTTTAGTGAACTTGGGTTCACAAAGCAGACGTCTGAACTTTCCGAATCGCCTCAGACGTATCTTTTGTATTTTCGGCAAAACTGGCGTGGCGTTTAGAGGCAAACCCGGCCTAACCGTTCGGTTTGTCAGGAATGCCGCATAAAAGTAGGAGGTTTTTGACTCGAATATCGCGCAAATCTTTATCCATCATCGTGCCGCAGTTGCGAGTGGTGATCACAAATCAGTCGCGGCACATCGACGGGTTCGGCCGACCGGGGAGTGGTCGAAGTTCAGCGCAAGATCTTTGCAGCACGACACGCAACTGAATAAACTCAATTGTCGCCGACTCGAAACGGCAGAAGGCTCCAGCTTGCTTGAAGTTGCAGCGAGGTTTTCAACTCAGAACGCGAGAACGTCATGGCTCTGCTCGATGAAGTCGTGGTATTTCGAGATCGACACCGCAATTCGTTCCTGCAGTTCCGAATCGCCGCTTCTTACGTTCGCAGGATATTGGGTTAGGAACGAACAACTGCAAACTGCCATCTGGTGAATTCGACCTGCATTCGATTAGCAAAGGCTCGTAATGACTCAGGGTAAAACGAATCGAACGGTAACAGGGAATTGCGCAAGGCGTCCGTTTGGCAGCACAACTTTCGTTCGAGGGTGGATGCTGATTCTGATTGCGGTCATGGTGGTGATATCGGCTATTCATCGCGAAAGTGCCGCGGACGAACTCGAATTCGGATTTAGCAAGGTCGATATCACGCCCTCGAAACCATTGCGGCTATCCGGTTATGGAAGTCGAAGCACAGTTTCTGAAGGGATTGAAACGAAACTGTGGACACGCGCTATGGTTCTACGACCGGCCGATGGCGAGATTCACGCGTTGATTGCGGTTGATACGATTGGTTTTCCAGGTGTGCTGACAACTTCGATTCAACAGCGACTCGAACGCCAATACGGAATTACGCGTAAGCGATTCGTGCAATGTGGAACGCATTCGCATACGGCACCGCATATCTCTGACGGATTGGTCAATATTTTTGCAGTCCCGTTTACCGCAGAACAGGAAGCAGACACACGCGAGTACACCGAATGGGTGGCCGATCGAGTTGTTGAATCGGTGGGGTTGGCTATCGACGATTTGTCACCCGGCGAATTGTCATTTGCGTCGGGCGAGGTTGGGTTCGCTGTCAATCGTCGTGTCTTGGAGCAAGGACGCTGGTCGGGTTTTGGCGAAACACCAGCTGGACCGGTTGACCATTCGTTGCCAGTGCTCAAGATCACGGGGCGGGATGGCAAGGTTCGCGGCACAGTGTTCAACTACGCTTGCCATTGCACGACACTGGGCGGCAATTTTAATCGTGTGTGTGGCGACTGGGCCGGGTATGCGGCTGAATTCATCGAAGAATCCAACTCGGGAGCGGTTGCACTTTGCACGATTGGCGCTGGTGCGGACTCAAATCCTGGTCCTCGCGGGGAGTTACAGTTTTCTGAGGCGCACGGACAAGCGATCGCGGACGAAGTCCAGCGGATTTTGTCCGGTCCAATGCAGGCGATCGAAGAAGGCCCGATCACGTCGTTTGGTTATGCCGGCTTAGTTGTCGATCGTCCGTCGATTGAAGAACTACAGGAACAGCTCAAAAGCACACGTCCGCAGAATCGACGGCACGCTGAGAACATGCTGGCCATCAACGAGCGCAAGGGTCGACTCCCTGAAACCTATCCCATGCCGATTCAGACGTGGAGTTTCGGCGAGTCGTTGACCATGGTTTTTCTGGGGGGCGAAGTCGTTGTCGATTATGCGTTGCGTCTGAAGCAGGAACTCGAAAATCCCAATCTGTGGGTTACGGCCTATGCGAATGATGTATTTGCTTATGTCGCATCGGAACGCGTCCGTCGTGAAGGGGGTTACGAGGTTGAAGGCTCGATGATTTACTACAACCAACCGGGCCCTTGGGCCGAAGGGACGGAAGAGGTTGTGATTCAGCGAGTGCATGAAGTTTTAAACAACCCGCAAGGGGAAGGGGCATTATCTCCCGAGGATGCACTGTCGTCCTTTCGCCTTGCGCCAGGATTCGAAATCGAATTGGTGGCCTCCGAACCGCTTGTGGCCGACCCGGTCAGTTTCGCGTTTGGGCCGGATGGTCGTTTGTGGGTCGTTGAAATGGGAGACTATCCGCGAGGTATCGACGCCAATGGACGTCCCGGTGGGCGGGTCAAGTTTCTCGAAGACGAAAACGACGACGGCGTGTTCGATCGGGCGACGCTGTTTCTGGATGGGCTGAGCTATCCGACCGGCGTCATGCCTTGGCGCGATGGTGTGTTGATCAGCGCTGCACCGACCGTGATATTCGCGAAGGATTCGAATGGGGACGGCAAAGCCGATCAACAACGACCGCTGTTCGAGGGTTTTGTCGAATCCAATCCACAACATCGAATCAATGGGTTTGCCTATGGCCTCGACAATTGGATCTACTTGGGAAGCGGCGACAACAGCCAAGAGATTCGATCCGTTCAGACCGGTCGGGTTGTCGATATGTCCGGCCGCGATATTCGAATCAAGCCGGATGAAGGCGTACTCGAGACAGTCAGTGGCCGCACGCAGTACGGTCGAGTGTGCGACAATTGGGGAAACTGGTTCGGTAGTAGCAACAGTCGTCCCATTTTTCATTTCGTGATTTCTGATCGTTATCTCGGCCGCAACCGCGATGTGCCTGCGCCAAGTCCGACTGTGCATTTGCTAACGCCTCCGGTCGCACCGCCGGTGTTTCCTTCAAGCCGCACTGTCGACCGATTTAATGATCTCTTTGCAGCGAACCGTTTTACGTCGGCCTGCAGCCCGCTGATCTTTCGCGACACGAGTCTGGGCGCCGACGTCGACTCAGCCGCGTTCATCTGTGAGCCGGTCCACAATTTGGTGCACCGCAGCCTGGTTATTCCAAGTGGTGTGACATTTCGCGGCGAGCGGCATCCCGACGAAGCGCAGTCGGAGTTTCTCTCGTCGAGTGATGTGTGGTCGCGACCTGTCAAACTTGGCACGGGGCCGGATGGGGCCCTTTGGGTCGCTGACATGTATCGTCAAGTTATCGAGCATCCCCAATGGATTCCCGACGACTGGCAAAAGCGGCTGAACGTTCGCTCGGGCGACAATTTGGGGCGAATCTATCGTGTGTATCGCAAAGGAAATCGACCAGAGCGATTGCCAAAACTTTCGGACATGTCGACCGCCGAATTGGTTGCGCAACTGAGAAGCAGTAACGGAACAATTCGCGATCTTGCTCAACAAATACTTGTTCATCGGCAAGATAATTCTTCTGTATCCGATCTTAAAGCACTTGCGACTTCGGCTGAAGCTCCAACAGCCCGCATCCATGCATTGGGAACGCTGAGTGGACTCGATCAATTGTCGTCGGCTGTCTTGCGAACTGCGGTAGATGACGAAGATTGGCGTGTGCAACGATTCGCCTTTCTTCTCTCGGAGCCGAGGCTGAATTCTGATTCTGCATTGGCAGCCCGCGTCACCGAAATGATTCACCATCCGCAATTGCAGGTCCGGTTCCAAGCGGCCCTTTCTCTTGGAGCATGGAACGACCCGCAGGCGGGAACAGTCCTCGGGCAATTTGCAGCACAAGACCTAGAGGATCGGTGGATGCGAACAGCCGTATTGTCGTCAGCGACTGGACACGCGAATTCGATTTTGCAAGTTCTCATCGACAATCCGAAAGCGACGTCGGGTTGGCTGGAAATGGTCCAGCGCTGCATCGAAACCGCGATCGGACAGGGCGGAGCAAAGGCTCGAAATCGAATTCTTGCCATCATTACCGCCCGACAAGGTGGCGAAGTTCAACCGTGGCAGTTTTCTGCCCTGGCGAGCTTCATCAATGCGTCGGAGAGAAGTGGCGCTGACTGGGATAATCTGCAACGTAGCGGGGACGAATCGGTGCAA